>JBJMJL010000001.1:0-11295 GCA_045806365.1 Gaiellaceae bacterium
CAGTTCCGCAACTGGTTCTATGCCCTGCTCACCATGTCGACCGTGCTGGCCAATGAGCCGGTGACGCACACCATCTTCGGCTACGCATTGGTCCGGGACGAGCACGGCGAGGAGATGCACAAGAGCAAGGGCAACTCCATCCCGTTCGAGGAGGGGGCCGAGAAGATCGGCGCCGACGTCATGCGCTGGATGTTCTGCGAGCAGAACCCGGGCCAGAACATCAAGTTCGGCTACGGGCCGGCGCACGAGGTCAAGCGGCGGCTGCTCACGCTCTGGAACTCGGTCAAGTTCTTCGTCGACTACGCGAACGTCGACGGGTTCACGCCTGCGCGCACGGGCCCCGAGTCGCAACATCCGCTCGACCGGTGGCTCCGCGCGCGGACGGATCAGTTGGTCGCCGACATGACGGATGCGTACGAGCGGTTCTGGACGCCCGACGCCGTCCGTCTGTTCGAAGCCTTCGTCGACGATCTCTCGAACTGGTACATCCGGCGCTCGCGCCGGCGTTTCTGGCGCAGCGATGCCGCGGCGCTGCAGTCGCTCTGGTCGGCACTCGTGCGCGCCGTCCAGGTCGTCTCGCCGCTCATGCCGTTCCTCGCCGAGCACTTGTGGCGCGTGCTGCGCGCCGGCGAACAGCCGGTGTCCGTCTTCCTCGAGCCGTGGCCCGAGGCGCGCGGGCGCGACGGAGAGCTGCTTGCGGAGGTCGCCGAGGTGCGCCGCGTCGTGGAGCTCGGGCGCCAGGCGCGAGGTGACGCAGGCGTGAAGCTGCGCCAGCCGCTGCGGCGGCTCGTCGTCCAGGGCGCAGGCCCGGCGGAACGCCATAGGGACGAGATCGCCGAGGAGCTGCGCGTGAAGGAGGTCGAATTCGCTCCAGTGGAGGCGCTCGAGCTACGCGTCAAGCCGAACCTGCGGTTACTCGGCCCGAAGCTCGGCAAGGAGCTCGTGCCGGTACGCGCGGCGCTCGAGGCGGGCGACTTCGAGCAGCTCGAGGGCGGTGGCGTCCGCGTGAACGGGCACGACCTCTCGGCGGAGGAAGTGCTCGTCGAGCGCGGCGCGCGCGAAGGATGGGCGCTGGCCGCGGACGACGCAGTGACGGTGGCGCTGAGCACGGAGCTCGACGACGAGCTGCGGCTCGAGGGCCGCGTGCTCGACCTGATCCATCGGCTGAACACGATGCGCAAGGACGCCGGCCTCGAGCTGACCGATCGAATTCGCGTGACGCTGCCGCAGACGTACGAGGACGTGCTCGCTCACGCCGACTGGATCAAGGAAGAGGTGCTCGCGACCGAGCTGGCGACGGACAGCGTCAGCGAGCCGCAGATAGCAAAGGCTTAGATAACGAAAGCTTATAGCTCGGCCGCTGCTTGAATAAGCGCCGTGAGTCGGGCCACGAAGGCTGCACTGCTCCTCGCCGCGCTGGCACTTGTGCTCGGCATCCTCGGCGACCTCCTCTTCCAAGGTCAGCCGCTCGGCCTGAACGCTGCTCTCTGGGCGACGGGGTTCGTCGTTGCGCTCATGCTCCTGTTGCGGTACACGCGCTCGCCGCTGCACCAGGGCCGCCGCCTGATGGTCGCGCCGCTCCTGCTGTTCGCCGCGCTCCTCGTCTGGCACGACGCGCCGCTCCTCGTCGCGGCGAACCTGCTCGCCGTGGGCGCGGCCGTGAGCATGGGCGCGCTGCGCACGGCACGTAGGCCGTTACGGCGCGCGACGCTCAGCGACTACGGCGGCGGGCTCGCCGGTGCCGCGGTGTCTGCGGTCGTCGGAGCGGCGGCGCTGCTCATGCGCGACATTCGCTGGACGGAGGTTGTCGGGACGGCGCGGTCCAGGCGGGTCAGCGCCATCGTGCGGGGGCTCGCCCTCGGCGCCCCGCTGCTACTGATCTTCGGCGCGCTGTTCGTCGCGGCCGATGCGGTCTTCCAGAGTCTCGTCTCGTCGGCGATTCCAACGCTCGACGCAGGCGTCGTCGAGCGGCTGCTGCTCATCGGCACGATCGCGTGGCTCGCAGGTGGGCTCCTTCGCGATCTGCTCGCAGCACGCGGGGAGGACGAGGAGGTGTCATTCCCGAGCGGGCGACGCCTTGGTGACGTCGAGGTCGGCATCCCACTCGGAGTGCTGAACCTGCTTTTCCTTGCGTTCGTCGTCGTGCAGTTCCGCTACCTCTTCGGCGGGCGTGGGCTCGTCGAGTCCGAGACCGGGTTGACGTACGCCGAATACGCACGCCACGGTTTCTTCGAGCTGGTCGCCGTCGCCGTCTTGACGCTGCCCCTGCTGCTCGCCGGGGATTGGCTCCTGCGTGACGGCACGCGAGGCCGGCGGGCTTTCAGGCTGCTCGCTGCGTCGTTGCTCGCGTTGCTCGGCGTGGTCATGGCGTCGGCGCTCGAGCGCATGCGGCTCTACATGAACGAATACGGGCTCACCGAGCTGCGGCTGTACGCCACCGGCGTGATCCTCTGGCTCGCCGTCGTCTGCATCTGGTTCGCCGTGACGGTGCTGCGCGGAAAGCGGCACGCTTTCGCAGTGGGCGCCCTCGTCACGGGCTTCGCGGCGACGTTCGCCCTGAACCTGATCAATCCAGACGCACTCATCGCGCGCACGAACATCACTCGCCCGGCTGTCGACGTTCCGTATATCGCGAACCTGAGCGACGACGCGGTGCCCACGCTCGTCGACCAGATCTGGACGCTGCCGGCGGCGCAACGGCAGCAGCTGGCGCAGGCGCTGCTGGCGCGCGAGAGCGCGTGGCGCGATTGGCGCTCCTGGAACCTCGCCCGCACACGGGCGGACGCCGCGCTCAGCCGGCGCCGAGCCGAGCTAAGCGCTCTAGCCCGCGCTCCAGCGTCTCGTCCGTAACGGCCAACGAGAGCCGTGCCCAACCGGCGCCGCGCGCGCCGAAGCCTTCGCCGGGTGCGAGCGCGACGCGCTGCTCGGCGAGGATGCGCTCGACGGTCACGCCCCCCGGTAGCCGGAACCAGACGAAGAACGTTCCCTCCGACTGCGCGTCCACGCCGCGGAGCGCGGCGAGCGCGTGATCGCGGCGCCGCTCGTATGTCGCGCGCCGTTCCTCGACCGAGTCCTGCGGGCCGGTGAGCGCGGCGATGCCCGCTTCCTGCACGGGCCGGAAGATCCCCGCGAAGGCGTGGTCCTGCAGCGTCTCGATCCGCCGCACGAGCTCGGCGTTGCCGAGCGCGAAGCCGAGCCGCCAGCCCGCCATGCCGTAGCTCTTCGACATGCTGAACAGCTCGATGCCGACCTCACGCGCGCCGTCGGTCGCGAGGAAGCTCTGCGGCCGGCGTCCGTCGAAGACGAGGTCGCCGTACGCGAAGTCGTGCAGCACCCAGGCGCCGCGTCGCTGCGCCCACGCGACGGCAGCGGCGAAGACGCCCTCGGTCGCCGCCGCCGCGGTCGGGTTGGACGGAAAGTTGAGGTACATCGCGTCACCGCCCATGTCGAAGTCGGCGAACGGGACGTGCTGCGCGCCGGCAAGGGCGACGGCGGAGAAGTAGTCGGGGTAGCCCGGATCGGGCAGGACGATCGTGCCGCCGTGCTCGACCGCGCAGAGCGCGAACTCCATCAGTCCCGTCTTCGAGCCGGGCAGCACGGCGACCTCGCGTGCCGGGTCGAGGTCGACGCCGTACAGATCGGCGTATCGTGCGGCGATCGCTTCCTTCAGCCTGGGGAGGCCGGCAAACGGCGCGTAGCCGTGCACGTCCGGTCGCGCCGACGACTCGGCGAGCGCCTCGACGACGTGTCTCGGTGGCCCGACCTCGGGATTGCCGCGCCCGAGGTCGACGAGCGTCTCTCCGTCCCTGGCGGCCGCTGCCGCCACACGGGCGAGGAGCGCGGTGAAGTACTGCTCCGGAAGCCGGCGGATCCGGTCGGGCGCCTCGCGCACCCGGCGACTCTATGGAAAGCTTCGAGACGCGATGGCGCGATGCACGCGCTGTGGAGGCGAGCTGGAGGAGCGGTTCCGCTTCTGTCCTTGGTGCGCGGCGTCGCAACGCCGGAAGCTCGTCGAGTTCTTCGCGCCGCACCCGCGCGATGCCGGCAAGGCGCTACGCGTGACGCGCTACCTGACGGAGGATCCTCACATCCGCTTCAGCGTCTGGAACGAGCGCGGCGTCGCGGAGAGCGCGGTGTCGCTCGACGAGCGCGAGGCCGGGCGCGTCGCCCGCTTTCTGCAGCCTCCCGTCAGGCGGCCGGCGTCGTTGCTCGACGTAGCTCGACGCGCAGCCGGCCGACGACGTACTCGTAGAACGGTTTGAGCTCGCGCCTGCTCCGGGGCGGGCACTCACACGTCAAGAGAAAGAGGAGAAGGCTCGTCGCTCGGGGGGGTCGGTGGCGACGAGCCTCCTCCGGTGCTCACCGCGGACTGCAAGGCCAGGAACGCACCGCGGTTCGCATCGCCCAGTGCGTTTGAGGCTAACGCCCTGCGCCCTCGTTTCCAATAGGCCGAACGGCCCATCTTTGGAAGGACCCCTACAATCTGAACGCCCCGGTGTCGCAAGCGAATGAAGCTCTGTGGTGAGGCGTTTTTCCGCCCTTCGGATGCTCGTGCCCAGGCGGAAAGCGGCCCGTGCCCGCGGCGAACAGCCGCAGGCGACGACGACGGCGGCCGCGGCCGTCGGCGACCAGGTCGCGATCGCGCGTGAGCTGCTCGAGCGGGTCGAGCCGCTCGTCGGCGTCGAGCTCGCCTGCCTCTTCCTCGTGGACGAGGCCTCGCGGACAGCCTCGGCGGTGCTCGGCCGCGTCGGCGGCCGTGAGCTGGATTGGTTCCCCGATGTCCGCATCGATCTCGACAACGAGCCCTCGGGCGTGGCGACCGCCGCATATGAGGCGGCGCCGTTCGCGGTCTACGACGCGGAGGCCTCGAAGATCGTCAGCCCTCGGCTGACCGAGGCGACCGGCACGAAGAGCGTGGCGTTCGTACCGTTGCTCGCGGATCAGCGCGTTGTCGGCGTCGTCGTCGTCGGGACCACCCGCGAGCGCCGGGCCTTCTCGAACGAGGAGCTGGCGCTCCTGCAGTCGACCGCGGGCGAAACGGCACTCGCGCTGGATCGCACACGCTCGACCGCGGCGCTGCAGGCCGCGCTCGAGCGTGAGCGCTTCGTCGCCGAGATCTCGGCGCGCGTCCGCTCGGAGCTCGACATCGACGAATTGCTGCGCGTCGCCGTGCGCGAGACGGGCAAGGCGCTCCGCGTCGAGCGCTGCTTCATCCGCCTCGGCGAGACGGAGGACACGATCCCGATCGCCGCGCAGTGGCATGCGCCCGGCCTCGGACCGATCGAGACCGGCAAGAAGCTCGCCGTCTCGAACCTCGCGGTCCGCCGGCGCGAGACGATTGCGATCGACGACGCCGAGGACGCACGCGAGCTGGCGGACGCGTCGCTCGGTGGACGCGACGGCCTGCTCGACCTCGGCTCGCGCGCCGTCCTCGCGGCCCCGATCGTCGTCTTCGACGAGTTGATCGGCGTGCTGGCGCTGCACCGCGCGCGGCCGACGCGGTGGACGCCCGAGCAGACGGCACTGACCGAGGCGGTCGCGCGCGAGATCGGTCTGGCAATCCACGTCGCGCGACTCCTGCGCGAGAACGAGCGCCGCCTTGCGCAGCAGAGCGCCTTCTTCAGAATCGCCGCGATGCTCGGCCAGTCACTGTCGCTGCCGGCGACACTCGACGCACTGGCGCAGGCGGCGTGCGACGCCTTCGACGGCGATTACGCGGCCGTGCTGATGCCGCGCAGCGCCGGTCTCGAGCTCGCGGCGTCCGTTCGGCTGCCGGAACGGTTGAGCGATGCCCTCGCGGCCGGCGTGCCGGAAGCTGCCGACGTCCTCGCGACGGCCGCCGCCGATGCGCGGATCCTCGCGGCTCCCGAGCTCGCGAGCGACGATCGTTTCGAGCAGCAGTGGCACGAGCTGATGGACTCCGTCGGCTGCCGTGCCCTCCTGGCCGTCCCCGTCGAGAGCCCTCGCGCCGGGCGCTGCGGCCTCGTCATCGTCTTGTTCGCGTCCTCGCGAGAGTTCACCGACGAGGAGCTCGAGGTTGCGCGGCACCTCGGGGACGCCGCCCGCGGCGCGCTCGAGCGCAGCGAGCTGTTCGAAGCGGAGCGAACGGCACGCGCGCTGTCGCAGCAGCTGGCACGCACGGGCAGCGTGCTCGCGACCGAGCTCGAGCCGGCGGCCGTGCTCGAGGAGGTCGTGCAACACGCGCCGGCGCTGCTCGCGGCCGACGCGTGTGCGGTGCGCACGATCGAAGAGGACGAGCTCGTCGTCAGTGCCGCGTTCGGCGCCGACATCCGCGACGTCGTCGGCATGCGCGCGACGGCCACCGGCTGGCTTTCCGGCGACGTGTTCCAGTCGCGTGCTCCGCTCGCAATCGACGACGCATCGTCCGATGAGCGGCTCGTCGGCACCGATCCGATCGTCGCAGCCGGATACCCGGCTTATCTGGGCGTGCCGCTGTCAGGCCCCGAAGGGGCGCTCGTCGGCGTGCTCTCCGTCTACGCACGCCGCCCGCGTACCTGGCGGCGCGAAGAGATCGAGGCGCTGCAGGCGCTCGCGGGCAACACTTCCGCCGCGCTGTCGAACGCCGAGCTCTACTCGCGTGTATCGCTCGAGAAGGAGCGCAGCGATGCGATCCTCGCCAACATCGCCGATGGAATCGTGGCGGTCGACCGCGACGGGTGCGTCGTGCTCTGGAACGCGGCCGCGGAAGAGATCACCGGTGTGCCGCAGCAGGAGGCGGTCGGGCGGACGACGACGCAGGTGTTGCAACGCCAGCTCGAGTCAGGGGAAGACATCGCTCATGCGGGTCAGCGCCTCGTCTCGATCATGCGCGGTGGAGAAGAGGTCTGGCTCTCGCTCAGCGAGGCGATCATGCGGGATCCGCTCGGGGCCGTCGCGGGCCGCATCTTCGCGTTCCGCGACATCTCGGCCGATCGGATGATCGAGCAGATGAAGTCGGACTTCGTCGCCGCGGTGTCGCACGAGCTGCGCACACCGCTGACCTCCATCTACGGCTTCGCGGAGACGCTCCTCCGGCAGGACATCCCGTTCGGAGAAGAAGAGCGGCGCACGTTCCTCGGCTACATCGCATCAGAGTCGGAGCGGGTGACGCAGATCGTCGACCAGCTGCTGAACGTCGCCCGCCTCGACGCCGGCGACCTGCAGGTCGAGCTGGGTCGCATCGACGTCGCGTCGGTCGTGTCGGAGATCGTCGAGACGGTGGCCGAGAGCGACGGCGTCAACGGGCATCGCTTCGAAATCGACCTTCCGACGGAGCCGCTCGCTGCGGAAGCGGACCCCGACAAGGTGCGCCAGGTGTTCAGCATCCTCGTCGAGAACGCGCTGCGGTACTCGCCACGGGGCGGCACCGTCACCGTCGGCGCGCGCCGCAACGAGGACCGCGTCGAGGTGCGCGTCGTCGACGAGGGCATGGGCATCCCCGCGTCGGAGCGCGAGTGGATCTTTCGCAAGTTCTACCGCGCCGAATCTGCAGCCCGCGACGGCGCCGCCGGGACGGGGCTGGGGTTGTTCATCGCGAAGGAGCTCGTCAATGCGATGGGCGGCCGCATCTGGGTCGACTCGACGGAGGGCGAGGGGTCGAGCTTCGCGTTCGAGCTACCTGCGGCGCGTGACTAGGCGGCCGAGGCACGGGGTATAGCGCGGCAAGCACCGGGATGACCAAGGTTCTCGTAATCGACGACGAAGCTCCGATCCGACTCCTCTGTCGCGTGAACCTGGAGGCGGAGAAGATGGATGTCATCGAGGCGGCCGACGGCCCGACCGGCGTCGAGCGTGCACGCAATGACGGGCCTGACGTGATCCTGCTCGACGTGATGATGCCCGGGCTCGACGGCTGGCGCGTTGCGGAAGAGCTGCTGCAGGACCAGCGCACGACGAACATCCCGATCATCTTTCTCACCGCGCGCGCGGAGTTTCGCGATCGCGCGCGAGGCTTGGACATCGGCGGCGTCGACTACATCACGAAGCCGTTCAACCCGCTCGAGCTCGCGCCGCTCGTCACGGGTCTGCTGAGTCGCATCGGCCGCGGCGAGCGCGACGAGCTCCGCGCCGAGAAGCTCTCCGAGCTCAGGTCGTTGATGGAATCCGAATAGCGCAAGAGAGGCCGTCTCCCCAGGCGACCTCCCGCGCTACTTGTTCCCCCGACGTGCCCTAGTGTCCTGCGAAATCGGCCGTGACGACGCCCGCGCCGCCGTGGCCGATGAACGTCCCGAAGGCGTAGCCGACGCCGACACGCGTGAAGCCGGGACGGAGAAGCACGGCTCGATGTGAAGGGCTCGCCAGCCACTTGGTCACGACCCACGTGGCGTTGATGCCGGTCGCCCAGGCGAGGTCCTCGCCGAAGACGGGACCGCGGGCGCCGGCCGCGAGGGCGCGTCCGGCGACGGAGCCGTGAGCGAAGTACTGGCGGCGCATCATGTCCGCCGAGTGGCCGCGGGCGGCCCGAACGAGGCGGTAGTCGACGCCGAGCGGCGCCAGGCCGTGGGCCTTCCGGACGGCGTTCATCGTGTTCAGAAGGGATGCTTCCGAGCCCGTCAGGCCTCGGGCCTGAGCCACCGGGGCGGCGAGAAGAAGGGCGAAAACTGCGAGAAAAGCGGCAAGAACCTGCTTTTTAATCAACATCTGTGTCATTTTGTAACAGAAAATCGCGCTCGCCTCCCTCGAAAGGGGGAATCGAGCTTCGCTCTGAGCGGGAATTTCGCGGGGGGAAAAGAGCGAAGCGGCGAGAGTAGCGCGTCGGAAGGTCGGTTGCAGCCGGCGCGCGAAGCTAGTCTCCTGTCGGAGCGGGGCGTAGCTCAGTCTGGTCAGAGTGCTGCGTTTGGGACGCAGAAGTCGCCGGTTCGAGTCCGGCCGCCCCGATTTTGGTCGTCCTGCTCGCTGCGGGCGCGGCGCTGTCCTTCGGTGCGCTCGCCGTCACGATCCGCCTCTCTCTGCAGCCGCCGATCGATGCGGAGGCAGCCTCGCTCGTCACCACATTCCTTGCAGGCGTGTGCTGCGTCGCGCTGGCGGTCGCTGCCGGCGACCTGAGCGGATTCGCCTGGATCGACACGTGGCCGTTCTTCGTCACCGGGTTGTTCGCGCCGGGCATCAGCCAGATCCTGTTCACGCGCGGCGTCGGCGTGATCGGGCCGTCGCGCACGGCCGTGCTGGTGGGCGTCTCGCCGGTGCTGTCGGCCGCGATCGCCGTGACGCTCCTCGACGAGCCTTTGCACGTGGCGCTGGCCGTCGGCACGTTGCTGGTCGTTGCCGGCGGGACAGTGCTGGTGCGCGAGCGAGGCACCCCCGGCGGCCTGCTTTCACTCGGGGTCATGCTCGGGCTCAGCGCGGCCCTGTTGTTCGCGATTCGCGACAACCTCGTGCGTTGGGCCGCGCGCGGGACCGACGTGCCGGGCTTCGTCGCCGCGAGTGCATCGCTGATCTCGGCGACGGTCGTGATCCTGCTCGTCGTGATGCTGCGCGGAAACGCGCACGTGCGGATCCGCCTCGCGTTTCGTCCGTTCATCCTCTCCGGGCTCGTTTACGGGGTCAGCTACGCGTGCCTCTATTCCGCGTTCGACCGTGGGCGCGTCACGGTCGTCGCGCCGCTCGTCGCGACCGAATCGCTGTGGGCGGTGCTGATCTCGATGGTCGTGCTGCGCCGGTCCGAGCGGATCGGCGCGCGGCTCATCGTCGCGTCCGCGCTCGTCGTCGGCGGCGGGGCGCTCATCTCGGGCTTTCGCTGAAGACGCCGGCGATCTGCTCCGTCCGCAGGAAGCGCGTGAAGTACAAGGCGAACACGGCGAAGAACACGATCGCCTGCTCGACGGCCATCGTCAGGCCGGCGATCTGCTGATCCACCAGGTCTGACAGGCCCCAGAGCTGGGGCGCCTCCTCGTAGAAGTCGTAGACGGGCTGGGGCAGCAACGCCAGGAGCAGGCCGAGCGGTGACGCGAGGACGAACGCGGCAAACAGATACACGGCCTTTGCTCCGTCCGAGTAGGGCCCGTGGACGACCGGCCACCACAGGAGGACGCCCGCGGCGAAGTACGTCACGTGCTCGACGTGGAGGAGCGAGTCGGGGCGCGTCAGCGCCGCGTCGTAGATGACGGGCACGTGCCAGACGAAATAGGTCCCCAGCCAGAGCGGCAGGACGACGAGTGGGTGGACGTACGGCGCGACGACTCGGCCGAGCGCGGGCGCGATCGCAAAGACGACGAGCCCGGGCGCCCATTCGGCTGTGACGACGTTCTGGAGGAAGTGGACCGAGAGCAGGTAGTGCAGCGCGATCGTGTGCAGCGGCGTGACGTAGACGGCGAGCAGGAGGATCAGCGCGAGGTCGAACGCCGCGCGCCGGCGCGTGTCCGACGGCCAGCGGCTTTGCGTCCAGAAATACGCCGCCGCGAGGGCCGCAACGGCGAGCAGCGTGTCCCAGTGCAGCGCCCACGAGTACGGATCCACGGCGCTACGCTATTTACCCCGCGCGCCCGTGGTGTAGTGGTAGCACCGGAGACTTCCAATCTCCTGGCACCGGTTCGAGCCCGGTCGGGCGCTTCGACGCTCGGCGGTTTTACGCGCGAAGCGTGGCTGGAATAGACCGCTCGTGCCGGAGAGCGAGGAAGATCGTCACAACCGCGAGCTGATCGAGTTGCTGAACGAGCTGCGCGTCGCGTTGCCCGGCGTGCAGGTCCTGTTCGCGTTCCTGTTGGCCGTTCCGTTCGCGAACGGCTTCCCGAAGCTCTCGGACACCGACCGAGACGTCTTCTTCGCCGCTTTCATCGCGACGGCACTGTCGACGGTGCTGTTGATCGCGCCGAGCTCGTACCACCGCCTCCGCTGGCGGCAGCACGACAAGGAGCGGCTGCTCGTCGTCTCGAACGTGCTCACGATCGCGGGGCTCTTCTGCCTCGCGGTGGCGATCACGTGCGTCGTGTTCGTGATCACGGACTTCCTCTTCCACCACGCCTGGGCGGCACTGTTCACGGCCGCCATAGCCGCTCTGTTCCTCGCGCTCTGGTACGGAGTGCCGCTCGCGGCGGCTATTCAGGATCGGCGACGTGGACGGTCTGGATGACGGCGTCCTCGCGCGGCTTGTCGCTCGGGTCGCTCGGCAGCTGAGAGATCGTGTCGGCGACTTCCATCCCGGAGGTGACGCGCCCGAAGACAGTGTGCTTGCCGTCGAGCCAGGGGCAGGCGTCGGCGGTGACGATGAAGAACTGGCTGCCGTTGGTGTTCGGGCCGGAGTTCGCCATTGCGAGCGCGCCGCGGTCGACCTTGTGCTGGTTGAACTCGTCCTCGAAC
>JBJMJL010000002.1:0-11817 GCA_045806365.1 Gaiellaceae bacterium
ACACGATCGGGAACTCGATCTGGCTCTCGTCTGCGTCGAGGTCGAGGAAGAGCTCGTAGACCTCGTTCACGACCGCCTCGATGCGCGCATCCGGTCGGTCGACCTTGTTGACCACCAGGACCACCGGGAGCCGTGCCTCCAGCGCCTTGCGCAGGACGAAGCGGGTCTGCGGCAAGGGGCCCTCGCTGGCATCGACGAGGAGCAAGACGCCGTCGACCATCGTGAGCGCGCGCTCGACCTCGCCGCCGAAGTCCGAGTGCCCCGGCGTGTCGACGATGTTGATCTTGACGTCGCCCAGCCGAACGGCGGTGTTCTTGGCCAGGATCGTGATGCCCTTCTCGCGTTCCAGGTCCATCGAATCGAGGACGCGCTCGGCGACGTCCTCGTTCACGCGGAAGGATCCGGCCTGCCAGAGCATGGCGTCGACGAGCGTCGTTTTGCCGTGGTCGACGTGAGCGACGATCGCTACGTCACGCAGATCGTGGCGGACCGGCATTCGCATGAGGGTAGCGGCGACGCTGCGATCAGCTACTCTGAGCACACGGGTGGCAAATGGTCCGCCCCGTGAGATGCGCTTCTCGTTCCTCCCTTCGGGTGTTTCGAGGCCGGCAGTCTCGAACCCGAAAAGGAGTCGAACAACATGTCCCAGCAGTCTTTCCGCGACCTCGGCGTGTCTGCGTCCGTCGCCGATGCGCTCGCCGCTCGCTCGATCCACGAGCCTTTCCCCATTCAGGAGCGCGTCCTGCCCGATGCGTTCGCAGGGCTCGACGTGCTCGCGAAATCACCGACGGGGTCGGGCAAGACCCTTGCGTTCGCCTTGCCGATCGTCGCGCGGACCGCGTCTACAGATCCGCGACCGTCGGCCCTCGTCCTCGTGCCGACGCGAGAGCTGGCCGGACAGGTGACGGCCGAGCTCGAGTCGCTCGCGCGCTGCAATGACCTCTCCGTTGCCTCCGTCTACGGCGGCGTCCCGATGAGCGCCCAGGCCAAGGCGGCAAAACGCGCGCACATCATCGTCGCGACCCCCGGCCGGCTTCAGGACCTCGCGGAGCGCCGTCTCGTCGATCTTTCCCGCGTGCGCATTCTCGTCCTCGACGAGGCGGACCGAATGCTCGACATGGGCTTTCGGCCGCAGGTCGATCGAATCGTGCGGCAGCTGCCGCGGAACCGGCAGACGATGTTCTTCTCCGCAACGCTCGACGGCGAAGCGGGCGAGCTCGCCCGGACGTATACGAACAGCCCGTCACGGTTCGAGACAGAGCCTGCGCCCGCGGATCGAAGTGACATCGATCATTGCTTCGTGCCCGTCACCGCGTCGACGAAGCTCGAGACACTGGTCGAGCACATCACCTCCTCGGACGGGCTCACACTCGTCTTTACGCGCACCAAGCGCGGCGCCGACCGGCTCGCCCACCGGCTTGTGCGGCACGGCGTCGCCGCCGCGGCGATTCACGGAGACATGTCGCAGCGAGAGCGCGAGCGTGCGCTGGCCCGGTTCGAGAGTGGGTCGGTGAGAACGCTCGTGGCCACAAACGTCGCCGCGCGCGGTCTCGACGTCGACGGGGTTACACAGGTGATCAACTTCGATCCACCCGATGAGGAAAAGGACTACGTACACCGGACGGGCCGCACGGGACGGGCGGGCCGCAGCGGTACCGCCGTCACGCTCGTCTTGCCGGACCAGCAGGCCGACACGAGCCGCGTGGCGCGTCGCCTGGGCCATGCCGACCAATTCGCCGAGGCGGGCCTGCAGTCAGCGCGCCCGAAGTTGCTGTACACGAGCCGCAATCGCCGTCGCTCGAAGTGGTAGCAAAGGGGTCTGACCCCAGCCACGAGCGGGTCTGACCCCAAAAGGGGTCTGACCCAGAGGGCGGGGTCTGACCCCAAAAGGGGTCTGACCCAGAGGGCGAAGATGTGACCCCAAAAGGGGTCTGACCCAGAGGGCGAGGGTCTGACCCCAAAAGGGGTCTGACCCCACCAGTCCCGACCAGCCAAGCGGGGTCTGACCCCAAAGGGGTCTGACCCCACCAGTCCCGACGCCAGCCAAGCGGGATCTAACCCCAAAGAGCGCTGCGCGACTATGGCGTCGACGGCGGCGGTGGTGCGATGCCGCGCTCGCCGCGGCGCGCGAGCAAAGCGTTCCGAGCGCCGAGAAATTCCTCTTGCCAGTCGGTCAGCTCCGGCTCCTCGGCGCCGACCTGGGTCTGGTGCGCGATGCTTTTGGTGAAGAACTCGCTCTGCCACTTGGCAGCCTGGTCGATTAGACGCTGATAGTCGGCCTGCGGTGGCGCCGCTCTCGGCTTTCCGCCAAGCAGACCCCCGAGGTGGGCCGCGGCACGTACGCGGGCACCCATGTCGGGCACGGTGCCGTCTTTCTTGCGGCAGAAGCGCGCCAGGATCGTCTTGATGATCGAGGTGTGATCGAACACCGTCGTTGCCACTTGACGCTCCGCGACGAGCGGCGAGACGACGATTGCCGGCACGCGCGGTCCGAGCCGGTGAAAGGCCTTGTCTTTGCTGTCGTCCTGCGCAGCCGGTGGCGCGACGTGATCGTAGAAGCCGCCATGCTCGTCGTAGGTGATCAGCAACAGCGTCTTCGCCCACGCGGGACTACGTACAACCGCGTGAAACGCCTTCAGCGCGAGCATCTGGCCGGCGCGGAGATCCGAGGGAGGATGGTCGTCGTTCGAGCCCTCGGGGCCGAAACTCAGATCGATGAAGTTCGGGTCGATCCAGGACACCGCCGGCAGGTCGCCCTTTGCGGCGCGCTGTAAGAAGCTGCGATGGCCGAGTGGATCTTGTCGATCGAAGTAGGAAGGCAGCGTCTCGCCCGAGAGACCGTAGAGCGGATCGATGATCCACAGGGTCGGAACGTAGTCGTGTGAGTACCAGCGCCACTGCACATTCGCGGCGTCGAGATGACGGACAAACGATGCGAGGTTCCACGGCCGCGACGGCTTCAGATTGTCGCGATGCCCGCCAGAGGTGCCTGCGGCGGCGTAGCAGCGGTTCGGCATCGTTGCTCCGCCCACAGAGCAAAACCAATGGTCGCAGACGCAAAACGTGTCGGCGAGATACGCGTACACCGGCAGTTGCTTAGCGGTGTGGTAGGCCATCACCGTTGCAGGTGAATCACCTTTGAACGGAGGCTTCGGACGCGTCTTCGCATAGTTTGCGGCGAAGCCGCTCATCTCCCCGTCAGCAACCTGCTCGTCGACACACCAGCCCGAATGGCACGGGTCCTGCGCCTTCACCAGCTTCGTCGATTTGGCGGGATGCACCGCGTAGCCCTTCGTCCCGACCTTGTTCTCGACGCTCGCGTCCGGGCCCTCGACATCCTGCCTGCCGAGGTCGGCACGCAAAAACCCGAGCATGTGGTCGAACGACCGATTTTCGAGCATCAGCACCACGATGTGATCGACCTTGCGCAGATTCGCTAGCGCGTCGTCGTCCGCAACGCGCGTGGTGTGAGCCGCGGCGGTGACCGCTGTCACGTCGCACAGTCCCGAGCGGCCGACGCGGCTAAGCGCGACGCGGCGCAAGGAAATCGCCCAACCTCGGGTGAGCCTCGCCGCAGTCGAAGCGCGGACGTGCTCAGCATCGCTCCGCCGCAGCCAACCACCTCACTCTGCCGCTGTCAACCCGCGCCCGCTTGCATCGGATCGCCAGCGGAGTAGTGTCGCGCTTCCGGCCAGTCAGCGAATGAGGAGGGAAAGATGGCGCGCGCCAGGCGACCTCAGACGACTCGTACCCGCAAGCAGACAAGCACCAAGCGCCCGCAGACACGAAGTCCGCGCCCGCAGACGACGAGCGCCAGGAACGGATCGATCCTTGCCTGGGAGGACGATCCCGGCACGCCGACTACGACACGCCACCCGGTCACGCGACCAATCCCGCGGCTGACGGCATCATCGCTCCCACTTCGGATCCGCGGGCGCCAGCCCGCCGCGCGCGAGCAGGAAGTCGGCACGCCGGCATTCCGCTACTGGGCAAACGCCGAGGCGCTGGCCCGTGCCGCCGAATTCTGGGCGCAGACGCTCCCGAAGGGCACAAAGTGGTTCCCGTCCAACGGCGCTCAATTGACTGTCGAGCTCGACGAGGACGCCGACCTGAATGCGTTCTACGACCGCAACGGCCTCCACTTCTTCCACGGCATCGTCGACGGCACCACCGTCTACTCAGCCGAAAGCCCGGATGTCGCCTGCCATGAGCTCGGCCACGCTGTTCTCGACGCGCTCAAACCGCAGCTCTGGGATGTGATGTCGGCCGAAGTCGCAGCCTTCCACGAGTCATTCGGCGACATGAGCGCGATGCTCTCTGCACTGCAACTGCGATCCCTGCGCGAAGAAGTGCTTGCCGAGACAGCATCTCGGCTCGACCGCTCCTCGCGACTTTCGCGTCTCGCCGAGCAGCTCGGCTGGGCGATCCGCCAAGCGCACCCCGACGCGACCGACCGCGACTGCCTCAGGAACGCCTCAAATTCCTTCTTCTACACCGACCCGATGATGTTGCCGCCCTCTGCCCCGGCAACGCAGCTCTCCTCGGAACCGCATTCCTTCTCGCGCGTCTTCACCGGCGCGTTCCTCGAAATCCTCGGCGGCATCTTCCTCACACAGACAAAGCATGATCAGGCGGCACTCCTCAAGACGGCAGCAGACGCCGGCACGATCCTCGTGAACGCGATCAAGAGCTCACCCGTGGTCCCGACGTACTACAGCCAGGTTGCCGCACACATGCTGGACATCGACCTCGCTCAATTCCGCGGCCGCTATCGCGACGCGCTCAAGAGCGCGTTCGTACGACACGGCATCCTCTCGCTGCAAGCCGCAACCACACCGCCGCCTCCGGAAGATCGACGCGGCGCGCGCCGCGCTTTCGCGACCATCGCCCCGGGTGCCGAAGACGAGCCCATCTCGCGGATCGCCCTTCCAGCAGCGCACCTTGGGCTCTCCGAAGATCTCCTCGTCGCCGCGCCCTCTCATCCGAAGCGATTCGCTGTCGCCGGTGCTGCACCTGACCTCGGAGCCGCCGAATCACCCAGCCACGACAAAGCCGCGAGCTCTTTCCTCGAAGATCTTGCCCGGCGTGGCCGCCTCGCCTTCGAAGATGACGCCGCAACAGCCGCGGCGGTGATCGCCCCACACGCGCGAAAGACGCACGAAGTCGTGCGCGAGAACACCCAACTCGTGCTCCTCCGCCGCTACTTCGACTGCGGGCTCGACCCCGCGTGAGAGCAGCAAGCTAGCCTGCAGGTGTGACCAAAGCCAAGAAAACGCCAAAGCAGACCGCGACGACCGGAAGCGCCGACTCCGACGCCTGCGAAGAGACGCCCGCTCGCGCGACCGACGCCGACGCCGACGACCAAGAAGAAACGCCCGCAACGACAACTGCCGCCGAACGCGCAGAGGAGAAGTTCGTGCAGGACACAGTAATTCGTGGCGACGCGGCGGAGCCCGAAGCGGACGGAACGCTTCCGGCTGAGGCGACACACGAGATCGTCGAAGAGCGCGAAGGCGAACTGCCGATCATCAAGCGGCGCCGCTTCAAGGCCTTCTAGCGTCCTCGCCTGACACAGGGCGGTTAGCGGCGACGCGCGCGCCGGCGCGGGCGCGCACGAAGAACCGCAGCCGCTCTCGACGTGGCGCACGTCCAGCAAATGCCGAAGGCATCACGGCGGTGGCCGCGGATGCAGAGGGGCGATCGGTGGGGCGACGCCTTCGCGCGCATCGGCTCGACGTCGGCACAGAACGAATCGCGTAAGTGCTCGGCCCACGCCGCGTCCTCGCGTGCCCGGGGCACATCCGCAATCCACCCGCACCGAGGGCACGCGATCACGCGACCCCGAGACTGGCGTGGTGACATCGTCGCGTAGCGGTCAGTTTCGGCCGCCTCGCGGGCAGTGCGGCAAGCGCCATCGGCGCGAACGATAGACGCAACGAGATCGGACGCGGCATCACATTCCACCTTGCCGCACAGGCGCAGACGTGCGCCGCGGCCGCGCTTCGCCGTCCCTGAGCGAGACGCAGCTCCCGAGCAACGCGATGACGGTGTGGACGCAGGGCGAAACTCGACGGTCAGAACAAGTCGGCCGGGCCACGGTGCGCAGCCCGGCCCACTCATCGGCTTACTTGTCTTTCCTCCCCTTTTTGTCTTTGTTGTCGTCCTTCCCGCCGCCGCGTACTTGGCCGCGGATCTCGCCAGCGGGGAACTTGGCGGTATGCATGTTCGCGTAACTCACGCCCGCCTTGATCGCGCGCTCGACCGCGGCGAGATCACCGACGTTGAATCCCTGTGCCGTCGGCCCGACGACGTTGGCGGCGGTGATCGTTCCCGTCACCGTGCCCGAGGTCGCCGCGGGGCACGCCGGCTGACCGCCGCCTCCGCAGAAGAAGACGGCGACGCCGCCGTTCACGTTCTTCTGCCCGACGTGGATATGGGCGGCCGCCGGCGGTCCGCTCAGGTCTGCGTAGACGAGCCGGAACGTGATCTGCGAGCTCGTCATGGTGAACCTCAGGTCACCGTGTCCCGCGGTGTTGTTGGCAGGCACCTCATTGAAACCGATCAAGTGTGCCGAGAAGCCGTTGTCGTCGTCCTTGCTTTTGCCGACGCCTGCCAGCGCGATCGACGCGCCCACGAGGGCGACGACAAATGCGGCGGCGGCGATCCGCAACCGAGTCCCGATCATCGTTTCCTCCTTCCGCCTAGCCCCACAGGTGGGGCCTCGGCCCGGGGTCCACTGGATCCTACGAGGCCCCCGCCACGCGAGAGCCGCTCAGCGGCGCGGGAATGCCGTGAACGTGCCCGTTCCCGCGCGATCCGGCGCGAGGAGGTGCTCGAAGAAGTCGACGGTCTGGCCGGGCGGGTCGCCCAGGAAGCCGACGTCGATTTTCTTCGCGAGCACCCGCTCCGATGCCGGCTCGGTCGTCGCGATCACCTCCGCCAGCACCCGAACGGGCTTCTCGACGAAGCCTGTGGTGCGCACCTGGAAGAAGTTCGCGAGCGCCTGAACGTACTCCCGCTGAAGCGGGTTCGTCAGATTGAAGATCCGCACCTCGCCGTCGACGGGGAAAGCGCGCCGGACGTCGGCGAGTCGGACCGTCGTCCCGCCCTGCACCTCGACCTCCGCATTCGCGGTCATTCCGAGCAACTCGTTGAAGTCGACCATGCTCAGCGGGAAAGACTCTTCCTCGTCAGAAGACGCCGTCTCTCCCTGGCTCGCATCGAACACAAACGACGCCTGGAACGCGAGCCGGTTCGTTCGCGTCGCGTGCGCGACGATGTTGAGCTTTTGCAGGCTTCCCGCGGGCATGAGCGAGAGCGGCAGGAGGATGCTCCCGAAGGTGTTCGCGGAACGATGCTGGTCGCCGAGCAGCAGCGGCTCGAAGTCGTGGACCCCCGTCGGGACCCATCGCTTTGCGTTGACGATCTGCTCGAGCTGAGTCTCGGACGGAGAGTCGGGCTCGGCGGCCGCCGTCGCCTTGAACAGCAGGCTGTAGGCGACGCCGAAGATGTCCCACTCCTGCAGCGGCACGCCCTCGCCCGTGACGGGCGGCGTGGGGACCGGCGAGTCGTCGGTCATGCCGATGAACCGGCGCACGAGGTCGTCGTTGTTGACGATGTGATCGAGCGCGACGTTTCCGGTCGACGGCGTCGCCGGGCGCGTGGCTGCCGCGCCGCCCGAGCCCGCCGCGGAGGTGCCCCCGCCGCTCCCGCCGCTCTTCGGTGCGCCCGCGCCGCCTCCGGCTGGTGCGCCGGCCGCACCCGCGGCGCCGTCCGCCTTCCCCGCCTCCTTCGTTCGCTTGTCGACCTCGTTGACGGCGGCGCCCTTCGCAGACTCGGTCTTGTCGCCGAGCGGCTTCCCCGCCAAGGCCGCCGCGAGCTGCGCGGCTATCTTCTGTCGCTCTGTGTCGGCCGTCACGGCGACCTCCATGTTCTTACTCGCCTGCTGGCCGACCGAGGTTGCACCGGCGGAGGAAGCCTTGATCGCCTCCGTCGCGAGCTTCACGGTCTCGGACAGGCCGCTCATGTCGCGGAACATAGCCCCGTTCTGGATCGCGGCCAGGATGCCGGCCATTCCTGTCGGGTCCGGCAGGGCGGCGGGTGGCGTGATCGACACGATCGGCTGCTCCAGCGGGGATCCCTTGAGGTCCTCCGAGGTCGCGCGACTGCCGGTCTGAAGCGCCGCGATCTCCGGCGGCTGAATGGGGATCGGCGAGTCCTGCCAGTTCCAGAACCGCGTCAGGTCGAGCTTCTCTGCAGCGTTGAACCGGCCGAGGACCGCCTCCGCGAAGATGCCGCCGCTCGACAGCGGAACAAGGTCGATCTTCGCCTGGCCGATATCGAGACCGCGCTCGCGCATGAAGCCGCGCCACTCCTCGTCGTTCGCCGGATCCGTGTTGATCCGAAATGCGAGCGCGTTGCCGACTATCCGCAGCGGCGCCGGCTCGGCAACCTGCACGAGCGGGAAGGTCTCCCCGTTCAGCTCGATGCTGTACGGACCGAGCAGGCCGGCGATCATCGCGGGGTCGAGCGCACGGAAGACCGCCTGGCTGTAGTGCAGGCGGTTCTGGTTCAGGTGGTCGACGAGATTGACGTCCGCGCTCGCGGCCTCGATGTGGACGAGCGGCGTCGAGGGGCTGCCGCGGACGACGGTGACGGTCGGCAGCTCGAGCGGGAAGATCACGCCGTTGCGGGCAAGCGTCAGCGTGGCAGTCGCGTCGACCGCTGCGGTGGCGGACGAGCCCGTGATGCTGATGCTGGCAATCTCGGCGAGCGGCACGCTCAGCGTCAGGTCCGTGATCGACGTCCCGTCGGCACGGTTGTATGTCAGCCGGATTGCGTCGCCTGCGGCGGAGCGCACTGCGCCGTCGACGACCCGTACGTCCGACGGCACGAACAGGGACTCCGACCCGCGTCGTAGCGCCGCCGCCCCGAGGATGCTCGTGAGCCGGCTCCCGACGCCCGCCCACAGGACCTGGGTCGTGGGGCGTATGTCCGGCACGGTCGGCTCCGGCCGGCCGGGCGGCTCCGGGGGCTCCCCGTCCGGCACCTCGCCGCCGTCCCCGCCGCCGTTCGGCGCCCGGCGGGCGAGGACGGTGGGGCGGAAGAGACGGACGTCGAGGACGGCAGTGTCCAGGTTCCCGCCGATGCCGGGGAAGTGCACCTGCCGGTCGGGGACAAGCTCGAGGGTGTCGTAGTTGACGAGCGCGTCACGCACCGCGGGCGTCAGCGCCGCATCGATCAGCGCGCCTCGGAAGCGCCTCAGCACGTCCTCGTCGGCGAAGTCGATGAGCTTGAACGGGACGAACACAACGCGGTCGCAGCCGACGAGCGAGGTCTCGGCGCGATAGACCTGCAGCACCTCGTAGTACTGCACGCTCATCGCGTGCATGTGGTTGTAGTTCGTCAGAACGCGCGTGGACACGCTCTCGTGCTCGGTCTGGCTCACCTCTCTGACGACGGAGGCGCGGCGGGTGCGCGACGCGTGGGCGTGCTGGTGCGTGCGGTCGTTCGCCTGCTGGAGCATCGACGCGCCGACCTCGCGGCTTCCGGCGGTCGTCGCGTAGCTGTCGGCCGACGCGGTCGTCTTCGCGATGCTCGCGCTCGCGCCGAACCCGACCGGTCCGATGCTGAACCCGCCACTCGCTCCCGCCTGCTTGGTGGTCGACTCGCTCTCGGTGTGCGAAAAGCCCGACTGCGCCTCGCGCGCGACTGCCTGGGTGACCTCGCTGATGCTGCGGTTGCGACTCGTGTCCTGTGCGACGTCCTCGGCCTCGCCGACGAACTCGGTCTGCCCCGCGTTCGTACGACGGCTCCAATCGACGACCGCCATCCGCGTGCTCTCGCCCGGTGCAAGCGCGGCGGAGTGCAGCAGGTGTCCGAGCGTGACGCCCTGCATGAACCACGACTGGTTGAAGGTGAGCAGCGCGCCGATGCCGAGCGTGTGAAATCCGAAGTTCGGATCGGCGACCGGCGCGACGTCCACGGGCGCGAAGTTCGGCCCGGCGACGTCGATCAGCGGCGGCGCGCCGTCGGGCCGCAGGAGGTGGTCGAGGACGAGCGTCGTGTACTGCACGCGCTCCGTCGTGAACTCGCCGGTCTTCGGGACGAGGTCGGCCGGCGCCTCGGGGTCGAATGCGAGGTCCTCCTCCGGGAAGAACGCGGACTGCAGTAGCGTGCGTGCAGCCCGGTACGGCGGGTACACGGCGAGATCGCGCACGGTTTCGACGCCGAGCGCGGCCTGCAACCCGGCGGCATCCGGGATCCCCGCGAGGATGCCGATCGGTTCGAAGCGCATGTCGGCGACCTTCGTCGTTCCCGTGGTGCCGTTGCTCAGCAGATCCGCGGGCGGAGCGCCGAAGCGGCTGAACGTGTTGGTGGCGTTGTCCGCGGCGTCGTCGATCTGCACCGCGGCCGCGAACACGTGCGACAGCGCCAGGTCGAAGACGTTCTCGATGTCGAGCCCGCCGAGTGCCGCGGCCGCGTCGTCGGACACGCCGAGGAGGACCGTGACCGGCTTGCCGAGCATCTCTGCTACGGGGAGCGAGGCGAACTCGGTCTTGACGAGATCCGAGGGTTCCAGCTTCAGCGGCACGGCGGGTCCCTCCAACGACGGCACGAGAGAACATACTCCTCTGGTTCCGCGCTGACTAGACCCCCGCGCGAGTCCGCGATAACGCGAACCGTCAGTCCCTGACGCTGACGGCGTCCGGCCTGGCAGCCCACAGGCCAGCCCGAGAGTCGGTCGCTACTGCGCCAGCGCAGCGCGGAGGTCGTTGCGCGAATCGAGCTCGAGCTTGCGAAAGATGCTCGTGAGGTGGCCTTCGACGGTTCGCGTCGTGACGAAGAGCGCCTGCGCGATGTCACGGTTCGTTCGGCCCTGACTCGCCTGCTCGGCAACCCGAAGCTCGCTCGCCGTCAGTGAATCGACTCCGGAAAGAGCGACACGACGTGGGCGCGCCCCTGCAGCACGAAGCTCCGTCTCGGCCTCCTCGGCGAGACGCAACGCCCCGCCGCGATGTGCGGCGTCGAGCGCGTCGCGAAGCACCTCCTTCGCCTGCGTGCGCCGATTTCGGCGCCGCAACATCGCACCGAGGTCGACGAGAGCTCGTGCTCGCTCCAGCTTCGCGTCACCCCCTTCGAAGGCCTCGACGGCGTCACGAAGCAGACGCTCACCACGCTCTCCACCCGCGACGAGGCCGGCCGCGCGGCTGGCAACGCCGATCGCGCGCGGCGTACCGAACGCGCGCGCAAGCTCGAGCTCTTCCGCGGACAGTCGCTCGGCCGCGTCCTCGTCGCCCAGTGCGCGGTGGGCAAGTGCGGCCTCTGATCGCCAGGGCAGGAACGCCGGCGACGTGACCATTGCGCGCGTGAGGGTGTCGCCCACGCCGAGGAAATCCTCGAGGCCCTCGGCGACTGCGCCCTCTGCGACTCGGACCGCGCCACGGGCGAGACGCAGGATCGCAGCGGCGATGAAGCCGCTATCCGCGTCGCGATGGAGCGTCGCGAGAGTCTGCTCCGCCTCCTCGAGCCGGCCCTGGTCCAGCAGCGCCTTGACGAGCACGCCGCCGTTGAGTGCGCGGTACATCGGCGGCGCCGGAAGCTCGGTGGCGGCAAGAGCCGTGTGCGCGTCGCCCTCGGCCGCGCCGAGGTCGCCTTGGCGGAGAGCAAGCCAGCCACGGCTCGCGAGGCAGACTGCGAGCAGGCCGGCGTCGCCGTTGACGCGCGCCTCGGTAATGGTGGCATCGAGCAGCGGGCGTACCCGGTCGTATCGCTCCGCCCACAGCAACGCGAGCGTCGCACGCGCGAATGTCGACG
>JBJMJL010000003.1:0-19901 GCA_045806365.1 Gaiellaceae bacterium
ACCCCGGAACTCAGGACAGTCCCGGGACATATCCCCACAGAGGGGTCTGACCCCGAACGTCAGAGGGTCTGACCCCGAACGTCAGAGGGGTCTGACCCCATGGGGGTCTGACTCCGGAACTCAGACGGGTCTGACCCCACAGAGCGCTCAGAGGGGTCTGGCCCACAGAGCGGCCTGACCTCATAGAGCGTCTGACCCCGGAATTCAGGACCGTCCCGGGACATATCTCCATAGAGGGGTCTGACCCCATAGGGGTCTGACCCCGGACTCAGACGGGTCTGACCCCGGAACGTCAGAGGGGTCTGACCCCGGAATCAGAGCCGAGGGCGCTGCCGCGCGTGCGCGGAGATCTGCTTCCAGCGCTTCTTGCGTGCGACGTGCAGCCGGCGGTCGGTGCGCGCGGCGATCGCTTCGAGCTCGCGTTGCAGCTTCCGCCAGGAGCGGAGGCGGTCGAGCTCGAGCCGCCCGTCGTCCACCGCCGCCAGCACGGCGCAGCCGGGCTCGCGGGCGTGCGCGCAGTCGCGGAAGCGGCATTCTGCCGCCAGCGCCTCGATGTCCTCGAACGCGGCGGACAGGTCGCCGTCCCAGAACTGCAGCTCGCGCAGGCCGGGCGTGTCGATCACGAGTGCGCCTTCCGGGAGCCGGACGAGCTCGCGGTGGGTCGTCGTGTGCCGACCGGTGCCGTCCGCCGCGACCGCAGACGTGCGCATCAGCTCCGTCCCGGCGAGGCGGTTCAACAGCGTCGACTTGCCGACGCCGGACGAGCCGAGGAGGACGACGGTCCTGCCCGGACGCAGATGCGCAGCGAGCTCGTCCACGCCGACTCCGGTCACGTTCGAGAGCGGGTACAGCGGCACGCCGATGGCAACGCTTTCGACCGACAGCACCGCCGCCGCAACGTCGTCGCAGAGGTCGGCCTTCGTGAGCACGACGACCGGCTCGGCGCCGCTCTCCCACGCCGTCGTGACGTATCGCTCGAGCCGACGCAGGCTGAAGTCGTCGTCGAGCCCGGCGAGCAGGAGCGCACTGTCCACATTCGCCGCGAGCACTTGCTCCTCCGAGCTCATCCCGGCGCGCTTGCGCACGAATGCGCTTCGGCGCGGCAGGATCGACGTGATCGTCGTCTCGTCGACGCCGACCCAGTCGCCGACCGCAGGCACCGGCTCGCCGATCTCCTGTGCGTAGTAGAGGCGGCCGGCTGCGCGCACGCGGAGCTCACCTTCCGCGGACCACACGACGAACGCACCGCGATGTTGCGCGGCGACGCGCGCGGGGATCAGATTGTCGTCTTGCAGTTGCTCGAACGAGGATGCCCAGTCGGCATCCCACCCGAGCTCTTCCAAAGCAGGCAAAGCGAGTCTCCTCTGTGAGCGGGTGAAGCTCGAGACTCGGTGCTAGTGCGGAGTCGGTCCGGCTAGACGAAGAGACTCGAGCTCTTCGAAAGGAGGCAAAGCGCAGTCGTCATGTGTGTCGCCCTCCTTTGTCGCCGGGAACCGTCTGACCGTAGCACGTCCCTACGGGCAGCACCAGCCCGCCAGCGAGGGCTGCGCGCCGAAGTTCGCGCGGATGTTCGGCACGGCGACCAGCTTCTTCACGGGCGTCCGGATGAACACCCACTCGTCGGCGCCGGCCCAGTCGACGAGCAGCCACCGGCCGTCGGGGGACCACACGACGCTTTCGACACGCCCGCGAAACACGCGGCTGCCGTCGATTGTCACGTCGCCGCCGCTCGCGATCGCGAGGCGCTTCCCGTCCGGCGACACGGCTGCGGCCGCAATCGGCTCGCGCGTCACGACGCGCCGCAGCTGCGGCCCCCGCCGTCCGAAGATCCCGACCGTACGCGGGCCCACGGCGACGAGGCGGCGTCCACGCGTCCACTCGAGGCGCCGCGGCGAGAGGCGCGTGCGGACGGTGACGGTTCGGTTGTCGTCGACGTTCGTGACGGCGATCGCTCCGGCGCGGTTCACGTACGCGAGCGCGTGCGTACCGGGCTCCCAAGCCGTGATCCCTTGGCGTGCGTCGCGCGTCAGCAGACGGTCGCCGCTGCCGTCGCCGTTCACGACCCGCAGTGCGCCGCCGGCGAAGTACGCGATGCGGAAGCCCTCGTAGGACCAGCGCGGTGCGCGGATCTGGCCGCGGCGCGCGAGCTTCCAGTGGACGTTGCCGTTCGGCTCGAGTGCCACGAGCTGGTTCGCGCGTGCGGCGGCGACGTAGAGACCGTGCGGCGACCACGCCGCGTCGGTGTAGCCGCTCAGGAAGCGCTTCGAGCCGTCGCGGCTCACGACCCACACGCCGTCGCGTGTGTTCACGAGGATGCGGCCGCGGGACGGCAGAGCAACGAGGCGGTCCTCGCTGCTGACGGCGTCGCGCAGCGAGCTCCACACTGCCCGCCCGGGCGGGCTCAGCGCGGCGGCGAGGATGACGAGCGCGGCCGCGAGAGCCAGGACAGGACGCCAGTCGCGCGAGCGCGGCGCCGGGAGGCGTTCCTCGTACGCACGGCGCACCACGGCCCAGCTGCGCTCACCGGCTTCGCGCTCGCCGGGCGCCGGTTCGTCCCAGGCGCTCACTGCACCTCCTCGCCGAGGCGCGCGGCGAGGTGATCGAGCCCGCGGCGCAACCGGGAGTTGACGGTGCCGCGCGGCAGGCCGGTCAGCTCCGCGATCTCGCCCGGCGTGTACTCGAGCAGGTGACGGAGCACGATCACGGCCCGGTGCTCCGGTGACAGCTCCGCGAGTGCCGTGGCCAGCGACCGCGCGTGCGGATTGTCGGGCGCCGGAGTCGCCGCAACCGTCTCGAGGGCGGCCTCACCTGCTTCGCGTCGCAGCGTGCGCGCTCGCGACCAGTCGATCGCGCGGTTGACGACGATGCGGTGCAGCCACGGACCGAACGGACGGCGGCGGTCGAAGCGGTCGAGGGAACGCACGGCGGCGAGGAAGGCTTCCTGTGCGATGTCCTCGGCGGCCCCGGTGTCGTGCACGACGAGATAGGCCGCCCGGTACGCCCGCGGCCAGTGGTGCCGAAACAGCGAGTCGATGTCGGAGACCGAGCCTCGCTGAGCGCCCCGCACCCAGGCGCGCTCGTCGCGTTCAGAGCCCGCCATCCAGGTCCATTCAGAGGATTACGCGGCCGAGGCGCGCGCAGGTCCCGGGGGACGGAGCACGGCGAACTGGTCCGTGATCTCGAGCTCCTGCCGGCGGAACCGGAAGAGCGCGCCAGGACGGCCGCCCGTCGGTCCGGGCGCGCGCAGGCGGCCGGTCGCCTCGAGCACGCCGCGGCGCAGCAGCACGCGCTGCAGGTTCGTTGCCGAGACGTCGTGCCCGAGCGCGGCTGCGTAGAGGTCGCGTAGCTCCGAGATCGTGAACTCGGCCGGCGCGAGCGCGAAGCCGACGTTCGTGTACGAGAGCTTCGCGCGCAGCCGCTCACGGCCGGCCAGCGCGATCGCCTCGTGGTCGAACGCACATCGCGGGAGGTCGTCGACCGGATGCCAGTCGGTGTCGTCGGGCACGCGCGGATCGACGTCGCTCGGCACGAGCCCGACGTACGCCGTTGCGAGCTGCCACTCGTGCGGCGTCCGCTGCGGGTCGCTGCGCGTCTCGAGCTGCTCGAGATGCGCGAGCTCTCGGACGTCGACCTTCTCGGCGAGCTGCCGCCGGATCGACTCCTCCAGCGTCTCGCTCTCGGCGAGGTAGCCGCCCGGCAGCGACCAGCTCCCCCGGCACGGCGGCTGCGCACGCTCCCAGAGGAGCACCTGCAGGCCGCCTTCGCGAACCTGCAGCACCACGGCGAGGCTGACGTGACCGGGAGTAGGGTGCGCGGTGTTACGCTCGCCCAAGTTTTCGCCCCATAGTCGCAAACCTTAGCGGAAAGGTTCGGGATGAAGAGATCGCTCGCACTCCTCACCGTCGTCGTCCTCGCTGCCGGCTGCGGAGGCGGCGGCGACAAGAGCTCCGAGAGCACCACCACGACACAGGGCGCCGGTGCCGGCAAGAAGATCGGGCTCGTCACCGACATCGGCGGTCTCAACGACCGTGGCTTCAACCACCTGTCGTTCGTCGGGCTCAAGCGAGCGGAGAAGGAGCTGGGCGTAGAGACGCGCGTCTTCCAGGCACACTCGACGCAGGAGTACGTCCCGAACCTTTCGACGTTCGCGCGGCAGAACTACGACCTGACGATCGGCGTCGGCTTCACCGAGGCGACGGCCATCGACACCGCCGCGCACAACTTCCCGAGCTCGAGCTTCGCGATCGTCGACGTCGACCAGACCGAAGAGCCGCACAAGCCGGCGAACCTGCTCGGCCTGCTCTTCCGCGAGCAGGAGACCGGCTACCTCGTCGGCTACCTCGCCGGGCTCGAGGAGAAGCGGCGTGCGGGCAAGGACGTGATCGGCTCCGTGGGCGGACAGAAGCAGCCGCCGGTCGATCGGTTCATCGCCGGCTACCAGGCCGGCGCGAAAGCTGCCGACCCCGGCATCACGCTGCTGAACGGCTACTCGGAGGACTTCGCCGACCAGGCGAAGTGCAAGCAGGTCGCGCTGAACCAGATCGAACCGGGCGCGGGCGTGATTTTCCAGGTCGCGGGCGGCTGCGGGCTCGGCGCGCTGGACGCGGCGAAGGAGAAAGGCCTGTGGGGAATCGGCGTCGACGCCGACCAGGCTTTCCTCGGCCCCCACATCCTCACGAGCGCGATCAAGCGCGTCGATACGGCTGTGTACCTCGCGATCAAGTCCGTCGTCGACGGCAACTTCAAGGGTGGCAACATGGTCTTCGGCCTCAAGGAGAACGGCGTGGGCATCGGCAAGATCAGTCCGAAGGTGCCGAACGACGAGATCGCCAAGGTCAATCAGGTCCGCGCCGACATCATCAGCGGCAAGATCAAGAACATCCCGACCGAGGTGCCCTAGGGGAAGGCGCTCGACCGTGGGCGGAGGTCCAACGGGCCTCCGTCGTAGCAGTCGGACGAGCGGTACTCCTGGGGCTCGTTCGGATAGCCCTCGGCGTACATCCATGCCTGCAGCTCCCGCGCCGGATCCGTTGCGACCCCGAGTCGTTCGGCGACGAACGCGGTGTTCTGCAGGGCGTAGCACTCGGTGATGCCCTCGTCCTGGAAGCCGCGCAGGTGGAACGACTCGTGGGCGAGCGTCTTCGCCGCCCACGCGACCTTGAACTGCGCGTAGCCGCAGTCGCCGAGCTCGACGCAGGAGAAATCGACGCGGTCGATGTGGCGCAGCGCGGAGCACGTCGACGGAGCGAGATCGGTGTGGTTCGCAGGGCGTCCGTCGCTGTCGAATCGCACGCGGCCGGCCTCGCCGTGCGTGTCCACGAGCGTGCGCAGGAAGCCCGGGCAGCGGACGGCCACCGGTCGTCCGGCGAGCTCGCTCGCGACCGCAGCGAGTGTTTTCTGCTGGCGGATGCGGTCTTCCCGTCGCGCGAAGCCGACGGCGGCGAAGGCGCCGGCGATCAGGAGCAGGGCTGCCACGAGACGCACCGCCGAAGCATCGGCAGCACCTCGGACGGCCTTGACTCAGCCGCTCGAGCCGCCGGCGACCGCTCCCACGACCCGTACTTCCGAGTCGTCCCGCAGCTTCTCGTCGAGACCCGCGCCGCCGCGCGCGTCGACGCCGTCGACGTAGACGTTGATCAGCCGCCGCAGGGCACCGGCCTCGTCGAACAGGAGATTCCGCACGGGCAGCTGCGCCAGCGCCTCGCCGACCGTCCCCGCGTCGACGTCGAACCGCTTCTGCCCGTCCGCCTCCGCGGCGAGCACCGCGGGCAGCAGGACGACGGCCACTACGCCGCTGCGGCCTCGACCGACAGGATCGGCGGGAGGTCGCGCACGGCCTCGGTCCAGCGCGAGCCACCCCGCGGCGCTGCCCAGACCGATCCGTTCTGCGTCCCGAAGTAGATGCCGCCGTCGTCGTACGCGAGCCCTTCGCGCAGCACGGCGACCCACGCGCGGTCGGGCAAGCCGTCCGACGCCAGCTCCCACGACGTGCCGCCGTCCCCGGTGCGGTAGACACCGAGGCGCCCCTCGGCGCTGTAGTGGTGCTCTTGCGACTGCTCTGGGATCACATACGCGACGTCCGGATCCTCGGGATCGAGCGCGAGCGGGAAGCCGAAGCTGGTCGGCAGGCCGTTGCCGTCGAGCCGCTCCCACGTGTCGCCGCGGTCGTCGGAGCGGTAAACGCCGCAGTGGTTCTGCTGCCAGAGGCGCTGCGGCTGCTTCGGGTGGACGAGCAGCTTGTGCACGCACTGGCCGACCTCGGGATACGGGTCCGGCATGAACTCGGCAGCGACGTTCTTGTTGATCGGCGTCCACGTCTCGCCGCCGTCCTCGCTCCGGAACGTCCCGGCCGCGGAGATTCCCACGTAGATCGCGTCGCCGGTGAGCTGGATCGAATGCGTACACATTCCGCCCGCACCTGGCTGCCACGTCGGACGTGTCGGATGCTCGAAGAGCCCGCGGTTCAGCTCCCAGGTCTTCCCGCCGTCGTCGGAGCGAAAGAGCACACCGGGGTCGCCGCCGAGCCAGAGCTCCGAATCGTTCCCCGGCTCGATGTGCCAGGTGGCATTGAGCTTGAGCTCGCCCTCTTCTGGAAGCCCGAGCTCCTCCGCGCGCTCCCACGTCTTGCCCCCGTCGGCGGAGCGGTGCACGCTCGCGCCGTAGAACGGGTTATTCGTCGCCGCGTGCAACGTGCCGTCGCGCGGATCGACGACAGCGTGGTAGACCGACCAGCCCTCCAGCAGCGGCCCTTCGACGTCCCAGCTCTCCCGGTCGTCGCTCCGAACGAGGAACAGCCCCTTGCGAGTGCCGACGGGTAACAGGACCGCCATCGGGGAAGACGCTACCGCCTGCGGACGTTACGAGGCAGCGAGAACAGGAGGTGGGGAGTGGCAGCTCTGAAGGACCAGCAGAAGCGGTTCCTGGACGAGAACCCGTACATCGGCATCGTCACGACGTTGCGAGCGGACGGCTCGCCGCACTCGACGGTCGTCTGGGTCGACGTCGAGGACGGCAAGGTCTCGTTCAACACGGCAACCGGCCGCGCGAAGCCGAAGCACCTCGAGCACGATCCGCGCGCGTCCCTGCTCGTCGTCGACCCGAAGGACGACCACAGGTGGGTCGCCGTCAGTGGGCCTGCGGAGATGACGCAGGAAGGCGCCGACGCGCAGATCGACAAGCTTGCGAAGAAGTACCTCGGCAAGGACGAATACCCGTGGCGCAAGCCGACGGAGACGCGCCTGAAGGTGCTGATCGAGCCGGAGAAGGTCACCGCGAGCGGATTCGGCGACTAGGAGGACCGTAAACTCGGCGCGTGAGCGTCGAGCGACCTTCGGGCGTCGCGGCCGCGGCAGAGCAGCTGCGCGGCGCCTCCAGCGTCGCCGAGCTGCTCGCGCTCACGGCGGAGTCGTTCGTGCACCTCCTCGACGCGCCGGCGTGCACGATCTCGCGGGTGATCGGCGATCTGCTCGTCGACCTCGTCCAGCACCAGCGGGCCGGCAGGCAGGACCGGCTGGGGCATGGCTATCTGATCTCGGACTATCCGCTGACGCGGGAGGTGATCGAGACGAGCGAGGCACGCACCGTGTACACGCAAGACCCCGGGACGGACGCGGCGGAGGCCGCCCTGCTCGCGGAGCTCGGGTATGACTCGTTGCTGATGCTCGCGATCCAGAATGACGGGGCGGCGTGGGGGCTCGTCGAGGTCTACGCGAACGGGCGGCGCTTCGACGACGGCGACGTGCAGCTCGCGAGCACGCTGGCGGTCGAGGCCGGTGAGGTGCTCGAGCGCCTGTCGCGCCCGGCGTAAGCGCCAATGTCTGCGACGATCTGCGACGTCGGGCCCCGCGACGGCCTGCAAAACGAGCCCGAGACGCTGCCGCCCGCGACGCGCGCTGAGCTCGTCAATCGCATCGCAGCCGCGCGCGTGCCGCGCATCGAGGCGGCGAGCTTCGTGCGGGCGGACACGATCTTGCAGATGGCAGGTGCCGAGGACGTCGTGCAGGGCATCAAGCGGCGCGACGGAACGGAATACTCGGGGCTCGCGCTCAACGTCAAAGGCTACGAGCGGCTGGTCGCATCGGGGCTCGACCGCGTCAACTTCACGCTCGCGGCCACCGAGACGTTCAACCGCCGAAACGGCAACCAGTCGCTCGCGGAGGCGCGCGCGGCCGCAACCGAGGTACTGCTGCGCTCGACGTTGCCGGCGACGCTGACGATCAGCGTCGCGTTCGGGTGCCCCTTCGAGGGGAAGGTCGATCCAGGCGTCGTCGGCGACCTGGCGGCGGAGTTCTCGCAGGCCGAGATCGTGCTCGCGGACACCAGCGGCGTCGCGACGCCGCGACACGTGCGCGCGCTCGTCGAGCGAACGCGCGCGCCGGGCGTCCACCTGCACAACACGCGCAACACCGGTTACGCGAACGCCGTCGCCGCGCTCGACGCCGGAGCGACGCTGTTCGACGCGTCGTGCGGCGGGCTTGGCGGCTGTCCGTATGCGCCCCGTGCGACCGGCAACATCGCGACGGAGGACCTGGTGTATCTCCTCGAGCACGACGGCGTCGACACCGGCATCGACCTCGACGCGCTGATCGCCGCGTCGGCCTGGCTCGAGTCCCTGCTGGGACGACGCCTCGAGGGGCAGGTCTACCGTGCGGGCACGTGGGCCGGCGCCTGAACGGCTGCGCGGAACGACGCCAGCGCCAGGTCGATCTCCTCGTCCGTCGTCTGCCAGTTCGAGACGCTGACCCGGATGGCGCGGCGGCCGTTCCACGTCGTGCCGCTCATCCAGACCTCGCCGGCGTCCTGCACGGCTCGCAGAGCCTCGTCGGTCTGCTCGTCTGTCTCGAAGCGGAACAGCACCTGGTTGAGCACGACCTCGTTCAGGAGCTCGACACCGGGCAACGTCACGATTTCCTCGGCGAACCGCTGTGCGCATTCGCACGCACGCTCGACCAGCTCGGCGAGACCGCGGCGCCCGAGCGACCGCAGCGCGGCGTACACGGAGAAGCCGCGTGCGCGGCGTGAGAATTCCGGCACCCAGTCGACCTGATCGCGCACGACGCGCTGTCCCTCGTCCTGGATCAGATACGACGCGCTCACCGTCATCGCCGCGCGATGCGCCTCGACGTCGCGGCACAGCACGAGCGCCGAGTCGTAGGGGACGTTCAGCCACTTGTGGGCGTCGGTGATCCACGAGTCGGCGCGCTCGGTGCCGCGCACGAGGTGCCGCAGCTTCGGGCTGGCGGCGGCCCAGAGCCCGAACGCCCCGTCGACGTGAAGCCACGCGTCCTGCTCGGCGGCCGCAGCGGCGATGTCGTCGAACGGATCGAACGCACCGGTGTTCACCTCGCCCGCCTGCGCGCAGACGATCGTCGGACCGTCGCCGGCGCGCAACGCAGCGCGCAGCGCTTCCACGTCCATTCGCCCCTGATCGTCGGCCGGGACCGTCCGGGGCGCGCCGAGCCCGAGCAGCCGCAGCGCCCGGTCGACGGTGACGTGGCGCTTCTCGCCGACGAGGACGCGGATCGGCGGTCCTCCCGCCAATCCGTCGCGCGCGACGTCCCAGCCTGCGCGTTCGAGCACGCGGAAGCGGGCAGCGGCGAGCGCCGTGACACTCCCCATCTGTGTGCCCGTGACAAAGCCGATGGAACTCTCCGGCGGCAGGCCGAGCAGTTCGCACATCCATTCGCGCACGACCTGCTCCACCACCGATGCGGACGGCCCGCCGACGTAGAGCCCCGCGTTCTGGTCCCACGTTGACGTGAGCCAGTCGGCGGCAAGCGCCGCGGGCAGGCCGCCGCCGATGACAAAGCCGAAATAGCGGCCGCTCGGAATGGCGACGAGCCCGGGATCGGCGGCTGCTGCCAGCGCTTCGATCACCTGCGCCGGATCACTCGGCCCGTCCGGCAGCGGCACGCCCAACGCCGCCCGGAGCTCGTCGACCGAAGCGCGCGGGAAGACCGGTCGCTCGTCCAGCGACTCGAGGAAGTCCGCCGCCAGCTCGGCGGTGCGTTCGAGCAGCGCGCGCACGTCGGTCACTCCTTCGACTCTACGCTTCGCGAATGCCGCTCCGCGACCGCCCGTGGCAGCACCTGTGGCTCCGCCGCGGACTCGGCGCGGTCGCCTGCCGAGAGCTCCGGATGCAACGCGCGTGACGGTCGCGTTCCTCAACAGCCTCGTCGACCTCCTCACCGGCTCGGTCTGGACGTACCCGCTGTTGTTCGCGATCTGCGCGGGCGATGCGGTCGTGCCGCTGCTGCCCAGCGAGACCGCGATGATCGTGTGCGGCGTCCAGGCGGCGCGCGGCCAGCTCTCGCTCGGTTGGGTGATCGTCGTCGGCGCGCTCGGGGCGTTCGCCGGCGACAACGCGTCATACGCGATCGGCCGCTGGCTCGGACAGCCGGCGATCGCGCGTTTCTTCAGCGGCGAGCGCGCGCAAGAGCGCCTGCAATGGGCGGAGCGGTTCCTGAAGGAGCGAGGCAGCTATGTGCTCATCGTCGCGCGGTTCATCCCCGGCGGCCGCACCGCTACGACGTTCACCTCCGGCGTCGTGCACCTGCGCTGGCTGACGCGGTTCATGCCTTACATCGCCGTCGCGGCCGTCCTGTGGGCGACGTACGGCGCGCTGCTTGGCTATCTCGGCGGGCGCGTGTTCCGCGACCGCCCGATTTTCGGCCTGCTGCTGGCGTTCGGAGTCGCGGCAGCAGTCGCCGGCATCACGGAGCTCATCCGCTGGTTGCGAAGGCGCTGATCGTTCTGGTCGCGGCGCTGTCTGCGCCGGCGGCCGCGTCGGCGCATCCCGGCGTCGTCGAGTTGATGGCGCTGCGCGGTCATCCGCACGCGCTCGTGCAGCTCCCGCGGGGCGCGCGCCTGCCGGGCGGGCAGCTCGTTTCGCGCCGCCTCGGGATCTGGCGCGCACCGCGCCCGTTCGTCCAGCGGATCGGCCTACGCTTGCCGGCGCGCGTCGTCGAGCCCGACCGCGCGATCGCGTCGCAGGCGGCCGCAATCGATCCGCTCGTCGGGTTGGAGTGGTGGCGTCCCGCCGTCGGCGCGGACCGCGTCGTGCCGCCCGGGCCGGGCAAGCCGGTCACGGTGATCGACACCGGTCTCGACGTCGCTCATCCCGAGTTCGCCGGCCGTCCGAGCACGACGTTGTTCAACGCGCAGTCGACGCCGGCGGCCGAGGACGAGCAGCACGGGACCGCGGTGAGCTCTGTCGCTGCTGCGCCGGAGAACGGTGTCGGCATCGTCGGCATCTACCCGCAGGCGGCGGTCGGGGAGTGGGACGCCGGACGGCTACTCGTCAGCGACGTCATCGCCGGCATCGAGCGTTCGCTCGACGCAGGGCCCGCGGTGATCAACATGAGCTTCGGCTTCGACGGGTACGACCGTTTGCTCGCGGACGAGATCGACGTGGCATTCGGCAGCGGCTCGCTGCTCGTGGCCGCCGCCGGGAACGACTTCCTCGAAGGAAACGCCGAGCATTCACCGGCGAGTCTGCACCACGTGCTGACCGTCGCCGCGACCGATCGCCAGAACCGTTCGTCGTTCTTCTCGAACCGATCGTTCGCGGTCGACCTCTCCGCCCCGGGGGAGGACATCCCCATCGCGGTGCCTACGTGGGCGGACCCGACCGGCTACGAGGCAGCCGACGGCACGAGCTTTTCCGCTCCGCTCGTCGCGGGCGCGGCCGCCTGGGTCTGGACACGGCGGCCGCGGCTCGACGTCACCCAGCTCTTCGATCTGATGCGCTGGTCGGCGACGGACATCGGCGCGCGCGGGTTCGACGAGGACACGGGCTGGGGGCTGCTCGATCTTCCGGCGGCGCTCGCCGACTCGGCGCCGGCCGTCGACCCGCGCGAGCCGAATGAGGACATCTACGAGGTGGTTGCCGGGAAGTTGTTCAAGACGCCCGCGGCACCCTTGACCGCGCCGGGCCGTCTCCGCGCTGTCATACGCGCGCGCCTCGACGTGACGGAGGATCCGGAAGACGTGTACCGCGTGTGGCTCCCGCCGCGACGACGCCTCGTGATCCGCGTCGTTCCCGATGGCGACGCCGACGTCGAGCTCTGGAACGCGTCGACGCCGTCGGTCCTCGTGAAAGGCGCCGCGCGCCGCAAGCATCTGCTCGACGGCAGCGGTCGCACCGGCCGCGCCGCAGAGACGGTCTCGGCGCGCAACCGCACAGCGCGAGGCCGCTACGTTTTCCTCGACGTGTACCTGCCGGAGAACGGTGCTTCGAGCGCCTCCTATCGCGCGACGATTGCCACGACACGCGGGGTAGGCACGTGAATCGCCTGGCCGCCGAGACGAGCCCGTACCTCCTGCAGCACGCGGACAATCCGGTGGATTGGTATCCGTGGGGAGACGAGGCTCTCGGCCGCGCGCGGGCCGAGGACAAGCCGATCCTGCTCTCGATCGGCTACGCGGCCTGCCACTGGTGCCACGTGATGGAGCACGAGTCGTTCGAAGACGAGGCGACGGCGGCGTTGATGAACGAGCACTTCGTCTGCGTGAAGGTCGATCGCGAGGAACGTCCGGACCTCGACTCCGTCTACATGGACGCCGTCGTGTCGCTCACCGGACACGGCGGCTGGCCGATGACGGTCTTTCTCACACCGGGGGGCGAGCCGTTCTTCGGGGGCACCTACTTCCCGCCCGAGCCGCGACACGGCCTACCGAGCTTCAGGCAGCTGCTCACCGCGGTCGCCGAAGCGTGGCGCGAGCGGCGGACCGACATCGAGCGCGACGCCGGCACGATCACGCAACAGCTGCGCCGCGCAGCGGAGCCGTCGCGTGAGCCGCTCACGTCCTCGCTGCTCGTCGACGCCGTGCGCGGGCTGCGCCGCACGTTCGACGATGAGTGGGGCGGCTTTGGCAACGCGCCGAAGTTCCCGCCCGCTTCTGCGCTCGAGTTCCTCCTGCGCCGCGACGAGCGCGAGCTGGTGACGAAGACGCTCGACTCGATGGCGCTCGGCGGGATGTACGACCTCGTCGGCGGCGGCTTCCACCGCTACTCGGTCGACCGCGAGTGGCTGATCCCGCACTTCGAGAAGATGCTCTACGACAACGCGCTGCTCGTTCCCGCGTACCTGCATGGATGGGTCGTGACCGGTAACGACCGCTACCGCGCGATCGTCGAGGAGACCACCGAGTACATGTTGCGCGAGCTGCGCCTGCCCGAGGGTGGGTTCGCGTCGGCGCAGGACGCGGACACGGACGGCGTCGAAGGCCTGACGTACACATGGGCGGAGGACGACGACGTGCCGCGCGAGCTGCTCCGTCCCTTCGAGCACGGCCGCTACGTGCTGCGCGGCGACCTCGACGCTGACACGCAAGCGCGCCTACTCGCAGAGCGCGACCTGCGGCCGAAGCCGTTGCGCGACGACAAGGCGGTTGCCTCGTGGAACGGGCTCGCGGTCGCCGCGCTGGCCGAAGCCGGCCGCCGGCTCGACCGCGGCGACCTCGTCGCAGCGGCCCGCGCATGCGCCGAGTTCCTGCTCGGGCCGCTGTCTGGCGACAACGGCCGCCTCTTTCGGACGTGGCGGGCCGGCGAGGCGCGGCACGCCGGAGTGCTCGACGACTACGCCGATGTCGCCAACGGGCTGTACGAGCTGCATGTGGCCACCGGCGACCTGCGGTGGCTCGACGAGTCGCGCCGACTCGCGCTGCTCGCGGTCGAGCTGTTCGCAGACGACGAGCGCGGCGGCTTCTTCCTCACGCCCGCCGACGGCGAGCAGCTCGTCAGCCGCAAGAAGGATTTCGACGACCATCCGACGCCGTCGGGCAACTCGATGCTCGCCTACGTGCTGCTGCGACTGGCGCGGATCTGGGGCGACCAGGAGCTGGAGCGGCACGCCGTCGGAGTCTTCCGCTTCGTCGCGCCGACGATTACGCAAGCGCCGTCCGCGTTCGGGCACGCGCTCTGCGCGCTCGACCTCCACTTCTCGCCGCCTCGGGAGATCGCGGTGATCGGGCCGCCGGACGCGGGCGTCGCCCGCCGCGAGCTCGCTGCGTTCGACCCGAACGCGGTCGTCGCGTTCGGCCCGAGCGACGACGTGCCGCTGCTGCAAGGAAAGGATTTCGTGAACGGCCGGCCGGCCGTCTATGTCTGCGAGAACTTCGCGTGCCGGGCCCCCGTCACGTGAGGCGTCGACGCGGCGGACGCCTTCAGCGCCCGCGAAAGGGGTGAGGGGCCTTTCGGCCCCTCACCTGCGAACGTACGTCAGCCCTTGCTTGGGGCGTTACTGCGACTGGGTTACCGACAGCGGCCCGGTGGCCGTGTCACACGTGAATCCGCCCGTTGGGCCGAGGACCTGCACAGCGAGCACGGCGACAGGCACCGTGATGCCGCACAGAGTCGCTGCGACGTTTGCAGCAACAGCGAGGTTCACGTTGTTGAGGATCGCAACATCACCGGTGCTGACATTCACGAGGCCGGTCTGATGGGAGTTGTTGCCACCACCCCCAACGAAGGGCGCACCGTTCTGGGCTTGATCCACCGTCAGCGGCCCAGCAGTCGTGTTGCACTCGAAGGGCCCGCTCCCGGCGATCACCTGCGTCGCAAGGACCGCCACTGGAACAGTGACGCCGCAGACCGTGGCGGCGAGGTCCGCAGCGACGGCGAGATTGACATTGTTGAGCAGGGCGACGTCTCCGAGACTGACGTTGACAAGCCCAACCTGACCGGAGTTATTCCCGCCCGCCGCAGCCGCCGGCGATACACCGACCGCGGCCACCAGCGAACACACACAAACTAACGCGACGAACTTCCGCATTGTCTCTTTCCCCCTTCGGTTGTCATCTGCTAGGTGTCTTTCGCGTACCCCGGCTTTACCGGCTGAAACTGGTAAGCGTGGGAGTGCCCGAAGGGGTTACCTGGGAGGCCGAGAGAGGGCGCTGCCGCGACTGTGACTTCCTAGCAGGTCGACAACCGCGGGGGCGCGCCCCCCCTCATAAAAAGAGACCCGGACCGCGCTCGATCCCTGCGCCCGATTCGACTATGTGACGCTACGCACTTGTGCGCCGGCCGGCAGCGCGGCGAGCAGCGCCTCCGTCTCGACTGGGAACACCGCGTGCGGTGTGCCGGCGGCGCACCAGAGGGTCTGGAAGCGGCGGAGCGAGTCGTCGACGACGGTGCGGACCGGGCTGTCGTGGCCGAGCGGCGGTACCCCGCCGATTGCGTAGCCCGTTGCGTCGCGCACCTCTTCGCCGCGGGCCTGTCGCGCGCCGTCACCGAGCTTCGCGAGGTCGACGCGCCGGTCGCCGGCGCAAAGGCAGAGCACCGGTCCGTCGTCGTCGACGAAGACGAGCGACTTGACGATCTGTCCGAGCTCTGCGCCGACCGCGGCAGCGGCCTCCTGCGCCGTACGCGTCGAGTCCGCGAGCTCGTGCACCTCCACGTCGAGGCCGAGCCCGCGGAGTTGCCCCTGGAAGCGCTCGGCCGTCGGGTGCATTCGCCCTAACGCCGCACCTTGTTGGCACGACTCCGTTCGAGGCGCCCAGCCATTCGCCCAGGCACCGCCTTGGCGGTGCCGCAGAGAGGACGGGCGAGCTCCGCTCGCGCGTCCGCTTGCCGCACGTTCTTGGCACGACTCCGTACGAAGCGCCCAGCCATTCGGCTTAGGGTATTGCGCCCGTGGCCCTCCTCGAGGTCGAGAACGTCACGAAGCGCTTCGGCGGGGTCGTCGCGCTCGACCACGTCTCGTTCGCGGCGGAGCCGGGCGAGATCGTCGGCCTGATCGGGCCGAACGGCGCCGGCAAGACGACCGCGTTCAATGTGATCACCCGGCTGTACACGCCCGACGACGGCGACGTTCGCTTCGACGGCGAAACACTGCTCGGCGTGTCGCCGAGCGGCGTGATCCGCCGGGGCATTGCACGGACGTTCCAGAACGTCGAGCTCTTCCGCGGGATGTCCGTGCTGGACAACGTGCGCGTCGGGTCCCACGCGCGCCGGGGCGACCAGACCGCCGCAGACGTCCTCTTCTACGTGAACCTGCACTCGTTCCGGTACCGGCCGGCGGCGTCGCTGCCGTACGGGACGCAGAAACGCGTGGAGCTCGCGCGCGCGCTGGTGTCGTCCCCGCGCCTGCTCTTGCTGGACGAGCCGGCCGGCGGCCTCAGCCACGAGGAGGTGGAGCAGCTCGGCACCTTCATCCGACGCATGCGCGACGACTACGAGCTCACGATCTTGCTCGTCGAGCACCACATGGGGCTGGTGATGGGCATCGCCGACCGCGTCCACGTCCTCGACTTCGGGCGAAAGATCGCGGAGGGGACGCCGGCCGAGGTACGCAGCGACAAAACGGTGATCGAGGCCTACCTCGGCGCGCCTGCATGAGCGCGCTGCTCGAGCTGAGCGGCGTCGAGGCGCGCTACGGGCCGGTACGGGCGTTGCACGGCGTCTCGCTTCGGGTCGACGAGGGTGAGCTCGTCGCGGTGCTGGGCGCGAACGGCGCCGGCAAGACGACGACGCTCCGCGCCGTTTCGGGGACGGTCCGGCGAAGCGGCGACGTTCTGTTCAAGGGAGCAAAGCTGCCGCGCCGGCCGGACGCCGCCGCACGCGCGGGAATCGCACACGTTCCCGAGGGCCGCGGAACGTTCAGCGAGCTGTCGGTGTGGGACAACCTACGGCTCGGCGCCTACACGCGGCGCGGCCGCATCAAGGACGACGCGCAGCGCGTCTTCGCGTTCTTTCCGCGCCTGGAGGAACGGCGGAGTCAGCAGGCCGGAACGCTGTCGGGCGGCGAGCAGCAGATGCTCGCGCTCGGTCGCGCGATGATGGCGCGGCCGAAGCTGCTGCTCTTGGACGAGCCGTCGCTCGGCCTCGCGCCGCTGCTCGTGAACGAGATCTTCGACGCGCTCGTGAAGATGAAGGGCGACGAGGGAATGGCGGTGCTCGTCGTCGAGCAGAACGCGAACGTCGCTCTGGCCCACGCCGCGCGCGCCTACGTCCTCGAGGTCGGCCGCATCGTCGTCGACGGCTCGAGCGACGAGCTGCGCGCCAACGAATCCGTCCGGCGCTCGTACCTGGGCTACTGATGCTGATCGCAGCGTTCACGTGGACGGAATTCGCGCAGCAGATCGCCGCGGGCATCCGTGAAGGCGCGGTCTATGCGGGTCTCGCGCTTGCGCTCGTGATCATCTACCGGTCGACCCGCGTGATCAATTTCGCGCAGGGCGAGATGGCGACGTTCACGACGTTCGTCGCGTGGTCGCTGATGAACCACGGGCTTTCGTTCTGGACGGCCTTCCCGATCGTGCTCGCCATCGCGTTCATCGGCGGCATCGCGATCGAGCGCGTCATGATCCGCCCGGTCGAGAGCGCGCCCGTGCTGACCATCGTGATCATCACGCTCGGCCTGGCCTTGCTGCTGAACGGCCTCACGAACCTGATCTGGGGCGGCGGCAACCGGCAGTTCAACGGGCCCTTCTCGACGCGGACGCTCGACGTCGGCGGCGTCCCGATCAGCGTCCAGGACATCGGGATCGTCGCCGTCTCGCTCGCGCTCGTCGCGCTGCTCGGATTGTTCTTCCGCTTCACGAAGCTCGGCCTGGCGCTGCGGGCGGCCGCGCTCAATCCGAGCTCGTCGCGCCTCGTCGGCGTGCGCGTGAGCTGGATGCTCGCGCTCGGCTGGGGCCTCGCCGCGGTGCTCGGCGCGGTCGCCGGGATGATGGTGGCGCCAATCGTCTTCCTCGACCCGAACATGATGCAGACGATCCTGCTGTACGCATTCGCGGCGGCGGTGCTCGGCGGTCTGGACAGCCCGATCGGCGCGGTTATCGGGGGCCTGCTCCTCGGCGTGATCATGACGCTGGTGGGGCGTTACGTCGGCTTCGTCGGATCCGCGCTGAAGCTGCCGACGGCGCTGCTGCTGATCCTGCTGCTGTTGCTCGTGCGTCCCGGCGGGCTGTTCGGCCGCGTCGCGGTGAGGCGGGTATGAAGCTGCTGCGAGCCCTCGAGGTCGTCGGGCTCGTCCTCTTCGCCGTGGTCATCGCCGTGCTGCCGCGCTTCGTCGGCGACTTCACCGCCTACGAGCTCGCGATCGTCGGCATGTACTACATCGCGCTGCTCGGCCTCGCAATCCTCACGGGGTACGGCGGCCAGATCTCGCTCGGCCACGGCGCGTTCATGGCGATCGGTGGTTACACGACGGCGATCCTCAGCGTCGACGGCATCTACGGACACCAGATCCGCGATCTCTGGACGATCCCGCTCGGCGGGGTGGTCGCGGGGCTCGCCGGCCTGCTCGTCGGCCTGCCGGCGCTGCGCCTCTCTGGCCTCTACCTGGCGCTGATCACGTTCGGGATCGCGGTCTCCTTCCCGCAGCTCCCGAAGAAGTTCGACCATCTCTTCGGCGGAACGACCGGCAAGGTGCTGAACATCGTCAAGGCGCCGTTCGGCCTCGAGACGACACCGAACAACTGGCTCTACTACCTGACGTGGGGAATCGCGTTCGTCCTGCTCGTGGTCGCGTGGATCCTCGTGCGCGGAAAGCCGGGGCGCGCGCTGCAGGCTGTGCGCGACAGCGAGATCGCCGCCGCGTCCTCCGGCGTCAACCTCGCCACCTACAAGACGCTCGCGTTCGGGATCTCGGCGTTCTACGCCGGCGTCGCCGGGTCGCTCTATGTGATGTCGCGCGCGTACATCAACCCGGACGTCTTCCCGATCGTGCTCTCGGTCTACCTCGTCGCCGCGCTGGCGATCGGCGGCCTGAGCTCCTTCGTCGGGTTGATCGTCGGCGCCGGCGTCATCTACGTGCTGCAGAACCGCGCCGACGACGTCACGCGTTGGGTCAATCACCTGCCCGCGCTCGACCTCGACCCGAAGCAGCCAGGCATGCCGAGCGTCATCTTCGGCGCCGTGCTGATCGTGGTGATGGTGCTCCTGCCAACCGGGCTCGGCGGACTGCTGCGGCGCGTCTTCTCGCCGCTGACGAGCCGCTTGTACAGTAGGTCCTAGGCTTGGGATGAGGGTCCTCCTGCTTGTTGCGTTACTTGCAGCCGTCGCCGCGACGGCCGCCGGCGCGCGCCCGCTCGCGACTCCGGGCGTGACGTCGTCGGAGATCGAGATCGGCTCGAGCGTTCCGCTCAGCGGCGAGGCGGCGATCGCGGGAAACGTCGCGCGCGGGGCGGAGGCGTACTTCAAGTACGTCAACGCGAAAGGCGGCGTCTTCGGGCGCAAGATCAAGTTCACCTACCTCGACGACGGCTACGACCCGGGCCGCGCCGTGAACAACACGATCCGGCTCGTGCAGCAGGAGCAGGTCTTCGCGATGTTCTCCTCGCTCGGAACGAGCAACAACCTCGCCGTGCGCAAGCTGCTGAACGACAACAAGGTGCCGCAGCTGTTCGTCGCGTCCGGTGCGACGACGTTCGGGCGTGACGCCAAGAAGTATCCCTGGACGATCGGCTTCATCCCGCCGTACTCGGAAGAGGGCGCGCTCTACGGGAAGTACGTCCTGCAGCACATCAAGAAGCCGAAGATCGCCGTGCTCTATCAGGATGACGACTACGGCCGCGACCTGTTCGCGGGGTTGCGGCGCGGCCTCGGGAAGAAGGCGAGCGCGATCGTCGCGAAGGTGGGCTACGACCCGACGGCGACCGACGTGCAGCCCCAGGTGACGCAGCTGAAGGCGAGCAAGGCGAACGTCTTCATGATCTTCGCGTTCGGCAAGTTCTCCCTGCAGGCGTTCAACGCCGTGTCGCGCCTCGGCTGGAAGCCGCAGATCTTCGTCAACGACGTCTCGTCGGCCTCCTCGCTGATGGAGATCGTCCCGCAGAACGCGGCGAACGGCGCGATCTCGATCGTCTTCGGCAAGGACCCCGCCGCGCCGGTCTGGCGGTCGGACAAGGGCATTCGCCTCTTCCGGTCGATCCTGAAGCAGTACGGCTCGGACATC
>JBJMJL010000004.1:0-6087 GCA_045806365.1 Gaiellaceae bacterium
CGCTCACGTTGAAGTCGCCGGCAAGCACCACCGGCTCGCCCGGGGCGGCGAGGCCGTCCACGAACGCAGCCGCGCGCAGAAGCTCGGCATCGGGCACGCGCTTGTCCGGCGGGTAGCTCGTCGCGTGCAGGTTGCCAATCAGGAGCGTGCCGCCGGCGCGCCGGACGCGAATGGCCTGGCAGACGCGGCGTTCGCTCGCCCACGCGAGGCGTGCGACCGGTGGAAGCCCCAGGTGCCGCGCCTGCGCGTGCCGGAATCGCCGCGGGTTGAGGACGATCTGGCGATGCTCGACAACCGGCAGCCCCTCCCGCACGAGGATTGCGTTCGCCTGTCCGGTGAACGCCGAGCGGAACAGCCCGTGGTGGAGGTCGGTGATCGCCCTGCCGATCCCTGCGGTCGACGGAAACGGACCGAGCATCGGCCGCTGCGCAACATCGGCCACCGCGGTCATGCCGCTCCAGTCATCCAGGAGCCCGAGCGACCAGACCGGTAGCTCCTGCAGGCACAGCACGTCCGGAGCATCCGCGCTCGCCAGCCGGACCACCTGCTCGAGAAACGCTCTGCGCCCGGTCGGCTGCGTGTTGCCATGGAAGAGGTTCCAGGTCCGGACAAGCAGGCGCACTACTGTACTCGCCATGCGAATCCGGCGGGCACGCTTCGCGGATGTGATCGAGCGGCAACTTGATCTGTTTGAGCGCGACCAGCGCGGCCTGATCGACGACTGCGTCGCGGCCGAGCGCGCGTACGACCGCGCTCCGCGGGACGAGGCTGAGGAGCGCTACGGCGACTACGTCGACCTCGTCGAGACCGGCACCGAGGTGCTGGCCGATCTCCGGGACAACTTTGCCTCGACGCTCGCCGCCGAGGCGGCGGAGGAGTACGCCGCAGCCTTCAACCACGCGGTCCTGAGGCGCTTCCGGCGCTTCGCGCTCGAGATCGAGAACCGCTAGAACCAGCGGGTCAGGTGGCCGGCGAAGCCGCCGACGATCGCGCCGTACGCGAGATGGGCGAGGAGATTTCCGACAGCGGTGCGCGGCCCGTAGTTCTCCAGGAGGAAACCAGGTGGCTCGAGCAGCGGCGTCTCTTCCGCGTCTGACCACGGCGTCCCCATGCGTGGATGCACCGCCGGGAGCAAGACCCCGACGAGCGCGCCGCCGGCGAAAAGCGCATGCACGAAGCCGAGAGCGAGACCGAACAGCCACCCGGCGTGACCAACCGCACGGAAGACCACGTAGTAGAGGGCGGCGAACACCAGCCCGTTGACGAAATGGACGGCGTAACCGATGACATTCGCCCGGCTGCGATTCTCGCTGAACGCCGTTCCGAGCAGCAGGGGCAGATCCATGCGAGTCATGCCGACCTCCTGCGCGAATCGCAGGCTGCTCGTGAGGACAACCGTGCCGACGAACCCTCCAGCGAGCGCCGCCCAGAAGGTCACCGCTCGGCCTCTCCGATCGAAACGGCGGCGTTGACGAGCGCCAGGTGCGTCAAGGCTTGCGGATAGTTGCCCAGGTAGGCGCCGGTTGCGGGATCGAGCTCCTCCGAGAACAGCCCCAGATCATTCGACAGAGACAGCAGCTCCTCCATCAGCGCGACGGCCTCCTCGACGCGATTGCAGCGCGCAAGTGCGTCCGCCAGCCAGAACGAGCACGTGAGGAACGCGCCTTCGTCCCCTCCGACGCCGTCCTCGCCGCGGTAGCGATAGACAAGCGGACCGTCGGCGAGCTCACGGCGGACGGCATCCACGAGGCAGTTCAGGCGCTCCTCGCGGCTCGCGGCATACCCGAGGAGCACGAGCGTCAGCAGGCTGCCGTCGAGCTCGGGCTGATCCGGCGCGCGTACGTAGCTCTGCAGTTCCTCGTTCCAGCCGTGCTCCTCGACGAACGACCGAATCGCATCGGCTTCCTCGCGCCAGCGCTCGCTCCGATCCGGGAGCACGCCGCGTTCTGCGAGCCGGCAGGCGCGATCCAGCGCGACCCAGCACAAGGCCTTCGACTGGATGAAGTGCGCCGCGCCGCTGCGAACCTCCCAGATGCCGGAGTCTTTGTCGCGCCAGTGCTTCGAGACGTAGTCCGCGATCTGCGCGAGCTCCTTGCCCGTGTCTCGATCGATCTCGCAGCCCGCGTCGACGTACAAAGCTGCGGCTTCGAACAGCGAGCCGTAGACATCGAGCTGCACCTGGTCGGCCGCGCCGTTGCCAATCCGTACCGGCCGCGAGTTGCGGTAGCCCGCGAACGGCTCGAGCGTACTCTCGCGCGCATGCTGACCGCCGTCGATGCGATACAGGATCTGCAAACGCGGTTGCGTGATCCGGGACGCGTGCATGATCCACCAGAAGAACGACGTCGCCTCGTCGCGGTAACCGAGCCGCAGCAGCGCATCGAGCGTCCAGCTCGCGTCGCGGATCCACGCGTAGCGATAGTCCCAATTCCGCCCGCCCCCGTACCACTCCGGAAGCGACGTCGTCGGCGCCGCGACGATCGCGCCCGACGGCGCGAACACGAGCAGCTTCAGCACGAGCGCGCTGCGAACCACGGAGTCGCGCCACGGACCGTCGTAGTGGGCGCGATCGCTCCAACCCCTCCAGAAGCTCACGGTACGTTCGAGACGCCTCTCCGTATCCGCCCGCGACGGGAGGACCGCGGGCTCCTTGTAGGTCGCGGCGACGCTGAGCAAGGCGGTCTCCCCCGCCTCGAGCTGGAATTCGCCCCCGGCCGTTCCGTCTCCGAGCTCGACGTCTCCCGCACCCCAGGCATTGATCACGAGCGCGTCCTTCCCGGACGAGAGGAACGCGCGGCCTGAGCGGCGGCCCGCCGTCGCTCGGCGCCTTCCGTAGAGAAATTGCGGTGTCACCTGCCAGCGCAGGTGAACGCGGCCGTCGAGCGCCTCGACGCGGCGCACGATCTCGCGCATCGGCGCGAGGCACGTCCGATCTGCGCAGGTCATCGCGTCGGTCACCCGCACGGAACCCTCAGCGGTGCGGAACGTCGTCTGCAGCACATTCGTCCCGTCGATATATGTCTGCCGCGATTCAAAAGACGCGGTCGGCGCAAGCTCGAACGCGCCACCCCGTTTGGCATCGACGAGTCGTCCGAAGGTCGACGGCGAGTCGAAGTTCGGAAGGCAGAGCCAGTCGATCGCGCCGTCTGCCGCGACCAGCGCGCACGTCCGTCCATCGCCGATCACTCCGTACGCTCGAATGGGCGCGTAGCCGTCGGTGCGCTCCACGTCGCGGATTATGCGGCGCGCGGGCTTGTGTCCGTCGTCACCACCACCTAGGATCCGCGCGTCCGTCATTTCTTCATGGAGGGGTCAATGCGCAGACGTCTCGCGCTGCTCGTGGCCGCGCTCGCGGTCCCGGCGGCTTTGCTCTCCCTACCGGCACAGGCGGGAAACGGCAACGGTGCCGGCGCTTACATCGTCGTGCTGAAGGACGCCGTCGATCCGGCGGCTGTCGCCAACATGCACTCGAACAAGTACGGCGCGAAGGTCGACGCGGTCTGGGGCCACGCGCTCCACGGCTACGCGGCGGTGATTCCGAATGATCGAGTCGCCGAGCTGCGCGCCGATGCGAACGTCAAGTACGTCGTCGCGGACGGCGAGGCGACGATCAATGCACAGACAATTCCGTACGGGATCAGCCTCGTGAACGCCACGTCGAGCTCGACTGCCGCCGGGAACGGCTCGGGGACGGTGAGCGGCGTCGACGTCTACGTGATCGACACCGGCGTCGACACGGCCCATCCCGACCTGAATGTCGTGCAGTACGCCAGCTTCGCAAAAGGCGGAGGCAGGGGCGGCGACTGCAACGGCCACGGCACGCACGTCGCCGGGACGATCGCGGCAAAGGACGACACGCAGGGCGTCGTGGGCGTTGCACCCGGCGCCGCGATCCACGCAGTTCGCGTGCTCAACTGCCAGGGCAGCGGGCAATGGAGCTGGATCATCAACGGGATCAACTGGGTGACGGCGAATCACGCTGCGAGGTCGGTCGCGAACATGAGCCTCGGCGGTCCTGTGAACCAGGCCGTCGATGACGCGGTGCGGAACTCGGCAAATGCCGGCGTCTTCTATGCCGTTGCGGCAGGCAACGACGGCGCGAACGCGTGCAACCAGACGCCCGCGCGCGCAGGAGCCGGTTCGAACAACGGCATTGCGACCGTCGCCGCGATCGACTCGACGAGCCGGGAGGCGTCGTGGAGCAACTACGGCTCGTGCGTCGACATCTGGGCGCCGGGCGTGAACGTGTACTCCACGTGGACGGGCGGTGGGTACAACACGATCTCCGGGACGTCGATGGCCTCGCCGCACGTGGCCGGGGGCGGTGCGCTGTACCTGTCGCACGGCGGCGCGAGCGCCGCCGCCGTCGAAGCTGCGCTCACGAGCGCCGCTACGCATACGGGGATCTCCAGCAAGGACGGCCGCGAGATCACACGCGAGAACGTGGGCGGGTTCTAGGGCGCTCAGCGCCATTAGCGATGACCGAAGTGGTGGGCGCCGGGCAACGAGGCGCCCACCTCCGTCTCTTGCGAGACCCGTCGAGCGAGCGCGCCCAGCGTCTCGAGCGAGCGCACGAGCACGTTCTGGTTCCTGTCCAGGCGCTCGAAGCGGCCGCGCGCGAGGATGAGCGGCTCGCCGCGCACGATCGCGCGGTGCCGGTCGTACACGGACGGCGGGACGATCAGGTTGACCGCCCCGAACTCGTCCTCGATCAGCATGAACACGACGCCGTTCGCCGTCGCCGGCCGCTGACGCGCGACGGCCATTCCGGCCACAGCGACCTGCGCCCGGTCCGGCGCAGTCTCGAGGTCACGCGACGACAGCACGCCGTCGGGCAGATGCGCGCGCAAGAGCTCCAGCGGATGGACGCCGACCGACAGGCTCGTCGTGCGGTAGTCGGCGAGCATGCGCTCCCACACCGATGGCTCGGGCAGGGCAGGCGTCTCCGCGGTGGGCTCCAGCGGTAGCGCGAGCTGCTTCTCGTCGCCGCCCGATCCCGGCACGGTTTGTGACCGTGGCACGAGCCCGAGCTGCCACAGCAGCTGACGGCGCGGCAGCCCGAAACAGTCGCATGCCCCTGAGACGACGAGCGTCTCGAGGCCGTGCTCCGACAGCTGCGTCCGCTGGGCGAGATCGCGGACACCCGCGAACGGCCCGCCGCGCTCGCGCTCGGCGACCACGGCTGCGGCGTCGTCCTCCCCGATCCCGTTGACGTAGTCGATGCCGATGCGCACCGCTCCCTCCTCCACGGCACACTTTGCACTGCTGACGTTGACGTCCGGCGCTCGCGTCTCCACGCCGCGGCGCTGGCCGTCGCGCACGAGCGTCGCCGGCGGATAGAAGCCCATCGGCTGTGCGTTCAACAGCGCGCACAGAAACTCGGCCGCATAGTGATGGCGCAGCCAGGCCGACTGGTAGGCGAGCAGCCCGAACGCCGCGGCGTGCGACTTCGGAAAGCCGAAGCCGGAGAAGCCGACGAGCTTGTCGTAGACCTTGTCCGCCGTGTCGGCGTCGACGCCTTTGCGCAGCGCTCCGGCGACGAAGCGTCCGCGGTACGCCTCGAGCGCGTCGTGCGAGCGCTTGCGGCTCATCGCCCTGCGCAGTCCTTCCGCCTCTCCGACGCTGAAGCCCGCGAGCGCGATTGCGACGTCGAGCACCTGATCCTGGAAGACGACGACGCCGAGCGTCGAGCGCAGGCAGTCGGCGAGGAGCGGATGGTCGACGGGCGGCACGAACGACGCGTCGTCGCGCAGGCGCTGGCGGTGGTCGATGTAAGGGTGAACGGCCTTGCCCTGGATCGGGCCCGGGCGCACGAGCGCGACCTGCACGGTCAGGTCGTCGAGATTCTCGGGCCGTGTCCGCAGCAGGCTCTGCATCTGCGCTCGGCTCTCGATCTGGAAATCGCCGATCGTGTCGGCGCGCTGGATGTCGTCGTACACCGCCCTGTCGTCGAGCGGGATGCGCGAGAGGTCGATCGGCTCGCCGCGCAGCTTCGCGATCTGCTCGACGCAGTCCTCGACGGCCGACAGCATTCCCAGCCCGAGCAGGTCGATTTTGAGAAAGCCGGCGTCGGCGCACGAATCCTTG
>JBJMJL010000005.1:0-8690 GCA_045806365.1 Gaiellaceae bacterium
GCCGAGCTGCGCGATCTGCTGCCCGGCGGAGATGAGCCCGCGCAGTGTCGCCATCTCGCGCACGATGCGCGCGTAATGCGCCGCGTTCGCGGTCGCGGGCACGAGCGCCGCGAGCTCGTGCAGGCGAACCCGTCCGCCGACATCCTCCAATTCGCTCCGCTCCTCGAGCTCGTCGACGAGCGTGATCGCGTCGACAGGCTCGCCCTTCGCGTACAGCGCCAGGGCCGCGCGGTAGATCTTGGCGTGGCTTTCCCGGTAGAAATCCGACGCGTCGAGAACTTCGCTGACCGCCCCGATCGCGCCCGGGGAGAGCAGCATCGCCCCGAGGACCGACTCCTCGGCCTCGAGGTTCTGGGGCGGCGCGATCGGAGCGGCTTCGGCGAGCTGGGCGACAGGTGCCACTTCGGCGGAGTGAACCACCCTCGCGCGTGTGTTTCCACCGGGGGAAAGGCGACTTTTCGACATGTCCGTTCGCAGCGGTTGCAGCGGAAAGGAACGTATGTTCCCATCAGAGTCGGACGGCGCCTGTTGATCGTTTAGCCGGAACGAGCGAGAACTTCGCGCGGAAATTCACAGGCCGTGGAAAGCGCTGTGAATCGTTGTCCCCACGCCGTCCACAGACGGTGGACACGGATCCGTCGGCGGCGCAGGATTGTGGAATGACGGGGACGCTCGCGCTGCTCACCGCGGCCGCCGCGCTGACGACGCTGCCGCCGCTTCCCGAGCGGGGGCTCGCGCTCGAGACGGAGGCGGGGGTGCAGCTGCAGTCGCTGTCCGGACGCCGGCTCGCAACCCTGCCGGCCCTCGATCTGGCGCCGGACCAGGTGACGGCGCACACGCTCGTGCTGCGAGCTCGCCGCGGAGCGCTGTTCGCGCTGGATCCGGCGGCGCGCCGGCTGCGGCCGCGTGCGCTGCACCGCGGGTGCCGCACGACGGACGTTCAGGTCGTCGTCTGCGCGGGGGTGATCAAGGTCGCGGGCCGAATCGTCGCGCGCGAGCCACGCGGCATCGGCCACTGGGTCTGGGCGGTGCGCTCACCCGACGGGGATGCGCTCCTTGCGCAGTGGTCGGCGGAGTGCGAGGTGCCCGTCGCGTACCTCGTCGCCGACGGCAAGCTGCACGCGTACGGCAACGAGTCGGCCGCCCTCGGCTGGCTGCCCGGCGGGGCGGCGCTCATCCACTTCCCGAACGGGCCTTGCGGCGGCGGGACGCCGACGCGCGGGATCTACGCGGTCCCGCGCACGGGCAAGCCACGGCTCGTCCTCGGGACGAGACGTTTCGCGCAGTACCTGATGTGGGGCGGCTAGCCCTGCTGTTGCTCGTCGGCTGAGCCGGCGTCGACCGCACGGTCGAACTCGTCGTCCGACACCTCGCCGGCGACGTCCTCGCGCGAAGGCTGCAGCTCGCCCGACGCGACGAGCTCCGCCTCCTGCGCGATCGCGGCGGCGTCGAGCGCGTCGAGGTCGAGCTCCTGCTTCGGCTCCTCGGGCGCGACCTCTGCCTCGTCGACGGCGGCCATCGCCTCGAGCTGCTCCTCGGGCGGCAGCTCGCCGCCCTCGGGCACGACGAGCGTCCGCACCTCGACGTTGACGTCCTGGTACAGCTCGATCGGCACCTGGTAGCGGCCGATGCGCTTGATCGTGTCGATGCCGATTCTGCGGCGGTCGACGCGCACTTTGTGCTTCGTCCACAGCTCGTCGGCGATGTCGGTGGGCGTCACCGAGCCGAACAGCGAGCCGGTCGGGCCGGCGTTGACGTCGAAGCGCAGCTCGACGTTGCCGAGCTTGTCCGCGAGCGCCTGGCCTTCGTCGAACGTCTTCGCCTCGTGCTGCGCGCGCCGCTCCTCGACCTTGCGCACCTCGGCGACGCGAGCCGGCGTCGCCTCGTCGGCAAGGCCGCGCGGGAAGAGGAAGTTGCGCGCATACCCGCGCGCGACGTTCACGACCTCTCCGCGAAGGCCGACTTTGTCGACGTCCTGGCGGAGGATGACTTCCATCGGCGCCGCGACCTACCTGCTCTCAGAAACGTAAGGCAGCAACGCCATCTCCCGCGCCCGCTTGATCGCGACCGCGACCTGGCGCTGGTGCCGGCGGCAGGCACCGGTGATCCGGCGGGACCGGATCTTGCCCTTCTCGGACACGTACCGCCGCAGCTGGTTCGCGTTCTTGTAGTCGATCTCCTGGACCTTCTCCTTGCAGAAGTAGCAGCCCCGCTTGCGGATCGGGCCGGGCGCGCCCGGACGCTTGCGTCCCGGCTGGCGGTCGCGGTCCCGCTTCTCGCCTCCTCCTCGCTGCGGCATCAGAACGGGATGTCGTCGTCGGCCGTGGAGGGGAAGTCTTCGTTCCCGGCGGTCGCCGCCGCGGGTACGAACTGACGCTCGGCGTCGCCGCCACCGCCACCTTCGCCGCGGCTACCGAGGAACTGCACCGTGTCGGCGATGATCTCCACCGCCTGGCGCTTGCTGCCGTCCTGCGCTTCCCACTCGCGCCAATCGAGTCGGCCGTCGACGCCGACCGGACGGCCTTTCGAGAGGTACTGCGCGCAACTCTCGCCCTGGTTGCCCCAGACGGTGACGTCGAAGTAGTTCGGCTTGTCTCCCCAGTTGCCCTGGGCGTCTTTCTGGCGTGTGTTCACGGCCAGCCGCAGCTTGCAGACCGCCGTGCCGCTCGGGGTATGTCGCAGCTCCGGGTCCCGCGTCAGGTTCCCGACGAGCACGACGCGATTGATGTTGGCCATGTCTTCTACTCCTCTTGCGAACTGGTGTTCGCTTCAGCATAGGCGGGCGTGGGGACGGCTTCGGGTTCCGGCGGCGGGCCGGGGGAGCCGCCTTCGATGCGGCGCACCGCGAGGTGGCGCATGACGCCGTCCGTGATGCGGAGGATGCGCGAGAGCTCCTCGAGCGTCTCCGCCTCGGCGTCGAAGTTCAGCAGGTGATACGTGCCCTCGCCTTTGTGGGCGATCTCGTAGGCGAGCCGGCGGCGTCCCCAGACGTCGTGCCCGACCCACTTGCCCCCGGCGTTGTTCACGAGGTCACGCGAGCGCTTGACGATCTCCTCCTGCCGGTTTTCCGGCAGCTCGGGATCCAGCATGAGCAAGATTTCGTATGCAACCACGTTCCCGAGTCCTCCCTTCCTCTGGTCTGAATCGGCCCCGCCGGCGAGCGCCGTTCGGGAAACGCGGCGCGATGGCGAGGCAGGAAGCGGCGGCCAGTGTAGCATCGCCCCCGTGAGGCGCCCGCTCGCGTGGCTGCTCGGCACGCTCGCAGTGCTCGGCTTCCTGCGCCGCCGTCGCGAGCCTGTCACGGCCGACGTCGGCGCCGATCCGCGCGCCGAAGACCTACGGCAGAAGCTGGCCGAGTCGCGCGCGATCGTCGACGAGCGGGAGGAGTTCGAGCGTGCCGAGCTGACGATCGACCGCGCGGAGCCGGCGCCCGACGATCCCGCGGCGCGACGCCGTGCCGTTCATGAGTCAGCGCGCGCGACGGTCGACCAGATGCGGCGCCGCTGACGCCGCGAGCACCGCGGCCGCGGCGACGAGGACGGTCGTGCCACCCGGCGGCAGGTCGGCGTAGTACGCCGTCGTGATCCCGGCGAGCACCGACGCGAGCCCGATGCCCATTGCGAGCAGCATCGTCGACCGCATGCTCCACGCGATCCGCGACGCGGCGATCACCGGCAGGACCATCAGCGCGGCGATCAGCAGGATCCCGACGACGCGCATCGAGAGCGCGATCGTCACGGCCGCGAGTGCGGCGGTCAGAGCGTTCAGCGCCGCGACGGGAAGACCCGCGACGCGGGCGCCTTCCTCGTCCACGACGACGGCGACGAGCGGCCTGTAGAGCAGCGCGACGACGAGCAGCGCGACCGCTCCGAGCACCGCGATCAGCACGAGGTCGCCGCGCGTCACCGTCAGGATCGAGCCGAACAGGAACTGGAAGAGGTTCACGTTGAGCGCCCCCGCGGCCGACACGAGCACGACGCCGCCGGCGATGCCCGTGTAGAAGACGAGCGCAAGCGCCTGATCGCCGGCCGCCTTGCGCTGTGCGCGGAGGCCTTCGATCGACAGAGCACCCGCGACCGAGACGACGAGTGCCGTCAGGACGAGCGGCAGGTCGAGCAGGTAGCCGAGGGCGACGCCCGCGAATGCGACGTGGCCGATCCCGTCGCCGACGAGGCTGAGCCGGCGCTGCACGAGGAAGAAGCCGACGGCCGGCGCGAGCAGCCCGACGACGATGCCGGCGCCGTACGCATGCCGCATGAACTCGAGCTCAAGCATGGACATGGGATGGGTCGTGCCAGACAGCGGGCAGGGCCGAAGGGGCCCCGTCGAAGACGATGCGCTCGCGCACGAGCACGATCCGCTCGACGAAATGCTCGACCGCGCCGAACTCGTGCGAGACGTAGAGGATCGTCATGCCGAGCTCGCCGCCGAGCCGTTGGAGGAGTGCGGCGATCGCCTCCTGCGCCTCGACGTCGACGCCGGTGGTCGGCTCGTCGAGCGCGAGCAGCTCAGGCTCGCCGGCGAGCGCCTTGGCGATGAACGCGCGCTGCTGCTGGCCGCCGGACAGCATGCTCAGGCGGCGGTCTGCCTGCGCGCTCAGCCCGACGCGCTCGATCGCGTCGGCGACGGCGTTCCGGTCGGATCGCGCTGCGGGGCCGAGCAGGCGCGAACGTGCGACGCGTCCGGCACCGACGAGCTCCCGAACAGTCAACGGCGCGTCGATCGACGTCTGCGCGCGCTGCTGGAGATAGCCGCGACGCCCGAGCGCCACGTCCAACTGCCCGCTCGTCGGCTGCTCGAGCCCGAGGATCAACCGCAGCAGCGTCGTCTTCCCGCCGCCGTTCGGCCCGGCAATCGCGAGGAACTCGCCGCGGTCGACGGTCAGGTTCACGTCGTGCAGTACGGGCGGGCCGTGCGGATACGCAAACGAGACCCGGTCGAGCGTGAGCGCTACCGACACGCGAGTGCCTTTCGCAGCGCGGCGAGGTTCCGGCGCATGACGGTGAAGTAGTCGTCGCGTCTGTCCTGCTCGTCCCTCGTCAATCCTTCGATCGGGTCGAGCACCGCGGTCTTCGCGCCGACTTCCCGCGCGACGGTGTCCGCGAGCCGCGGCGAGACGAGCGTCTCGAAGAACACGGTCGTCGCGTGCGTTCTCTCCACGAGCCGCACGACCTTCGAGAGCTGCCGGGGCGCCGGCTCGGCCTCGGGCGTCAAGCCGGTGATGGCGACCTGGCGCAAGCCGTAGCGCCGCGCGAGATAGCCGAATGCCGCGTGGCTCGTGACGATGTCCTTGCGCGCACAGAGCGCCAGACCGTGTCGGTACTCGCCGTCGAGCCTGCGGAGATCGCGTACGAGTGGCGCCGGAGAGGCGTGCAGCGCTCGGCCGATCCGCTCTGCGACGTGCGCGAACAGGATCGGGTCGAGCCACACGTGCGGGTCGGAGCGGTGCAGCGGTAGGCCGCTGAGCACGTCGACGGCATCGCCCGCGGCCTGGTCGACCGCGTCGCTGACGGCGGGCTGGAAGCCGTGGCCGAGGAACAGGACGGTGGCCGCGCTCTCGATCCGGCCGACGGCTTTCGCGGTGAGCTCGAGGTCGTGTGGCTCCGCCCCGGCGGGAGTGAGGTTGTCGACGGCGACGCGTGCACCGCCGATGCGCTCGGCCGCGTAGGCCAGTGGATAGAAGCTCGCGACGACGCGGTTCTTGCCGGATGAGGCACTACCGGAGCCGCACGCGGAGAGGGCAGCCGTCAGGGTGATAATGAGAACGATTCTCGTAACCACCGACAGGACGATACACTCTGCGGCGATGAGCTGGACGGACGACGCGGGTGCGGCGCTCGACGCCGCGGGCTACCGCCGTGGCGGCGCGCGCGCGGCGGTTGTCGAGCTGCTCGGCCGCCAGAACTGCTGCCTGAGCGCGCAGGACATCCACGACCTGCTGCGGAAAGCGCGCCGCACTGTCGGTATCGCGTCTGTGTACCGCGCGCTCGAGACCCTGGCCGACCTCCGGCTCGTGAAGCGCGTGGACGCCGGCGACGGCATCGCCCGGTACGAGCCCGCAACGGTTGACGGCGACCACCACCATCACCTCGTCTGCCGCGACTGCGGCAAGGTCGAGGCGTTCAGCGACTCACGCCTCGAGCGCGCGATCGACCGAGTGGCGGGCGGCCTCGGCTACGACGTCGACGAGCACGAGGTCGTGCTCGTCGGAGCCTGCGCCGACTGCAGCTAGCCGAAGCGCAGCGCGTCGCGTAAGCGTCGGACGAACGGCGAGACCGCGATCGTCGAGCCGGGATCGCCGGGCCCGCAGTAGTTGGGCCGGCTGAGCGGATCGCGCAGCCGGAGCGACGCGCCCCCGACCTGCACGACCGTCGCCGCGCGCTTCGTTCCGAGGTCGCAGCGGTAGTTGTTCAGCATTACGAAGGCCGACCTGCCGTGGTCCACGACAAACCGCGTCGGAGCGCGCGCTGCGACCATCTGATCGCCACGATGCGTGATCGCAAACGGAATCGCGCCGTGTCGGTCGCGCAGCACGACGTTCGGATAGCCGTCGACGCCGCAGCGTGGGCCGTCGTTGCGCAACTGAAGGGTCAATGGGTGCTGACCCGTCGCCGGACTGACCTGAAATCCGACGGACAGCGTGAAGTGCGCGAGCTTGCACGTGGTGCGTCTCATCGGTGCGTACGCTTCGGCCCCCGCAGCGAGGCCACGCGCCACCTTCAGCTGGTACGCGGTGGTGCGTAACAGGTGTCCTTCGGCGGGATTCGTCATGAATCCCGTCTCGACGAGAATGGCCGGAACGTCGGCCCAGTTGAAACCCGTCAGGTCGGAGCGGGGAACGAGGCCGAGATCCTTCGCTCCGGTCGTGCGCACAACGGCCGCTTGCACCTTGCGTGCGGCGCTCAGGCTCGGCATATAGATGTCGTCCGTCCAGCCGCGGCGCAACGCCGGCACGAGCGTCTTCACGCCGCGCTGCGTCGAGTCCGTCGACCCGTCTGCGTGGATGCGGATCATCAGCGCGGCGCGGCGCGCGTTGCAAAAGCGCGCACGCGCGATGTTGCCGCCGGCGTAGCCCGGTGCGCTGCGCGTCATCGCGACGCGATAACCGGCGCGCTCCAACAGCGCGCGCGTTCGCTGCGCGATCGCGAGCGCGACCGGGGCCTCGCCCGGCGCGCCGCCGCCGTCCTTGATCTTGCGGACGCGCGAGCCGGGCCCGATCGGCTCGGTCTGACGCGCGATCGCCGGGAGCGTCGCGTGTCCCGGATCCAGACAGATCAGCGGCATCGCCGAAGTGTGCCGTTTCCGGGCTGAGGGCAAGAGTGGCGCATGTCCACCCGCCGCGAGCTGCCGACCGACGTCGCTGCCGCGTTCGACCGCGTCCCCGAGGCGCGCGACCGCTTTGCGGCGCTGCCCGCCGAGCGGCAGCTCGAGTGGCTGAACTGGATCGACCGGGGGCGCGGCGAGGGCGGCCGCGCTTCGCGAATCGACGAGATGATCCGGCGGCTGCTGCCCTCGGCCGCGGCGACCGAGGAAGAGGAGGTCGTCGAACCGGCCGCCCCACCGCGGGAGCGCTACTGGTGGCTCTGGCTGCTGCTCCTGCTGCTGCTCGTTCTCGGTGGGTTGCTCCTCTGGTGGTTGCTTTCGCGCGACGACAACAAGGCGACCGTGCCGAACGTCGTCGGCCTCAAGTCGCAGGTTGCCGCGCAGCGGATCCACGACGAGAACCTCAAGGTCACGCCGGTCACCGGGCAGAGCAAACGGCCGCCCGACGTCGTGTTCGCGCAGGCGCCGGGTGCCGGCACGCAGCTCGACGAGGAGCAGACCGTCACCATCTCGATCTCGAGCGGACGGCAGGCGGTCCCGGACGTGACCGGCCTGCAGGAACAGGAGGCGGCGCAGCGCCTCGACGACGCCGGCTTCCAGAGCGAGGTACACCGCGGGGCGTCGACGCGCCCGCAGGGCGTGGTCATCTCGCAGACGCCGGTCGCGGGCGTGACGGCCGACGCGGGCACGATCGTGAAGCTCGCCGTGTCGAGCGGCGAGCGGCCAGTGCTCGTACCGCAGGTCGTCGGGCAGACGCAGGGCTCCGCCGTGAACGCGGTCACCGCCAAAGGGCTCCAGCCGGTGCTGCAGAACGTTCCGTCCGCGCAGCCCGCCGGCACCGTCGTCGCACAGAAGCCGAAGGCCGGCACCGAGGTGGACAAGGGCGCGAAGGTCACGTTGAACATCTCGACGGGCACGGGGCCGGCGACAACGACGACGACCACGACAGCGACCACTGCGAGCTCGTCGGTGAAGGTGCCGAAGGTCACCGGCCTCTCCGAGGCACAGGCGCTCAGGGATCTGAACGGTGCCGGTCTGCCCGCGACGGTCGTGTTCCAGAACTCGAGTCAATCGGCGGGCCAGGTGCTGACTCAGTCACCGGCGGCGAGCGCCTCGGCGCAGCGCGGCTCTCACGTCCGCATCACGGTCTCGAACGGCCCGAATCCACAGCCTTCCGCGACCGTCCCGAACGTGGTCGGACAGGATCAGGCGACGGCGACGAACCGCCTGCAGAGCGCCGGCTTCCGCGTCGTCGTCCTCAACCGGCCGTCGAGCAATGCAAGCCAGGACGGCGTCGTCATCGAGCAGCAGCCGCACGCCGGCGCGAGCGTCCCGGGCAATTCACTCGTCGCCCTGTACGTCGGTCG
>JBJMJL010000006.1:0-4233 GCA_045806365.1 Gaiellaceae bacterium
CGCGCGTAGCGCTCACCGCCCGAGACGCGGTTTTCGGGCGTGTTCTCGGCGGCGACGACGCGGATGCAGTCCGCCGGGCATGCGGCGGCGCACAACGAGCAGCCGACGCACTTCTCCAGCCCGTTCTCGTGGCGATGCAGCCGGTGCCGGCCGCGGAAGCGCGGATAGAGCGGACGCTTGTACTCCGGGTACTGCTGCGTGATCGGCTTCTTGAACAGCTGCCGGAAGGTGACGGCGAAACCCTTGACGGTGTCGAGGGGCTGAGCCATCAGTCGACCCAGACCACGAGGAGCGCGGTGATGACGGCGTTGATCGTCGCGACGGGCAGCAGGATCTTCCACCCGAAGCGCATCAGCTGGTCGTAGCGGAGCCGCGGCACGGACGCGCGGATCCAGATGAAGATCGAGACGAGCGCGAACACCTTCAACAGGAACCACAGCGGGCCGAGCGGCGCCCACGGTCCGTGCCAGCCGGCGAAGAAGAGCGTCACGGCCAGCGCGGAGAGCGTGATCATGTTGACGTACTCCGCCGTCTGGAACAGGCCCCAGCGCATGCCGCCGTACTCGGTGTGGTAGCCGGCGACAAGCTCGGTGTCGGCTTCGGGCAGGTCGAACGGGGGACGGCTCGTCTCCGCGATCACCGCGAAGAAGAACACGAGCATGCCCGCGAGCTGTGGGATGAAGAACCAGATCGTCGCGCCCTGCTTGTTCACGATGTCGACGAGGTTCAGCGACTGGCCCATCAGCACGACGCCGAGGACAGACAGCGCCAGCGAGACCTCGTAGGAGACGAGTTGCGCGCACGTGCGCATCGCGCCGAGGAGCGAGTACTTCGAGTCGGACGCCCAGCCGCCGACGATCGCGCCGTAGATGCCGATCGAGCCCAGCGCGAAGATCAGGATCAGTGCGATCGAGACGTTCGCGATCTCACCGTTCACGTGGTAGTTCGAGATGTCCCAGCCGGCGCCGAACGGGATGACGGCGAACGCGGCGAGCGCGGTGAACATCGCGATCACCGGCGCCGCGATGTACAGGCGGTCACGTGCGGTGACAGGAAAGAAGCTCTCCTTGCGGATCAGCTTGACGAGGTCGGCGATCGGCTGCAGCAGGCCGAAGGGCCCGGCGCGGTTCGGCCCGTAACGGAGCTGCATGCGGCCGAGCAGCTTGCGTTCGAGCCAGGTCGTGTACGCGAACGCGAGCATGACGAGGTTGACGATCACGCCCGCTTTGATCAGCGAGATCCACCAAGGCTCGCCGTTGTTCACGTCGACAGCTCCACGCTCGGTTGCAGGTCGCCGGCGAACTCGTCGGGGATGCGCACGACTCCGGCCCGAAGGTCGCCGCTGATCCGCGCACGCAGGGTGACCGACGTGCCGTTCGAGCGGACGATCACCTCGTCGCCCGAGCGGATGCGGCGGTCGATCGCGTCGTGCTGCGAGAGCTCCACCTCTGCCTGCGGGCGCTGGAACTGCAGCTGCGGCGTGCGCTCCACCGCCGGCCCGGAGAACAAAGGTCGGTAGCGGACCAGTTGGAATCCGGACTGCTGGGGTCTGACCCCTTCCGGGGTCAGACCCCTTTCTTTTTGGTCGGTGGCGGGTGGCAGCTCGGCGCGCTCGCCGACGACGCCGAACGGGATGCCGCCGAAGGCAATCGCCGACACCTCCTCGAACACCGCGGACGGATACGGCGAGAGCTCGACGCCGAACCGCTCGGCCAGCCGCGAGATCCACGCAAGCTCGTCAGGCGCGGGCGGGATGACCGCGCGGCGGAGGCGCTGCACGCGTCCTTCCAGGTTGACGTACGTGCCGTCGCGCTCGAGGTAGCTCGTCCCGGGCAGAACGAGATCCGCCCAGCCCGCCGCAAGCCCGTGGAACATCGAGATCACGAGCACGCGCTCGGCCTGCTCGGCCATCGCGCGCACGACCGGGTTGGCGGCGGCCTCGTCGCCCGAGACGATCAGCAGCCCGATCGGATCGGGATTCGTCGGCTCGGCGTCCGCGGCTGCAGCCCACGCGTCGGACACACCGCGCGCGTTCGCCGTCTCCGGAAGATAGAAAGCGCCCTTCGCACCGACCTCCTGCGCGAGCGCGGCGACGCGCGCTCCGCCGCCCCCCTCCGGCCCGCACCAGATCAGGATCGAGTCGGCGCCGGCGTCGTCGACCGTCGACACGACGCGGGCTCCGTTCCGGCGCGCCTGCTTGATCCAGAGGTCGACGATCGGCGCTCGCTCGACGACGGGCGCGTCGCCGAGCACGGCGATGGTCCTGGCCTCGGCAATCGCCGAGAGGGGCAGCCGGAACGCGTCCAGCGCGTCGGACACTTCTTCGGGCAGCACCGCCGTATGCGAGCTCAGTCCGCGCCGCAAAAGCTTCCCGAGCGCGTACGCCTGCTCGATCGTCTCGGAGCCGGAGAGCGCCGTCACGATGCGACGGTCTGCGGCGCGCAGCAGCTGCTCGGCCTCGTCGAGCGCGCGCTCCCAGGGCACCTCCTCGAAGCCGCGACGGCGCACGCGGAGCAGCGGATCGTGCAACCGGTCGTCGGCGCGCACGTGCTGGTAAGCGAACCGGCCCTTGTCGCACAGCCAGCCCAGGTCGACCTCGGGGTGGTTGCGCGAGAGGATGCGCTTGACCTTTCCCTCGCGCGTGGTCGCGTTCACGTTGCAGCCCACCGGGCAGAGGCCGCACACCGTCGGGACGTCCTGGATCTCCCACGGCCGCGCCTCGAAACGGTACGTCGTCGACGTCAGCGCGCCGACCGGGCACAGCTCGACCACGTTGCCGCTGAACGGCGCGCGGTACGGCTCGTCCTCGAACGTCGCGATCTGCGTCTGCGCGCCGCGGTTGACGGCGACGAGCTGCCCGTCCTCCGCGACCAGCTCGCTGAAGCGCGTGCAGCGGTAGCAGAGGATGCAGCGCTCGCGGTCGAGGGCGATCAGCGGCGAGATCGGTATCGGCTTGTCGAACGTCCGCTTCGGGAACGTCATGCGCGTGTTGCCCGGCCCGTAGCGGAACGTCAGGTCCTGCAGTGGGCACTCGCCGCCCTTGTCGCAGACGGGACAGTCGAGCGGATGGTTGACGAGGATGAACTCGAGCGTCGCGTTCTGCGCCTCCGCCGCGACGGCGGAGGTCAGAGCCGTGCGCACCTCCATGCCGTCGGCGGCCTGCAGCGTGCACGCGGCCTGCGGCTTCGGCGGGCCAGGCGTGATCTCGCAGAGGCACATGCGGCACGCGCCGATCGGCGCGCCAAGGCGCGGCTCGTAGCAGAAGACGGGGATCTCGATGCCTGCCGCCAGCGCCGCCTCGACGAGGCCCGTGCCCTTCGCGACCTCGACGGCGATGCCGTCGATCGTCAGCGTGACGGTTTCGCCGGCGCTCATGCCGGCACCGTCGCGACCGGGGAATGCGTGTGCATCGCAACCGGGGCGAGGACGTTGTGGAGCGGCGACGCGTCTCCGAACGGGCACCCGCGCTCGTCGACGTGCTGCTGGAACTCGCCGCGGAACTTCTCGACGTAGCTCGCGACGGCGATCGCCGCCGTCTCGCCGAGGGGGCACAAGCACTTCCCGTTGATGCGGTCGCAGACGTCGAGCAGCAGGTCCAGATCGGCCTGTGTCGCCCGGCCGTCCTCCAGCTTGCGCAGGATCGCTGTCAGCCAGCGCGTCCCCTCACGACAGGGAGTGCACTTGCCGCACGACTCGTGCTCGTAGAACTCCGAGAAGCGAATGCCGAGCTGGACGATGCAACAGCGGTCGTCGAGCACGACGATCCCCGCGGAGCCCATCGCAGTGCGGAGCTGCGCCAGCGAGTCGAAGTCGTAGCCGACGTCGATCTCGTCCTTCGTCAGGATCACGGTCGATGACCCACCCGGAACGACGGCCTTCAGCTCGCGGCCGCCGGGGATGCCGCCGCCGAGGTCGTAGATGATCTCGCGTAGCGACATGCCGGCCTCGATCTCGTAGTTGCCGCCGTTGACGACATTGCCCGAGATCGAGACGACGCGGGTGCCGCGGGAGTTCTCGACCCCGAGCTTCGCGTACTCCGCGCCGCCCATCGCGATGATCGGCGCGACCGTCGCGATCGTCTCGACGTTGTTGACGACGGTCGGCGACGCGTAGAGGCCGGAGATCGCCGGGAACGGCGGCTTCGAGCGCGGCTGGCCGCGCTTGCCCTCGAGCGACTCGAGCAGGGCCGTCTCCTCGCCGCAGATGTACGCGCCCGCGCCGCGGTGGACGACG
>JBJMJL010000007.1:0-4306 GCA_045806365.1 Gaiellaceae bacterium
TCTTCTTCCTCGGCGCTGAAGGTCTTCCCCTCGCGCGCGAGCTGATCGCGCTTGACCGTGGTCAGCACGCCCGCCGCCTGCTCCCCGCCCATGACGGAGATGCGCGCGTTGGGCCACATCCAGAGGAACCTCGGGTCGTACGCGCGCCCGCACATCCCGTAGTTACCGGCGCCGAACGAGCCCCCGATGATCACGGTGAACTTCGGCACGACCGAGTTGGCCACCGCGTGCACCATTTTCGCGCCGTCCTTCGCGATGCCCCGGCTCTCGTACTCCCGGCCCACCATGAACCCGGTGATGTTCTGCAGGAAGACGAGCGGCGTCTTCCGCCGGCACGCGAGCTCGACGAAGTGCGCGCCCTTGCGGGCCGATTCGGCGAACAGGACGCCGTTGTTGGCGAGGATCCCGACCGGATACCCCTCGATCCGCGCGAAGCCCGTGACGAGCGTCTCGCCGTACAGCGCCTTGAACTCGTCGAAGCGCGAGCCGTCGACGATGCGCGCGATCAGCTCGCGCGCGTCGGCCTGGTGGCGGAAGTCCTCGGGGACGAGGCCGTACAGCTCGTCGGGATCCGCCGACGGCGACTCCGCCTCGACGACGTCCCACGGCGGGTCCGGCGGGCGTACGTGCAGGTTGCTCACGATCTGGCGCGCGAGCGCGAGCGCGTGGTCGTCGGAGGTCGCGTAGTAGTCGGCGACGCCCGACTGGCGCGTGTGCACGTCCGCGCCGCCGAGCTCTTCGGCGCTGACGTCCTGCCCCGTTGCCGCCTTCACGAGCGGCGGTCCGCCGATGAAGATCGTGCCGGTGCCGCGCACGATGATCGTCTCGTCCGACATCGCGGGGACGTATGCCCCGCCGGCCGTGCACGAGCCCATCACGACGGCGATCTGGGGAATGCCTTTCGCCGACATGCGCGCCTGGTTGAAGAAGATGCGGCCGAAGTGGTCGCGGTCGGGAAAGACCTCGTCCTGCAAAGGCAGGAACGCACCTCCCGAGTCGACGAGATAGAGGCACGGCAGCCGGTTCTGCTCGGCAACCTCCTGCGCGCGCAGGTGCTTCTTCACCGTCAGCGGAAAGTAGGAGCCTCCCTTCACGGTCGCGTCGTTCGCGACGATCACGCACTCGCGGCCGCCGACGACACCGATTCCGGTGACGATGCCCGCCGCCGGCGCCTGTCCCTCGTACATCTCCCAAGCGGCGAGCGCGTTGAGCTCGAGGAAGGCGCCGCCCGAGTCGACGAGGCGGTCGATGCGCTCGCGCGCCGTCAGCTTCCCGCGCGAGCGATGCCGTTCGGTCGCCTTGTCGCCGCCGCCGCGTGCCACCTGCGCGGTCCGCTCGCGCAGCTCCCCAACGAGCCCTGCCATGAGCTCGCGCCGGCGTTCGAAGACCTCGTCCTTCTGAACGCCTGATTCGAGGACGGCCATCGGCCTCAGCCTACAATCGCGCCATGGCCGACGAGAATTCCCTCGACCGCTACGCCGAGCTCGTGGTCCGCGTGGGCGCGAACGTGCGTGACGGCCAGGACGTCGTCATCAGCGCGTACGTCGAGCAGGCGCCGTTCGTCCGCGCGCTGACGGCGGCTGCGTACGCGGCCGGCGCGCGTTACGTGTCTGCGCAGTACGCCGATCAGTACGTCAAACGCGAGCTGATCGTCCACGGCGACGACGACCTGCTGGAGTGGAGCCCGCCCTGGGATCTCGAACGCCTCGAATACTTCGCGCGCGTCGGCGGTGCGGAAATCCATATTGCCGGCGATCCGAACCCGGATGTGTTCGCGGATCTCGACGGTGTGCGCGTCGGCAAGGCGCGTCCGAAAGAGCTCAGCAGGCGCGCGCTGGAAATCGTGTTCGAGGAGAAGACGGTCAACTGGACGATCGCGGCCTATCCGAATGCTCGCTGGGCGGAGAAGGTCTTCGGCGAGCCCGACATGTCGCGGCTGTGGGAGGAGGTCGCGAGGGCGGTGCGGCTGGACGAGGACGACCCCGTCCAGGCGTGGCGCGACCACGTCGAGAAGCTGCGCACGCGCGCCGCGCTCATGACCGAGCGCCGGTTCGACGCGCTCCACTTCACCGGGCCCGGCACCGACCTCACGATCGGGCTGACCCCGGCGTTCAACTGGGGTGCGGGCACGCTCGAGACGGCGAGCGGCATCGTGCACGTCCCGAACATGCCGACGGAAGAGGTCTTCACCGCGCCCGACGCGCGCCGCACCGAGGGGACCGTTCGCTCGACGCGGCCCCTCGCGACCTCCGGCGGCGTGATCGTCGAGGGCCTGCAGCTCCGCTTCGAGAACGGGCGCGTCGTCGAGGCCAAGGCGGACAAGGGCGAAGAGGTGATCCAGTCGCAGCTCGATGCGGACGAGGGCGCGCGCCGCCTCGGCGAGGTCGCGCTGGTCGACGGCTCGTCGCGCGTCGGACAGTCCGGCGTCACCTTCTTCGACACGTTGTTCGACGAGAACGCGACGTGTCACATCGCTTACGGCGGCGGGCTCGGGTTCACGCGGAACAACGGCGAAGATCTGCCCGACGGCGCCTCGAACACGTCGAGCATCCATACGGACTTCATGATCGGCGGCGCGGAGGTGCAGGTCGACGCGATCCAGGCCGACGGCACGTCCGTACCGATCATCCACGACGAGGAGTGGATGCTCGCCTGACGTCGCGAGACGCGTCGTACGACGGGTTCGCTCTTCACACACATACAGCGTCGACGAGCGCGGGCCTCATCCGTGTTTCGGCGCCCGAGCAGGCAAATGGCAATTGCGCGCGCGCGCAACAGCGGTTGCGACCGTGGGCCGATCGGCCCATTGCATCGCCTGTCACAAGCTGCGAGGGTCGTGGAACGCCTGGTCCCAGACCTAGACCGCAGGCGGGGGGAAGGGAGATTGAAAATGATGAGAAGGGGCAGGCGCGCCTGCTTAACGGCGCTCGCTCGCGTGCTCGCAGCGGCTGTTGTCGCGGCGAGTGTGTTCGGCCTTGCTAGTCCGGCAAACGCAGCGCCGGGGTCGATCTTGCGGACGATCAACGCCACGCCGGCACCGGCGTGTGGAATCTCGGTCGGCGTCGCGTTCGACGCCAGCGAACTATTGGTCTCGTGTTGGTCCAACAACGTCATCACACGTGTGAGCCCGGCAACGGGCGCGGTGACGGGCTCGATCACTGTGAACATTCCGTCGTCGGAGGGCATCGGCGCGATCTCGTGGGATGCCGCTAACGATTTGCTCTGGATCGGGACAGCACAGATGACGCCGCAGAAGATCTACAGCGTCGTCCTCGACAAGACTGCGTCGGCGGGCACGGCGACATATCGCTTCTCGCACACGTTGGGGGGATTCCCAATCATCGACGGCCTAGCCTATGACGGTACCGACGACACGATCTGGCTCAGCCCGGACGTGAGCTCGACGGTCTACCACTACAGCCTCGCCGGGGTGCTGCTCGGAAGCTTCGGCAGCATTCTCGGTGGCTGCGGCAACTCGGGCCTCGTCGTCGCAGACGCCACGTCGCTTTACTTCGGGAACGACGGCTGCGCCCAGATCTACACCGGGAACAAGGACGGGACTTCGCTGGCCGTGTTCGCCTCGCTGAGCGGCAAACGGATCGAAGACCTCGAATGCGATAACACGACCTTCGCGCCGAACAGCGTGATCTGGAGCAAGGACGCGTTCGACTTCGAGTTGAACGCGTTCGAGGTGACGGCTGGACAGTGTGCCGAGGGCGGCGTCGTCGGTCCACCGGCGAACGTGCCGCCGCTCGTGTCCGCCGGAGGGGATGCCACGGGACTCGAAGGATCACCGATCACTCTGAGCGGCTCGGCGAGCGACCCGGATGCCGGCGACATCGTTGCGGCAAGCTGGTCATACGTGGCAGGGGCGGGCGTCGCGGCCGGCGCGACCTGCTCATTCGGCACCGGCTCGCAGCCCGTTACGACGATCACCTGCACCGACAATGGGACGTACACGGTGACGCTCAGCGCATCCGACGGCACCGCCACGTCGACCGCCTCGGCCACCGTCACAGTGGGGAACGTCAAACCCACCATCGGGGCTCTCGCGCTCACCGGTGCGAGCGGGGTTGCGTGCATCGGCGGCAACTCCGTCGGTCTCGCGTTCAACGTCACGGACCCCGGGTCAAACGACACGCAAAGCGGATCCATCAGCTGGGGGGACGGGTCGGCCGCACAGCCGTTCACCGGCTCGAGCTTCAGCGGCAGTCACTCGTACGCAGCGGGCTCGTACACGATCACGGTGAATGCCTCGGACGACGATGGGGCGGCTGCGGATCCGAAGAGCTCGCCGGCGAATGCG
>JBJMJL010000008.1:0-18084 GCA_045806365.1 Gaiellaceae bacterium
CCTCGACGCAGGAGCTCGTGCACCTGATCAAGGCGCTCGGCAAGACGCCGGTGCAGCGCGACACGCTCTACCGGGACGTCAAGGTCTGGAATTGAGGCGTCGCTTGCGATGCCGACCGTGTAGAAGCAGAGAGAAGGGCCCGCCGAAGCGGAGCCCTTCTCTTTCTACTGCTACGAGCTAGGAGCTCGAACGGCGGCGCTTCGTGGTGCTGCGGCGCGTCGTGCCGGTCGAGCGTCCCCGGGTCGAGGCGGCGCGGCGCGTGCCGGTCGAGCGTGCCCGCGTCGTGGTGCTGCGTCGCGTCGTGCCGGTCGCCCGCCTGGCCGTCGTGCGGCCGCCCTTGGCGGCTGCGGCGCGGGACGGTGCCCTGCGCGTCGTCGTGCGGCGCGTCCCCGTCGAGCGTCCCCCCGTCGAGGCGGCGCGGCGCGTGCCGGTCGAGCGTGCCCGCGCCGTGGTGCTGCGCCGCGTTGTGCCGGTCGCCCGCCGGGCCGTCGTGCGGCGCGTGCCGGTCGAGCGTGACCGCGTCGCGGTGGTTCGGCGCGTGCCCGTGCTGCGGCGTGTCCCGGTCGAGGCGGCGCGGCGCGTGCCCGTGCTGCGGCGTGTGCCCGTGCTGCGGCCCGTGCCAGTGCTGCGGCGTGTCCCTGTCGAGCGAGCCCGCGTCGTGGTGCTGCGCCGCGTCGTGCCGGTCGCCCGCCGCCGGGCCGTCGTGCGGCCGCCTTTGGCGGCTGCTGCGCGGGACGGCGCCCTGCGGGTCGTGGTGCGGCGCGTGCCGGTCGACCGTGCACGTGTGCCCGTGGAGCGCGACCGTGTCGCTGTGCTCCGGCGCGTGCCGGTGCTGCGTGAGCGCGTGCCGGTCGAGCTGCTGCTGCGTCCGCGTGTCGATCCACTGCGCCCGCGCGCCGACGTGCTGCGGCTTCGCGTTCCGCTCGAGGTCGAGCGTCCGGTCGCCGACTTCGAGCGCGTCCCGGAGCTACGCCGACTGCTTGTCGAACGTGAAGCACTGGTCGAGCGCGCGCGGGCCGCTGTCGAGCGCGAGCGCGTGCCGCTCGATGAACTGCCGCGACCGGAGGTGGAGCGTGCCCGGCTCGTCGCCGCGCGACCGCGTCGCGGGCTACGGCTCGTCGAGGTGCCTCGACGCGTCGTTCCGCCCGTCGCGCGGCTTCGGGACTTTGTCCCTTCCTGGGACTGCGAGGAATCGTCCTCCTCGTCTCCGTTGCCCAAGAGCTTCTTGGCCACGCCGACAGCTGCCGGAACCGCGACGCCCAGCGCCGCGCCGGCAACCACCTTTTGCGTGGTGGACATGCCCTCCTCTTCGTTGCCGTTTTCCTCGTTCATTCCATCGTCGTTAGTAGCCACGATTGTCCTCCCGTCTTCGGGATTGGAAGCCGACTTTGTTTTACCGGGCCACAAACCTCCGAAACGCGAGGGTTAGTCAGCGAAAAGTTGGATACATGGGGGCCGTGGCGATCGCGACCCAAGGAACTGCCTCGAACTACCTGCAGCGCGCGCCCAGCCCGTCCGGGTTGGCGGAGGTGCTGGATGTCATCCTCGACAAGGGGCTCGTGATCGATGCGTATGTTCGCGTCTCGGTCATCGGGATCGAGGTGCTCACGATCGATGCGCGCATCGTGATCGCGAGCGTCGACACGTACCTCCGCTTTGCCGAGGCCGTCAACCGTCTTGATCTCACCGAGACGGAGCTCGCGGGTCTGCCGGAGTTACAGGAAGAGGGCGCGAAGCGCATGACAGAGGGTGCGCTAGAAGGCGCCGAAGAAGAGGTCGAGCCGGACTCTCCGGGCGTCCGTAAGGCCTTGAAGGGCGTTGCGGCTGGTGCGGCAGCGGCCGGCGTCGCCGCTGCCGCGAAGATGCTCGCCGATCGCGTTGGCTCGCAAGGTGGGGACGAGGATGGCGCGTAGGGCCGCAACGAGCGACGTGAGGCGGCTCGGAGAAGTCGGCCTGAAGGGCTGGCGCAAGCCGGTCGCCGATGCAGCGTCGCGCCCTCTCACGAAGGTGGCGCCGATGTCGAGGGACGAACTGCGCGGGTGGCTCGGACTGGGCTTCGTCTTGATCTCGGCCTGGTATCTCGGGAGCACGTTGGCCCGTTTTCTTCGCGAACGGTGACAAGGGAGGAACGACATGGGGACAAACCAGGGCACGAACGAACGCTGGCGCAAGCTCCTGGTGCCCGGAGCCGCGAGTCTCCTGGGCGCCGGCGCGGGTCTGGCGCTGACGCGGGCGGACAAGCTCCGCGACGCACTGCCGAAGCTCGGTGACGTCGGGCTCGGCAGTCTCGCCGACGACCTGCGGACCAGGCTGAGCTCGACCACCGGCACGAATTCGAGCGCGAGCTCGCGGCCAACGATCGACTCACGCGAGCTCGAAGAGCACCGCCGCAGCCGCGCAGAGCACCGCAAGCAGCGGGCGGGGAGGTGAGCAGACAGTGGCCATAGCGACTAGAGGAACCGCTTCGAATTACTTGCAGCGCGCGCCCAGCCCGTCCGGGTTGGCCGAGGTGTTGGATGTCATCCTCGACAAGGGGCTCGTGATCGATGCGTATGTTCGCGTCTCGGTCATCGGGATCGAGGTCCTCACGATCGATGCGCGCATCGTGATCGCGAGCGTCGACACGTACCTGCGCTTCGCCGAGGCCGTCAACCGTCTCGACCTGAGCCAGACGGAGACGGCGGGAATCGACGAGCTACGCGACGGCGGTTCGAGCGCCAAGCGCAAGACCAAGGGTGCCGTCGAGGGCGCCAAGGAGAAGATCCCTGGTCTCGGGTCGTCCGACAAGGAGCGCTCGCAGTAGATGGCAGCGTCTGCTACGTCCACCGGCGTGTACGTCTACGGTGTCGTGCGCGCCGACGAGCTGCCGGCCGTCTCTGCCGAAGGCGTCGGCGCGACGAGCGTCGCGCTCCTGGAGCGAGAGGGGCTGGCGGCGATCGTGAGTCGGCTCCCCGACGAGTTTCGCGTCAAGCGCCGCGACCTCGACAGGCACCTCCAGGTCTTGGAGGAAGCATTCGCAGAGACGACCGTGGTGCCGTGTGCGTTCGGGACGGTCCTGGTCTCGGACGCCGATGTCGAGACTGGGCTTCTTTCAGAGCGCCGAGACGAACTATGGGCCACGCTCACGCGGCTGGAAGGAATGGTGCAGCTCAACGTCAAGGCCGTCTACGACCAGGACCAGCTGCTGAGCGAGCTCGTGACCGGCAACGCTGAGCTCGCGAGGTTGCGCGCAGAGAGTGCCCGGCTCGGCGACGCCGGCTATCACCAGAGCATCCGGCTCGGCGAGCTCGTCGCGGCGCTGCTCGCACAGCGTCGCGAAACAGACGCGAGCAGTATTCTCGCGGCTGTTTCCGGGACAACCGAAGATGTCGTGATCGACGATCCGGGCGAATATGACGCGCTGAAGGCGTCGTTCCTCGTCAAGCGCAAGCAGGTCGACCGCTTCGACGCACGGCTGGAGGATGTCGCGCGGACGATGCAGCCGCTGCTGAGGATCGAGGTGATCGGCCCGCTGCCACCGACGGCCTTTGCCGGTGAGGCTGCGGCCACATGAGATGGAGTCGACATGGGACTGCTGACGGGACTGCTCACGCTGCCACTCGCCCCAGTGCGCGGCACGATGTGGATTGCCGAGCGCTTGCTCGAAGAGGTGGAGCGTGAGCTCGACGATCCGCGGAACATCGAGGCGCAGCTGCTCGACGCGGAGGCGCGGTACGAGCGAGGAGAGATCACGGAGCTGGAGTACGAGCTCCTGGAGGACACGCTGATGAGGCGCCTGACCCCCGGAGGCTGGTAATGGCCGAAGCGCGCGGGCAACGGCAGCGAGACCGCGCAGACGCGCGTGAAGGACGGCGCGCGCAGGCCGATGAGCCAACTGGGCAGCGCGACGACGGCGTCGATCTCAGAAAAACCGTCGCGACAGCCCTCACGGCGGCTGCTGCGGGTGCGGTGGCGGGAGCCGCGAAGGCGCTGATCGACCGACGGGGGCGCAACGCTCGAGCCGTAACCGGGGACGCCGGCGAGAACGAAGAGCAGGACGACTCTGTGCCGAGAGACGAGCAGGAGGTCGAGAGCGAGCGCGAGGGCTCAGAAAGAGGCGACGAGCCCGACGCGGGCGACGAGCCCGAGGCAGACGACGAGCCCGAGGCTGACGACGAGCCGGACATGTCCGAAGAGCCCGACGAGGCGCGCGAGGAGCGCGCACAGACGGGGGCGTCCGGCAGCGACGTCGCGTCGATGATCGCACGGGCCAAGCAGCACATCGACCAGGTGCTCGGGGTCGAGCCGGAGAGCATCTCCGGCGTCGAACGCTCGAACGGGAGTTGGCGCGTCACCGTCGAGGTCGTCCGGATGCGCAAGATTCCGGAGTCGACGGACATCCTCGCCTCCTATGCGGTGGTGCTCGACGGCGACGGCGATTTGATCAGTGTGGAAGAGACGAGGCGGTACCGGCGCTCACAGGCGGACGAGCGATGAGCACCCCGGCACGGAGGTCCGGCGAGCTCCTTCGTACGACAGGCGGCGGCCAGCCCGCTCAGCTCGCCGACGTGCTCGAGCGCGTGCTCGACAAGGGCATCGTCATCGCCGGTGACATTCAGGTGAACCTCCTCGACATCGAGCTGTTGACGATCAGGATTCGCCTGCTCGTCGCATCCGCCGACAAAGCACGTGAGATGGGCATCGATTGGTGGGAAGGAGATCCGTTCCTCGGCCGAGGCCAGAACCACGAGGAGCTCGAAGACAGATTGAAGCGGCTGGAGCGCGCTGCCGGCGTCGACGGCGACTCTCGCTCCGATGAGCGCGAGTGACGCGATCTACGTCTACGGCGTCGTGCCGGGCGGCACGTCGCTCGACCTCTTCGCCGGTGTCAGCGGAATGGACGCCGGGCCGATAGGGCTCGTCGAAGCCGACGGCGTCGCGGCGATTGCGAGCGCGGTACCGCTCGAAGAGTTCGACTCCGAGGCGCTCGAGCAGAACCTGAAGAACGCGGCCTGGTTGGAGGAGAAGGTTCAGGCGCACAACCGTGTCCTCGCGGCCGTCGTCGGAAACGCGACGGTGCTGCCGCTGCGATTCGGCGCTATCTACCGAGGGGAGGACCAGGTGCGGGCGATGTTGAGCGAGCGTCCCGAGCTCGCAGCACAGCTCGCGCACCTCGACGGCGTCCTCGAATTCGGCGTCAAAGCGGTGCTCGACCCCGAAGCGCTTCGCGCGCATTTGGAGCAGTCTCGCGACATCGACGCCGGCGAAGGCAGCGGGCGCGCATACATGCTGCGCAAGCGCCTTGCTCGCGAGCTGGACGAACAGGTCCGTGCCTTTGCAGCAACAGCGGCGGAGGCGAGCCACGAGCGTCTCGTCGCCGCGTCGGCCGACGCCCGCGCGAACCCGGTCCAGTCGTCTGATGTCGCGGGCGGCGAGATGCTCCTGAACGGCGCGTACCTCGTCGTGTCGGGGCGTGAGCAGGAGCTGCGAGAAGCGGTGCAGGAGCTCCAGGCGCGGTTTGGCCCGAATGGCGTGGAGTACGAGATCACGGGCCCCTGGCCGCCGTACAACTTCGCCGACGTGGAACCCGCGTGAGCTCTGCTTCGCCAGCCCTCCAGCAGCAGGTCACGCTCATCGAGCTGGTCGACCGCGTGCTCAACAAAGGTGTTGCGCTGACCGGCGACATCACGCTCTCCGTCGCCGGCGTGGATCTCGTCTACGTCGGGCTGCGGGTCCTGCTCGCTTCGGTCAGCACGCTGGAGCAGCTCGACGCCGAGTAGTCGTCGATGCTGCACGTGTACGCGCTCGTCCGTCAGCCGGCCGCCGTGCCCGACGTGCTCGGAATCGAGGCGGCGCCGCTGCGCTCGCTCGAGGCGGCCGCAGGGATCGACGCGGTCGTCAGCGACAGGGCTCAGGCGGCGGCGGCGCCCTCAGAGACTGCGATCCTCGCGCATGCACGTGTGGTCGAGGCGCTCACGGAGCTGAACGAGGCCGTGCTGCCGGCGCGTTTTGCGGGCGAGGTCCCCGACGAGGAGGACCTCCGCCGGCGACTTCACGAGCGCCGGAACCGACTACTCGACGCGCTGGAGCGCGTCGATGGCTGCGTCGAGCTCGGGCTCCGCGTGCTGCCGCAACCGAGCGAGAAACGGCCGGCGGCCTCGTCCGGTAGCGAGTACATGCGGCGACGCCTCGGTGACATCACTCGCGCGGAGGAGCTTGCCGGGGAACTGCACGGATCGCTGGCGGCGGCCGCGCGTGAGAGCACATGCAATGTCCTGTCGCGGCCGGACGTCGTGCTGACTGCGGCGTACCTCGTTGCCCGAGGCGACCTCGACCGCTTCCACGCGGCGCTGGAAGCCGTAGAGCGTCGGACGGCGGGAGTCACGTTGGTGCTGACCGGCCCATGGCCTCCCTACAGCTTCGCGTTGCTCGAGGCGGGCGGTGCGTGACCGTTCCGCCGGATCACCTCGACGAGCTCGAGCGGATCGCGGCGGCCCTGCCGAGCCGCATCAACGCCGACCCGGAACGCGTCGAAAAGGGCCTCGCGCAGCTGGTGCTGACGCTCGTGGAGCTGCTGCGCCAGCTGATGGAGCGGCAGGCGCTGCGGCGCATGGAGAGCGGGACGCTCACGGACGAGGAGATCGACCGGCTCGGCGAGACGTTCATGAAGCTGGAGCAGCGCATGGACGAGCTGAAGGATCACTTCGAGCTCCGAGATGAGGACTTGAACCTGAATCTCGGGCCGCTGGGCGATCTTCTCTGAGCGGGCGTTTTCAGATCTGCCGCTCGGGAAGGCACGCTCCAAAGCGGTCCTAGCACGCTAAGGAGGGTCTATGGCTTCACTGAAAGACACTGAGCAGCTGACGAGCAAGCTCGAAGATCTCGTCGGCGAGCTTCGCTCCGAGCTCGGCAACGGAAACGTCGACTTCCAGAAGGTCGTGTCGCTCGCGGACGAACTGGGCGAGCAGGCGGACGGTGTCGCAGAGACGTTCAACAACCTGAACGCGACGCTCATGCAGGGGCTCGAAAGGGTCAAGAGCGGAGGAAAGTCACGGAGCTCGAGCAGCTCGAACGGCGAGAAGTCCGGAACCAAGACAACCACTCGGAGCTGAGACATGCCCAACGAAGAAACGCAACAGGAAGAGCGCCAAGAGAACGGCCACGACGCACGGCGCACCGTCGTCCGTGCCGCTGCGCTTGCAGCGGCGAGCGGCGCCACGGCGCTGGCGGCGAAGAAAGCGCTGTCGCACGACAGCTCGTCGGAAAGCGGTGGCCGGCAAAAGAGCCGCGGGGAAAGCAGCGGTGGGGACGGTTCGATGGTGTCGTCGATGGCGAGCTCCGCCTGGAGCTCGGCACGGGACTCGCTCATGCCGATGCTTGAGGACGCCGCCGGCCAGGCTGGCGAATACGTCGCCAAGAACGGGCCGGACGTCGTTCGCGAGAACATCGTGCCGCGCTTCATCCGCGGCTTCGAACGCGCGAGCAAGTCCTCGTCGAGCGACGACGACTAGCGCGTAGTACTGCGGCAAGGAGAGCAGCGCCGGCTCGAGCCGGCGCTGCTCGTTCGCTCAGCTTTCCTTTGAGTCCTCGTTCTGCTCCTGCTCCTGCTGATCGCCGGAGCCGTCGCTCTCGTCTGCATCGTGCTGGTACTCGAGCCCGCGCGCCTCACCCAGCTCGACGTATGCCTTGAAGCGTGCGAGGTCCGCTTCGACCGCACGCTTGACGAAGCGGAGGCCGGAAGCCATCTTCTCGACCATTCCGCTGGGCCGGAAATCCATGTCGACCATCACGCGCGTCAGGTTCGTGTCGAGCTTGTGGAAGGTGACGACGCCCGAGTGCGCTGTTCCCGTCGTCGTCTTCCAGGCGATCCGCTCGTTCTTGCGACGCTCGGTGATCTCGCCTTCCCAGCTCCGACGGCTGAACCAGATCTTCTCCTCCCACGAGACCTTGTTGCGGCCGTCCTTCTCGACGTCCAGGACGCGGTGCATGAACTTCGGGAAGTTCTCGAACTCCGTCCAGCGGTCGTACACGAGGTCGATCGGAGCCGCGATATCGGTCCAGCGCTGGATGGGCAGTCGGCGCGTCTTGCCGCTCGAGTCGCCGCCCCCGCCGATCTTTTCCACGGCCTTCCCGGCGAGCGCGCCCATCGGGCCGCCGTTCTTCTTCATCTTCTCCGCGGCCTGGCCGCCGATCTTGGCAGCTTCCTCGCTGCCTTCGTCTTCGAGCTTCGGCATGACGCGATTTTTCAGCGCGTCAGTTCCCTTCCGCGCGGCGTACGTTGCTACGAGGCTGCCGAGGCCCGCAGCGGCGGGGACGAGCACCTTCTTCAAGCTGCCGTTTTGGTCGCCGCCTTCGAGCTTGTCTTTTGCGTTCTCGGCGGTCTCTTTCAGTTGCGTCTCGGTCTGAGCCATCGTTGAACCCCCTCGTCCTTGTGTACAAAAAGGGTTCCCGTGTGTGGCGGGCCAAAACGCCGCCACACGTGAGAGGTCGGCTAGGCCCCGTAGTCGAGCGAACCGTCGAGCCTGCCGCGCGAGGCGAGCCGGTTGAACGTCAGCAGCGCGAGCGTCAGCCAGCCGACGCCGACGAGCGCCTCCGCCGCCGCGTGCCTCAGGATCTCGGCCGCCGGCGCGCCTTCGAACACCCCGCGGATCGCCAGCAGCCCGTTCGTCAGCGGCAGCAGATGCGACAGCCACGCGAGCAGCGGCGGATAGTAGTCGAGCGGGACGTTGACGCCGCAGGCGGCCATCAGCCCGACGTACGTCGTGTTGACGACGAGGCTGTTCCCTTCGCGGAAGCGGAAGACGATCCCGGCGAGGAACGTTCCGAGGCAGTACGCCGAAGCAGCAATCAATCCCGTCAAAGGAATCACGATGAGCACGCGCGGCCACGGCAGGTCGAGCCCGAACAACGGCCCTGCGATGAACAACGCGCCGACCGCGCTGAGCGCGCCGTCGACGGCCAGGTACGCGCCGCGTGAGGCGAACACGAGCAACGGGCTGGACGGGCTCGCGACCAGCAACGGCAACGTGCCGGCCCAACGCTCGGTTGTCGTCATGTTCAGCGAGAACACGCCGGACTGCGCGGCGACCGCGAGGCAGTTGCCGATCAGGATGTAGAACGCCGACCGCTCGTCGGCCACGCGCAGCCCGATCAGCGCGAAGAACGACACCTGCGCGATCACGCGCACCATCCAGCCGAGCAGCCAGCTGCGCCAGGTGAAGATGACGCGGTAGTCGGCGATTCCTGCGGCGAAGGCCTGCCGCATCACGTTCAGTGCAGGAGCGACGGCCGTCATGCAGTCACCAGGTCGCCGCTGATGCGCATCCTGCGCAGGATGATGCCGAGGACGTAGCGCCCGATCGCGAAGCTGGCCGCACCGAGCAGCAGCACCATGGACAGCCGCCACCAGAATGCGTCGACGCCCGCGGGTTTCAGGCTCGCGCGCAGCAGGTCGGCGCTCCAGGACATGAAGATCACCGTCGACAGCGGCTGGATCCAGACCGGCAGCAGCGCGATCGGCGCGAACACTCCGCCGAGCACGTAGAACGGGAAGCTGGCGGAGTTCGTGAACGTGTACGCGTTGCGCGTCATCACGAACAGCGCCGCGAATGCCACCGCCGTGCCGCACATCGCGAAGATCGTCGCCGCGAGTGTCAGCGCGAGCGCGAACGGATGCTCGAACGGGATGCCGACGCCGAAGAGAAGCTCGGCGACGGCCCAGGTCTCGAAGAACCCGATCAGCCCGAAGGACATGATCGCGGTGATGCGGCCGAGCACGACCGAGGCAAAGCCCACCGGCGCGGCCAGCACCCACTCGAGCAACCCCTGCCAGCGGTCGCCGGTGATCAGGTTGCCGCCCTGGAAGAGCGCAAACCACCAGAGCGTCATCAGGATCGGCGCCACGAGCGCGTCGGGCTGCAGGTCGTGCCGCCCGCCGTTCCGCACGATCGTCAGGAAGATGATCGTGAACAGCGGCGCGGTGAAGAGCGGGATCAGCGAGTCGGGGTTCGCGCGCAGGATCTGGAGCTCGAGCCTGAACCCGGCGCGGAACCCACGCATCAGACCGTCAGCCCGCGATCGCCGATCAGGTGCACGTAGACCTCCTCCAGCGTCGGCAGGCTCGTCTTCACGGACGTCACGCCTGCGTCGACGAGGAGCTTCAGCACCAGGCCCGTTGCGCCGTCCTCCGCGATCTCGATGCGCGCGCCGCCGTCCACCTCGCTGATCGAGTGCACGCCCGGAATACCTCGCACGCGTGCCAGCAGTTCCGGCTCGGCCCCCTCGACGTCGATCCGCTGATAGCGCGAGATGACGTGGCCGAGCGTGCGCGGAGACTCCGTCGCCACGATGACGCCGCGGTCGATCAACGTGACGCGGTCGCACACCGTCTCCGCCTCCACCATGTCGTGCGTCGCGAGCAGGATCGTGCGACCCTCGCCCTTCAGCTCGCCGATCATGCTGCGGAACTCGCGCGCCGCGATCGGATCCATCCCCGTCGTCGGCTCGTCGAGAAAGAGCACCTTCGCGTCGCCGACGAGCCCGCGCGCGAGATGGAGCCGCTGCTTCATGCCGCGCGAGTAGGTCTCGACGCGCTCGTCGGCGCGTTCCGCCAGCCCGACGCGCTCGAGCAGCTCCTGCGCACGGCTGCGCGTCCGCGCGGCCGAGAGCTTGTAGAGCGCACCCCAGTACTCCAGGTTCTGCCGGCCGGTCAGCCGCCAGTAGAGGCCACGCTCGCCGCCGAAGACGATCCCGATCAGCGGGCGGACGGCGCGCGCCTCGTCCACGACGTCATGGCCGAGTACGCGCGCGCGCCCGGAGGTGGGCACCAGCACTGTCGAGAGGATCTTGACGAGCGTCGTCTTGCCTGCGCCGTTCGGGCCCAGCAGGCCGTGGATCTCTCCCGCAGGGATGTCGAGCGAAACCTTGTCGAGCGCGACGACGCGCGCGTCGCGCTTCTTCCGCGGCTCGAAGACCCGCGTGACGTCGTCGACCGCGACTGCGGGATCACCCATCCGACCTCAATGGTGCTTTTTCAGGACCTGCCGCAGCAGCGGTGAGTTGATCAGGTTGACGCAGTCCGAATCGCTCGTCGTCAAGACGTAGAAATCGGTCGTCTCGCCGGTGGAGGTGACGTGGTACTGCGGCGTCTTCGTGGTCGGGATCGCACCCTTGTTGAAGGCGCACCCGACGATGACGGTGATCGCGTCGATGATGTCCTTGTTCGTCTTCTCCAGCTTCGTCACGCGCTTCTGCAGGGCCGTGAACTGCTTGGGCGTGACCGCCTGCTGGCCGGCTGGGGCGGTGGCTGCGTAGAGCGCGACCGCGGCGAGGGCGATGAGTGCGATTGCGATTACCCGCTTCATGATTCCCCTTCCCTCGGGCGCTCGCGGACGGCGAACGCAAGGCGGCAAACGATATCTCGCCGTTCCGCTAGCCTCGTGCGGGGTCTTGGCGCGGAACCTGCTCATCGCCTTCGTCTGCGCCGGCGCGCTCGCCGCACCGGCCGCTGCGCATGCCGCAACGCCCGTGCGCGGCCAGACGCTGATGCCCGGAGTGGTCTACTCGCGCCAGGTCGAGTTCACGGCGCACGGGCCGGTCGTCCTCCACGTGCTGGCCGCGCCGCGCCCGACGGGGCTCTACGCGCTCAAGTCCATCCTCTCCAACGACGCTGTCGTCGGTCGCGAGCGCGTGACGTCCATGCAACGGCGCGTTTCCGCGGCCGCGACAGTCGCGGGGGTGAACGCCGCGGCCGGCAGCGTCATTCGCGCGGCCGTGCTTGACGCCGCGCCCGCGGACGGCCGCTCGTCCATCGGGATCGACAAGGACGGCACGCTCCGCGTCGACCGCGTTCGCCTCGACGGCTCGTGGCAGGGCAACGGCCAGCGCCGCATCCTCAGCATCAACGAGGCGCCGCGTCCGAACCGCACGACGTTGTACACGCGGGCGTGGGGACCGCGCACACCGGCCGAGAGCGGCGGCGCGTACGCCGTGCTGCAGCCGGTCCCCACGACGACGCCGAACACGCTCTTGACGACGACCGTCACCGGCTACTTGCAGAGCGGCAACCAGCCGATCCCGTCCGACGGCGCCGTCCTCGTCGCACGCCGCGCCCAGGCGGGCTTCCTCACGGCCGAGGCCCCGATCGGCGCGAAGGTGTCGATTCTGCTCGCGCTGACGCCGTCGTGGTCGAACGTGCCGGAGGCCGTCGGCGGCGGCCCCGTGATCGTGCGGGACGGCAAGCCCGTGTTTCGCGCCTTCGAGACCTTCCCACCGGAGCAGCTCGCCTATCGCAACGCACGCACCGGCGTCGGCCAGACTGCCGACGGACGCATCGTGTTCGTCGTTGCCGACGGACGCCAGCCCGGCTACAGCACCGGGCTCACGAACTTCGAGCTGGCGCTGACGATGATGCGGCTCGGCTGCATCACGGCGTCGGCGCTCGATGCGGGCCCGGCGGCGACGATGGCCTTCGACGGGAAGCTGCTGAATCGCCCTTCGGGTCGCGGCGAAGGCGCCGTCGCGGGATCGCTGGCGCTCTTCTACTACGGCGTGTATGTGCCCGCGCTGCGCAGCCGGGCGTTCACCGCGAGCGACTCGATCGCTCTCTCGTACCGGCTCGTCCGTGCTTCCACGGTGACGGCGCAGGTCGTCGGGCCGAGCGGTGAGACGCTTCCGATCGACGCAGGCACGCGCGCCCCCGGAACGTACCGCTTCACCTGGCCTGCAGCCGGGCGCCCACCCGGCGAGTGGACCTTCCGCGTCGTCGCCGACGACGACCAGGCGCGGCGTTCGACCGCCGAACGCGACTTCGCTCTCAAGTAGCCTCTCGCGCGTGCCGGTCGCCGGCGTCACGAGCTCGCTCACGTCGCTGATCGGTGATCACGGCGTCTACGCCGTGTTCCTGCTGATGATCGTTGCAGCGGTCCTCCCTGCGGCGAGCGAGCTCACCATGCTGTACGCGGGGGCCGTGGCAGCCGGTGCGTTCCCGGACGCGCACGTCGTCGTGTTCGGCACGGAGGTCGAGTCGGCCTTCGCTGCGTACGTCGTGATGTCACTTGCGGGCCTGCTCGGCAACCTCGTCGGGGCAGCCGGTGGCTGGGCGATCGGCCGCTACGCGGAAACGTGGCTCGAGCGGCGCGGAGCGGTTCTCCATGTCACGCCCGACCGCCTGGACCGCGCGCGGCGCTGGTTCGACCGCTTTGGCCCCGTCGCCGTTCCCGCCGGGTTCATGACGCCCGGCATCCGTTCCTTCGTCGCGATTCCGGCCGGTCTTGGACGCGTGCCGTTCGGCCGCTTCATGTTTTTCGCGTTCATCGGCTGTGCGGTCTTCTGCTTTGGCCTGGCGGGCATCGGCTGGGCGGTCGGATCGCACTACGACAGCGTCCGCAAATACCTCGATTACGCGGTGATCGCGGGAGCCGCGCTCGCCCTGCTCTATCTCGCCTCTAGACTTGCTGGCCGTGCGTCCGATCCCGCTCGTTGACGTAAAAGCGCAGTACGAGCCGCTCTTGCCGCGCATCCGCGAGGCGATCGACGGCGTCCTCGGGACCGGCGAGTTCATCCTCGGGCCGAATGTCGCCGCTTTCGAGCGCGAGGCCGCGAACTACCTCTCCGTGCGCGAGGCGGTCGGCGTGGCCAACGGCACCGACGCGCTCGTGCTCGTGCTCGACGCGCTCGGAGTTGGTGTGGGCGACGAGGTCATCTGCCCGGCTTTCACGTTCTACGCGACGGCGGAGGCGATCGCGCGCCGGGGCGCGACACCGGTCTTCGCAGACGTCGACGGCTCGACGATGAACCTCGATCCCGAGGACGTCGCGGCGCGCATCACGGAACGGACGAGGGCGATCATCGCCGTCCACCTCTTCGGGCGGCCTGCGCCGGTCGCGGAGCTCGTGCAGCTCGGCGTCCCGGTGATCGAGGACGCCGCGCAGGCGTTCGGCTCGCCGGAGATCGCGCGCAGCGGGATCGCTTCGACGTTCAGCTTCTATCCGACGAAGAACCTGTTCGCACTCGGCGACGGCGGGCTCGTCTCGACGGACGATCCCGGGCTGGCGGAGCGCGTGCGCATGCTCCGCTTCCACGGCTCGCGCGACAAGGTCGATTTCGAGCTGCTCGGCTACAACTCGCGTCTCGACGAGCTGCAGGCTGCGGTCCTGCGCATCTTCCTGCAGGAGCTCGACGGCTGGGTGGCGGCGCGGCGCGAGGCCGCGGCGCGCTACTCAGACCTCGGCCTCGGCGCGGTCTGCGAGCTGCCCGAGGACGAGCCCGGCCACGCGTACCACCTCTTCGTCTGCCGCTCCCCGGAGCGCGAGCGCATCCGTGCCGCGCTGAACGAAGCGGGAATCGGCAGTGCTGTCTACTACACGACCCCGCTGCACCTGCAGCCCGCGCTTGCGTACCTCGAGTATTCGAGCGGCTCGCTGCCGGTGACCGAGCAGCTCGCGCGCGAGAACTTCTCCGTGCCGCTGTGGGCCGGCATCGATGCGGCCGCGCAGGAGCGGGTCGTCTCCGTGGTGCGTGAGGCGGCGCCCGTGGCCTCATGATGCCGGTCAACCGTCACCGGCTCTGGCAGCTGCTCGCCGACGCAACGCTCGTGGCGTTGGCCTGGTGGCTCGCGTTCTGGTTGCGCTTCGACCACGGCGTGCCCGGGCCGTACCACCGGCTGTTCGTGGACACCGTGGCCGTCGCGGTCGCGATCAAGCTCGGCTTCTTCATCGTCTTCGGCTTCTACAATCGCTGGTGGCGGTACGTGTCGACGCGCGACATGTGGGGAGCGGCACGGGGCGTCACCGCCGCGTGCGTCGCCGCCGACCTCGTCATCTACTTCGCGCATCCCGTCAAGGGCTTTCCGCTGCCCCGCTCGATCGCGGTGCTCGACTGGCTGCTGCTGCTCGCGTTCATCGCGGGAACGCGCCTGATCGCACGCAGCCTGATCGAGCGCCCGGGTGCGGCCTCCCTGGTCGCGCGCGGCAAGGAGGTCATCATCGTCGGCGCCGGCGACGCCGCGCAGCTCGTGATCCGCGAGATGCTGAAAGCGCCGGCGCTCGGCTACACGCCGATCGGCCTCATCGACGACGACCCGCGCAAGAAGAACCTGCGCCTCCACGGCATCCGCGTCCTCGGGACGTCTGACGAGCTCGCGCACATCCTGCGCGACAACCCGCCGGACGAGGTGCTGATCGCGATTCCGTCCGCGTCCGGCGAGACGCGCCAGCGGATCGTGGAGATCTCGCAGGCGGCCAACGTTCCGGTGAAGACGCTGCCGGGCCTGTACGACCTCATCTCGGGCGATCTGAACCTCGCCGGCCAGATCCGCCCTGTGCAGGTGGAAGACGTGCTCGGGCGCGAGCCCGTCGAGGTCGACGTCGGGTCGATTGCGAAGTACCTCGCCGGCGAGACCGTCCTGGTCACCGGGGCGGGCGGGTCGATCGGCGCCGAGCTCTGCCGCCAGATTGCGCGTGTCGACCCGGCGCGCCTCGTCCTCGTCGAGCAATCGGAGGCCGCCCTGTTCGACATCGAGCGCGAGCTGATCGACGAGCGCCGGTTCTCCGCCGTCGCGACCGTGCTCGGCGACTGCGGCGATCGCGCGAAGATGAGCCAGGTCTTCGAGCGTTACCGGCCGAGCGTCGTCTTCCACGCCGCCGCGTACAAGCACGTCGCGCTTTTGGAGGCGAACCCGCTCGAGGCGGTGCGCAACAACACGCTGGCGACGCGCGCGATCGCCGAGGTCGCCGTCGAGTACGGCGCCGGGCGCTTCGTGCTCGTGTCGACTGACAAGGCGGCGAACCCGAAAAACCTGCTCGGCCAGTCGAAGGCACTCTGCGAGTGGATCGTCGAGGCGTGCGGTCACCGCACGGACATCCGGACGCGCTTCGTCGCGGTGCGCTTCGGCAACGTGCTCAACTCGTCCGGCAGCGTCATCCCGATCTTCCGGCGGCAGATCGAGAAGGGCGGCCCGGTGACCGTCACGCACCCGGACATGACGCGCTACTTCATGACGATTCCGGAGGCGGTGTCGCTGATCGTCCAGGCGGGCGCGATCGGCGGGCGCGGCCAGGTGTATGTCCTCGACATGGGTGAGCCCGTGAAGATCATCGACCTGGCGCGGAACATGATTCGGCTCTCCGGAAAGCAGCCGGACACGGAGATCGCGATCGCGTTCGTCGGCGTGCGACCCGGTGAGAAGCTGCACGAGGAGCTCTGGACGGAAGGCGAGACGGTCGGCCCGACGTCGCATCCGAAGATCCTGCGCGCGGCGCGTCCGCCGATCGACGTCGAGTGGCTCGAGGAAGAGCTCGGCGAGCTGGAACGGATGGTCGGGCGCGGCGACACGCTCGACGTCGTGTCGAGGCTCGCGACGATGCTGCGCGAGCCGCGCCGCGCCGGCGCCGCCGTGCTCGAAGACACGCTCCATTAGACATGGCCCGGGACAGTCCCGGGACATGTCAGATCTGGCACGCGGCGCCGGGTGCGGAGGCGCGCGTCAAGGACGCCGAGCAGCTGTTCGACCACACGGTCGACGCCGAGGCGACGCGTCGCTTTCTCGCCGACGAGGCGAACCACCTCCTGATTGCGTACGTCGACGGCGAGGCCGCCGGCTTCGCCTCCGGCACCGAGCTGACGCACCCCGACGACGCCCGGCCGGAGCTGTTCCTCAACGAGCTCGCCGTCGACGAGGCGTATCGCGGTCGTGGCGTCGGCCGGGCGCTGGTGGCCGAGCTGTGGGAGCTCGCGCAGCAGCGCGGCTGCCGCGGCATGTGGGTCCTCACCGACGAAGACAATGCTGCCGCAAACAAGGTGTACGCGGCCGCCGCCGGCGTCCCGGCCGGCACATCGGTGATGTACCAGTGGGGTGAGACCTAGGCGTCGAGCGCCGTCAGCAACAGGTCGAGCATCAGCTGTGGATCGCGTCGCACGCGTTCGCCGTCGGCGCCGTCACGTTTGCGGAGCTCGAGCGCACGAGGATCGGTGAGCGGCCGCAGGCGCCCCTGTCTGATCAGCTCCTCGTCGACTCCCCCGAGCCGTCCCCTGTACGTCGTGTAGACCGGCACGCCGAAGGCGGCGGCCTCGCGGTTCATCGTTCCGCCGGCGGACACGACGACGTCGGCGAACGCGATCAGGCTCTGCGCGTCGACGGCGCGGTCGGGGACGATCATCGACGGCAGGTCGAGTGTCCGCACGAAGTCCCGCTGCTCGTGGGTGCGCGGGAGCACGACGGCCTGCGCCTCGTCGTGCTTGCCCAGGAAGTCCAGCGTCTGCGGGAAGAGCGGGTTGGCCTGTCGGTGGTAGAGCGACACGTCGGGCGGGGGACGCAGCACGACCAAGACACGGTTCGTGTCGACGCCGAGCTCGTCGAGGACCTGTCGGTCGGGCTCGAAGTCGGCCAGGTAGTACTCCTCCTTCAAGCCCGGGTATTGGAAGAGCTTCTCTGGACCTACCCCGAACCGCCGCAGCCGCTCGGCGGGGACCGAATCGGGAAAGATGACCCGGGTCGCGAGCCGGCAGGCAATGCGGTGCTGGGTGACCGCGAACTCGTAGTCGTGCATGTTCGCCTCGGGGATGCCCAGCCACCTCGCGGCCATCGCGAGGTCGTAGGAGCCGTGGGCGACGGCCAGGTCGAAGCTCCGGCCCCTGCCGAACCTGCGCATCATCGGCGTGCGCTGCAAGAGACGGACCAGCTTCCTGACCCGGGACGCGCCACCGTGGCGCCCGATCAGCGTGTGATCGATGCCGTGGAGCTCCAAGAGCTGCTGCGTCTGCGTGTACTCGCGGGAGGTGACCTCCACCTCGTGGCCCGCGTCGCGCAGGCGGGCGATGATGGGCCGGAGCACGAGGACATGCGCCGGCGCGCTGATGTCCACCCACACTCTCATTCGGATGCGATGAGGCTACGTCTTACGGTCGGCTGTACGTGTGCCAGTAGAGCACCGGCCCAGGACCGAACGCGCCCCCGCGGTTCAGCTCGAGCAGCGCCGCCATCGCCTTCGCCGTGTAGACCGGCTCCAGCACGACGTTCTCGCGCTCGCCCACCAGCTCGCTCGCGCGATCCGCCGCGGGTGTCGAGTGCCCGTAGCCAGAGCCCAGCCAACCTCGCTGGATCTCGAC
>JBJMJL010000009.1:0-3823 GCA_045806365.1 Gaiellaceae bacterium
CGTTCTTCGTGAGCAGCGCGCCGCCAAAGCACAGCGTGGTGACCGCGAGCGACCAGCGCTCGTTCGTCACGAGCCACCGTCCGGCGGCCGCCACGCCTACGGCGAACAGGAGCGCGAGCGGGAGATCGGCATAGGCGGTCAGCAGCTGGTCGAACAGGTCCGGCGCGACGGCGAGCGCGAGGATGGCGATGCAGAGCAACGGCGTCGGCACGCGTTCGCGCAGCACGGTGGCGAGCGCGGCGAGCGCCGCGACGAGCAGGAACACGAACTGCAGGTGCAGGAGTTGCGTGTCGAACGCTCCCATCGCGCGGAAGTCGATCGCCTCGAGCGAGGGCAGCAGCAGTGGGTAGTCGAGGTTCGCGAAGCGATACTCACTGCCCGCGAAGACGACCGGGTCGGCCCAGCCGAGCGAGTAGAGCGCGTGGCCTTTCAGCGCCCAGATCGCCCAGGCGTCGTAGCGGTCGAGCGGCGCGAGTGCGAACGCGCGCGCGTACTCGACCACCAAAGCGGCCAGGGCGACGACGGTCGCGATCGCAAGCCAGCCCGGCCGTCGCCAGGCCGCGCGCTCCGTTCCGCGCAGGCGAAGAATCGTGAACGCAACGGAAAGTGCGGCCAGCAGCGACAACCCGATCCAGCCGAAGCCCACGTGGACGAGCGCCAGCTGCGCGGCGACGATCGTCGAGACGATGATCCCGCAGAGATATGCAAGCCCGCTGCGCTGGAGGAGCGTGCGCCACGAGTGCGCAACGCCGAGCAGCGGCAGCACCCCGACGCCCGTCGCGAGCATCAGCACGTTCGCGCCGACGAGGCCGGCGACTCTCAACGGAACCGGTAGCGGAAGACGAGCGGCGCCTGCCGCACCTGAAGCGCCGGCAGGAAGAAGAACGCGCTGTACGCGCGCACGACGTCGCCGCGCGTGATGAACGGCCCCTTCGCGCCCGGCGGCACGTCCACTGCGTAGCGGTCGCCGCCGCGCAGTCGTGCGCGGAACATGTCGAACGGCGCGCGCCGCAGCAGGAGACGGTCACCGGCGGCGTGCTTGCGCTGCGCGTCCGTCAGCTTCGAGTAGCGCGCCACATCGTGTTCGACACTCGGCAGCACGTCGACGGCGCCGACGAGGGCGGATGCCAGGAACGCGGCCAGCACGACGCCTGCAACCGCGACGGCGCCGCTGCGGCGGAGCGTCAGCCGAAGAGACGGACGCCGAGCAGAACGCGGATCGCCTTGAAGCCGTCCCGCCACGTGATCTTCTTCCCCTCTGCGTACGTCCTGCCGTAGTACGCGATCGGCAGCTCGTAGACGCGCAGCTTGCGCTTGCAGACCTTCGCAGTGATCTCCGGCTCGATGCCGAAATCGTCCTGCCGGAGATCGAGCGAACGCAGCACCTCCGTGCGGAACGCCTTGTAGCCGGTTTCCATGTCCGAGAGCGTCGTGTTGTAGAGCACGTTCGTCAGCAGGGACAGAAAGCGATTCCCGAGGAGGTGCCAGAAGAGGTACGCGCGCTGCGGTCGTCCGCCCGACAGCCGCGACCCGTAGACGACGTCCGCGACGCCGCGTTCGATCGGCTCGATCAGCGCGGGGACGTCGGCGGGGTCGTACTCGAGGTCGGCGTCCTGGATGACGGCGATGTCGCCGTCCGCGTGCGGGATCGCAGCGCGGACGGCGGCGCCCTTTCCTCGGTTCGCCTGTCGGACGAGCACGACACCGTCGCGCTGGTCGCGCCAGCGGTCGACGACATCACCGGTTCCGTCTGTCGAACCGTCGTCGACGACGACGATCTGCTTGTCCAGATCGAGCGCCCAGACCGCGTCGAGCACGGCGCCGATGGTCGCCGCCTCGTTGTACGCCGGCACGAGGAAGGACACGCGCATGGCGGCGCAGCCTAACCTGCACGCCGTGCGGTTCGACCTCGAGGTCACGATTCGTCGTCCGATCGCAGACGTGTTCGACTACGTCAGCGACGTGACGAACCTGCCGGAGTGGCAGGAGAGCGCAGTCGAGGCGGAGTGGATCGAGCGGGGCTCGCGCTTCCGCGAGAGGCGGAGCTTCCTCGGACGCACGGCCACGGTCGAGCTCGAGGTCACGGCGCTCGAACCGAATCGTCGCTTCGACGTGAAGGCGCTGAGCGGTCCGGTTCGCTTCTCGGTGCGCCATTCGTTCGAGAAGACCGACGGCGCGACCCTCGTGCGCTTGAGCGCGGAGGCCAAGGTCGGCGGGGCGCTCCGCTTCGCCGCGTCGATGGCGAAGGGCCAGGCCGAGCGGCAGTTTCGCGGCGACCTCGAGCGACTGAGGTCGGTCTTGGAGGAGCGGCGAGACGAGGAAAGCCCCTCTGACCGACCTCCTCGCCTCGCCGGGGAATAGACGCCGCAGCGGCGCTCAGTCTTGCGGTGCGCCGCGGATCTTCGAGCAGTCGGTGTCGCGGCGCCTGACCTCCGCGATCAGCGCCTTGAACGTGTCGTAGGACGGCTTGCGGCTGCCGTCGCGCCAGAGCAGTCCCGCCTGCCAGCCGCCCAGGCGATCCTCGTCGAGCAGGCCGAAGTTGAAGAAACCGGACACGTTCGGCTGGCAGTAGGCGAGCAGGATCGCGTCGTGCAGCTGTGACGCCTGGTCGACCGCGCCCTTAGCGACCGCGGGAAGTGCGGAGCGATCGTTCTCGCGGCCGCGGTAGTAGCGCAGCTTGTCCGGTGCCGGCACCGTCTGGAACCCGTCCTCCACGTACCAGATCGTGACGCCGCGCTCACCGGGCACGGGTTGCGCCGTGTCGTCGAAGGTCGTGTGGAGGACGTTCATGAGCGTCTCGTAGTCGCCCTCTCCGAGCATGTCCAGATCGGCGTGCAAGGCGGACGGGGGCTCGGCGGAGCTCTCGCCGTACGGGTTGTGGCCGAACGTGTCGAACAGCTGTCGTGTGCGACCGAGGTCACGCAGCGCGTCGCCGAGCTCGAAGATGAACCCGGCAGGATCGTGTCGCGAGGCGGTCGAGCTGACGACGTTGATCGGGAAAGCGCGCGCGTGCAGGACGTCGTAGCAGCGCGCGAGCAGCTTCGCGTACGCCTCGGCGCCGGCGGCAGCCGGCCAGTACGCGGGCGAGTTCGCCTCGTTCCAGACCTCGACGTCGTGGATCAGCGGCACGCGCCGCACGATTCCGCGCACGAAGCCGCAGTACTCGTTGCGCAGTTTCCTGGTTGTGGGTGCGAACTGCGCCGTGTTGTAGACGGCGAGCACGACGCGCTCGTTCAGCTGCGTCATCCGTCTGATCCGCGTGAGGTAGACCTGCTGCAGCTTCGTCGGGACCGCCTGTCCGGGCCGCCACGGAACCGTGACACGCACCGCCATCAGGCGCAGGTCCTTGTGCACGCCGACGATGCCGTCCTGCCGAACCATCCATTTCGCCGTGTCGTCGGTGACGCCGACGATGATCTTCAGGTGCGTCGACTCGACGGGCCGTGCTGACACCGCCGCGAGGAGGCATACGGCGCCGAGGGCCAGGGCGAGCCGGAGGACGTGCCGCACGGGCTAACTGAACACGAGCCGGCGGCCTACGTCCATGGGCCGTGCGGCCTATTCGGGCGTACAGACGGTCTAGCCGGGTGGCCAGTTGCCGGGTCGGTGCGCCTGAGCCACCGTGAGAATTGCCGCCGGGAGCGTTGCGGCGCTGCCGGCGGCAAGTCGCTGCCGCGGCAGCGATGCAGGGGCGGAGGGACTCGAACCCCCGGCCTACGGTTTTGGAGACCGCCGCTCTACCAACTGAGCTACGCCCCTGAGTTCGGCAAGGATTGTAGCCGTGGAGTTTTCGGCCCCTTGAAGCAGCGCCGCGCACTCGGTG
>JBJMJL010000010.1:0-10007 GCA_045806365.1 Gaiellaceae bacterium
CCGTTCGTCGCCTGCGACACGTGGTACGGCCCCCATTGCCAGATCGGGTTGATCTGGATCAGCCCGCCCATCAGGAAGAGGACGGCCGCGACGCCCGACGCGAGCCCGAGCGTGCGCGGCGCGTACGCCGGGAACGTCGGCATGCCGACGACCTTCTTCTCCGTCGCGCGCCGTTCGAGGAACTGCGTGTGGTGCCGCGACGCCACGAGCGTGAGGTGCAGCGCGATCAGCGTTCCGATCACGATCGGCAGCAAGAGGATGTGCGCCATGTACATCCGCGACTCGAACGCGTCGCTGCCCGGGTACGGCCCGCCCCAGAGCAGCTGCGCCAGATTCGCGCCGAGGAACGGCAGCGACGTGACGACGGCATAGCCGATCGCAAGGCCCATGCCCGAGAGGAGGTCGTCGACGAGCGAGTAGCCGAGATAGCCCTCGAGCAGCGCGAGCATCAGCATCAGCAGCCCGATGTAGTACGTGAGGTCGCGCGGCTTGCGAAACGCGCCGGTGAAGAAGATGCGCAGCAGGTGCAGGACGATCGCCGCCACGAAGACGTCGGCGGCCCAGTGGTGCGTCTGCCGGATCAGCAGTCCCGCCTTCACGCTGAGCGAGATGTGCACCGTCGAGAGGTACGCCTCGCTCATCTCGCGGCCGCGCAGCGGGAGGTAGTCGCCGTGGTACGTCACCGACGCGAGGCTCGGCTTGAAGAAGAGCGTCAGGTACACGCCGGTCAGCACGAGCACGACGAACGAGTAGAGCGCGACCTCGCCCAGCAGGAACGACCAGTGGTCGGGGAACACGTAACGCAGGGCGCGGCGGAAGAACGGCGCCGCGCCGCTCCGCTCGTCGAGGAAGCGGACGGTGCGCCTGATCACGGCCGCGCTCCATGCCGGCGAACGCCCCACCACGACGGCCCGACGGCTCCGGAGAAGTTGCCCGCTGCGCGCAGCTCGCCCGACCCGTCGATCGACAGCGGCAGCTGCGGCAGCGGCCGCCCGGCCGGCCCGAAGATCACCTGGCCGCCGGTCGCCGGGTTGAACGTCGAGTAGTGGCACGGGCAGACGAGGGCCGGCACCGGCTGCGTCGGCGCGAAGCTCGGCTTGCGGTAGAGCGCGATCGCGCAGCCCGCGTGCGTGCACACCTTCGAGTACGCCAGGATGCCGTCGGGAGCCCAGCCGCGGCGCTCGTCGGGGAGCTGCAGCTCCACAGGTTTCAAGCGGACGACGACGAGCGGCGCGCCCATCTGCTCGCGGTCGGCGCGCTCCGGATACGCCGTGTAGAAGGTCTCTTCCTCGATGTCGTCGGCGCGGAAGACGTTCCCCGCCTCGTCCACCAGACGGACGCCGCGCCGCCACGGCGTCCGGTACAGCGACGACACGTCGAACACGGGGCCGAGCGACGCCGCCGGCGCGAGCAGGGCCGCGCCGAGCGCGGTGCCGGCGCCGGCGCCGGCCACGACGAGCAGGCGCTTGCGCGTGAGGCGGTCGCCGCTCTCTTCGACGATGCGGTCGACGACCTCCTCGTCGTCGGGGTGCGTGACGGAGTACTCCTCCTCGATCTCCTCCGTGACGACGAGCCGCTTCGCGATGGCGACGGACGCGGCGGAGAGGAACCCGAAGGCGAGGCCGAGCGCCAGTCCGAGGTACTGCGTCTGGCGGGGAATCGCGTCCCACGCGTAGATCACCACGGCCGCAATCGCTGCGAGCGTCGCGCAGCCGAACAGCAGGAGCACGAGGTTCTCCGCATGCCGGTCGGGCGCACCCGGCTCGACGATGCGCTCCTTCCCCGGAAGCCGCGGCGGCCGCCGCCGGCGTCCGAGCACGAGCACCACCAGCGCGACGAGCCAGCGCCTCATGCGCGCAACCGCTTTCCGATCACGACGCAGAGCGAGACGAGCAGCGCGGCGCCGACGAACCACGCGACGAGGCCCTCGGGAACCGGCCCGAGATGGCCGAGCGCCCAGCCGCCGCGATCATCGGGATCCTTCGCGTACGTCACGTAGCGGATGATCGAATCGACCTGCGCGCCGCTGATCTGCCGCTCGGAGAAGCGGGGCATCAGGTACGGGCCGATGCGAACGGCCTCTGCGATCTCCACCGGTCGCGCATCGTGCAGAGGCGGTGCGACCGCGTCGGTGACGTAGCCGCCCTGGGCGACGATCTGATGGCAGCCGGCGCAGTGCGCGGTGAACAGCTCCTGCCCCTCGGCCAGGTTCCCGCGCTCAGGGTGCGGCTTCGGGATTCGCGGCCCGTCGCCGAGGGACGCGACGTACGCGACGAGCTGCGCGAGCTCGCGCTGGGAGAATTCGACCCGGCTGCGGCGTGGCTCGTCACTCGGATCGCCGAGCGGCATGTATCCGGTCCTCAGGTAGAAGTCGGCCCCCTGCGCACCGGCTTCACGCAACGACGGGCCACGCTGCGGGACGCCGCTCCCGCCCGGCCCGTGGCACTCGATGCAGTTCGCTCCGTACACGTCGCGGCCGCTCCCGCCGGCGGTCGGCGTCAGCACGAGCGCAGCGACGAGGACGAGCGCGAACCTCATGCCGGGCGGCACGTCGCGTTGGAGAGGACGCCGACCGCATTGATCACGATCGCGGCGAGGAAGAGGAGGTTGCCGAGCGCGGCGCCGACCGCGAAGAAGTGGCGCCGGCCGTACGGTGGAGGATCGTCGTACTCGCCGTACCGGGTCGCGAGCAGGACCGTGAGCGCCGCAACCTCCGCCAGCAAGGCGAAGGTCAGCGCGAGCGCGAGGAGCACGATCTCCCAGGTGACGACGTCGAGCCCCCAGTGCCGTGACGCCGCCGTGCAGTCCGCCGACGCGACGCCGAACCCGACGACGAGCTGCGCCGCCCACGCCAACGCGGCGCCGAAGAGGCCGTACCACTGCAGGAGCTCGGGACGCGGACGTCTCACAGCGACGGCGACAGCTGGACGAGGGTCACGGCGATCGCGAGCGCGTTGACGGCGTGCCAGTAGAACGCCGTCGCCTGCAGCCCGACGACGTTCGGCCGGAGCAGCAGCCACACCTCGAGCAGGATGCCGACCAGCACGTGCGCGTGATGTGCGCCGACGAGTGTGAAGTAGATCGAGCCGTAGGCGGAGCCCTGGGGCGTGAACTTGTTCAGATCGTCGGCGTAGAGCTGGATCTGCACGGCGAGGTACCCGACCTGCAGCGCGAGCGCAACGACGAGCCAAGCGCGCCGCTTGACGGCGAGCTGCACGGGGACGCTCGTCGCGAGGAGCACGGCGAGCAGGATCAGCGGCAGCGCGACCTTCGGGTCCGGTACGCCGGCGGGCGGCCATTCGGGCGTCTTGAAACGCAGGTTGTAGTAGCTGCCGATGAGCGCGCCGAAGAGCGTGGCTTCGGTCGCCACGAACACGGCCATCCCCCACCAGCCGTTCGGCTTGGCGGCGCGCTGCGGGTACGGAGCGACGCTCACTTGTGCCACCCCGCGAGTGCGAGCGCCGCGACGATCGCGAAGATTCCGGCCACCACGAAATGCGTCGTGAGCAGCATCACGAAGAGAGCCGTCACGCAGAGCGCGAGGATGATCGGCCAGGGCGACTCGGCCGGCATGTGCAGCACCTCGTCGAGGTAGCCGTCGCGCACGGTCGTGGCGGGCGTCTCGTGCCCGTGATCGAGCGCGAGCGAGGGCTGCGCCGGCTCCCAGTTCGGGTACGGACTCGTCACCGTCGGGATGACGGCGAAGTTGTACGGCGGCGGCGGCGACGGCGTCGTCCACTCGAGCGTTCCGCCGTAGAAGGGATCGGGCCCCGAGGGCGCGCCGCGGAAGCGGCTCCAGAGCAGATTCGACGCGATCAGCAACAGGCCGAGCGCAAGGAGGAACGCGCCGATCGTCTCGACGAGGTTGTACGGATCCCAGCCGAAGCCGGCGTGGTACGTGTAGACGCGTCGCGTCATCCCGAGCAGGCCGACGATGTGCAGCGGGAAGAACGTCAGCAGCGTGCCGGCCAGCGTGACCCAGAACGACGCCTGCGCCCATCCCTCGTGGTACATGCGCCCGGTGACCTTCGGGAACCAGTAGTACATCCCGCCGAGGATCGGGAAGACGGCGGCGCCGAAGATGATGAAGTGGAAGTGCGCGACGACGAAGTACGTGTCGGTCGTCGCCTGGTCGAACGGGATCGCGGCGAACATGATCCCCGACAGGCCGCCGATCACGAACAGCGCGATGAACCCGCCGATGAACAGGAGCGGCGCCCGAAACTCCGGGCGCCCGACGTTGACGGTGAAGAGCCAGGCGTAGATCTGGATCGTGCTCGGGATCACGACCATCATCGAGGCGGCGGCGAAGAACACGAGGGCGCCGATCGGTAGGCCCGTGGCGAACATGTGATGCGCCCACACTCCGAAGCCGATGAACGCGACGAGCAGCTCCGCGAGCGCGACGAGTGGGAACGCGATCATCTTCCGCTTCGCGAACGTCGGGATGATCGACGTCGCGATCCCCATCGCCGGCAGGATGATGATGTAGACCTCGGGATGGCCGAACAGCCAGAAGAGGTGCTGCCATAACAGCGCGTCGCCTCCGTGCGCGACGTCGAAGAAGTGGAAGCCGAGCTGGCGCTGCAGCTCGAGGAACGTGAGGTCGACCGTCAGCGGCGGTAGCGCGAAGATCAGCGAGAACGAGACCGCCAGGATCGCGAAGACGAACAGCGGCATGCGATTGAACGACATCCCCGGCGCGCGCAGCTTGAAGATCGTGACGATGAAGTTCAGGGCGGTCGCCGTCGAAGCGAGGCTGTTGAAGATCAGGCCGAGCGCATAGAAGTCGGCGTTGAGGCCGGGGTCGAACTGGCGGGTGTTCAACGGCGTGTAACAGAACCAGCCGCAGTTCGGCCCCTTCCCGAGCGCCACCCCGGCGTACAGGAAGAGGCCGGAGCCGAGGAAGAGCCAGTAGCTGAGGGCGTTCAGGCGCGGGAAGGCCATGTCGCGCGCGCCGAGCATGAGCGGCAGCAGGTAGTTGCCGAACGCGCCCGTCGTCATCGGGACGATGAACAGGAAGATCATCGTCACGCCGTGCATCGTCATGGCCTGGTCGAAGGCCTCCGGCGACAGCACCGTTCCATTTGGGCGGGCCAGCTGCGTCCGGATCAGCAGCGCCTCGATCCCCCCGGCCGCGAAGAACGCGAGCGTCGTGAAGAAGTACAGGAGGCCGATGCGCTTGTGGTCGACGGTCGTCAGCCAGCCGAGCACGCCCGGCCGCTCTTCCCAGATCAGCTCGAGCCGCTCTTCGCGCGGCCGCGTCGCGACGGCGCTCACTTGAGGCCCTCGAGGTAGTCGACCAGGGCCCTGACGTCGCGCGGCGAGAGCGGCAGCTTCGGCATCCTCGTCCCCGGCTTGACGTCCTGCGGGTCGCGGATCCACTCCGCCAGGTGCGCACGGTCGTTCGGGATGATCCCCGCAGCGAGCGTGCGCCGCGACGCGACGTGTGTCAGGTCGGGCCCGACGTGCGCGTGCGCGGAGGTGCCGCGGATCTCATGACAGTCGGCGCAGCCTTTCTGCGCGAACAGCTGGAGCCCGGGCGACGCCGGCTGCTGCTGTGCGCGCAGCCACTGGTCGAAGCGCCCGCGCGGCTCCGCCACGACGGTCAGCTCCATGTGCGCGTGCTGCGGCCCGCAGAACTCCGAGCACTGACCGAGGTAGGTACCCGGACGGTCGGCGTACAGCAGCACACGGTTCGTCCGGCCCGGGATCAGGTCGATCTTCCGGTTCAGCTCGGGCACCCAGAGGCTGTGGATGACGTCCGCCGTCGTCCCGACGACGTTCACGCGCGTGCGCTCCGGGATGTGCAGCTCGTTCGCCGCCACAGCCTGCTTGCCGTAGCGAATCTCCCAGAACCACTGGTGGCCGATGACGTGCACCGTCATCTGCGTCGAGCGCGGGGACGGCGCGGCGGTCGTGCGAATGACGAACACGTCGGACCAGATGAAGAGCGCGCTCAACACGACGATCGGCGTCGCGATGCCGAGGATGACCACGAGTCGCGTCGCCAGCGCCTCGTCGCCGGCGCGATTGCGGCGGATCCAGCCGAGCAGGAGCAGGAGCGCGATGACGCTGAAGCCCACGCACGCTCCGCCGAACATCACCCACCACAGCGTCGTGATGCTGTGCTCCGGGCCCGAATGCGGTGTCAGGATTGACTGGCCCGCCGACCCGATCACGCGTCGGGTCTACCCTAAGCGCGAGTCAGTAACCGCGCCTGCGTCGCCTTGAAGCTCGCCACGATCGGCTCGCCCGGTCGCAGCTGCAGCCGCTCGAGCGAGGCGGTGGTGATCTCGGCCGTGAGCAGCTTGAGCCGGACACGCGACCGGTTGCCGAGCGGCGTGAGCGAGACGATCTCGTCGCGGATGTGGTTGAGCGCGGAGTCGTCCGGCGCCTCGCGGGCGAGCGAGACGTCCCAGGGATAGACCACGACGTCGGTGCGGCCGGAGGCGGGATCGGTGGCGTACACGGTCGGGCCGGCGTCGAGCTGCACCAGCGTGAGACCGTTCGGGATCTGGGCGCCCATGCCGGCGAGGACGTTCGCGCCTGCGAGCCGCGCGACGAAGGGGTCGGCCGGCGCGCCGAGCAGGTCGGCCGGCGTGCCGACCTGACGCAGCCGGCCTTCGGCGAGCACGCCGATGCGATCGGCCAGCGCCGAGGCGTCCTCGAAGTCATGGGTCACCAGCAGCGTGGGCAGCCCCAGCTCGCGCAGCAGGTCGTGCAGCTCGGCGCGCACGGTGCCGCGCGTGTGCGGGTCGAGCGCCGCCATCGGCTCGTCGAGCAGGAGGACGCGCGGACTTCGTGCGAGCGCGCGCGCGAGCGCGACGCGCTGGCGCTCGCCGCCCGAGAGCTCGCGCGGCTTCGCGCTCGCGAGCTGCTCGATGCGGAGGCGGGCCAACAGACCGTCGACGCGTCCGCCGCCGAAGGCGACGTTTTGCGCGACCGTCAGGTGCGGAAAGAGGGCGTACTCCTGGAAGACGTAGCCGACGGAGCGCTGCTCGGGCCGCCGGTCGACGCCGCGCTCGGAGTCGAACCAGGTCTCGCCGCGACAGGCGATGATTCCCCGGCGCGGGCGAGCGAGCCCGGCGACGGTACGGAGAACGGACGTCTTACCCGCGCCGGACGGCCCGACGAGTGCGAAGGTCTCCCCTGCGACGTCGAGCGCTAGCTCGACGTCGAAATGCCGAAGCGGGAGCGTGAAGTCGAGGCGAAGCGGAACCATGGAATCAGCTTGAGCGCGACGAGCAGCACCGCGCCGACGACGATGAACAGGGCGCTGATCGCGAGCGCAGTGTCGAAGTCCTGCTCGAACTGTGCGTAGATGGCGAGCGGCAGCGTCTGGGTGACGCCCTGCAGGCTGCCGGCGAAGATGATCGTGGCGCCGAACTCGCCCAGCCCGCGTGCGAGCGCGAGGGCAGAGGCGGCGCCGAGCCCGCCCGCGGCGAGCGGGAGGGCGACACGGAAGAAGACACGCGCAGGAGGCGCGCCGAGCGTCCGCGCCGCGTCGAGCAGCGACCCGTCCAGCGCCTCGAACGCGGCGATCGCGCCGCGAACGTAGAACGGGCTCTCGACGAACGCGACGGCAAGGACGACGGCGGCCTGCGTGAAGGGAATCTGCATCCCGAGCACATCGAGCTCGTCCCCGAGCAGTCCCGCCCGCCCGAACGCCGCAAGCAGGCCGATGCCGGCGACGGCCGGCGGCAGGACGAGTGGCAGCTCGACGAGCGTCACGACGAGGCCGCGCCCACGAAAACGCCGCCGTCCGAGCAGATACGCCGTCGGCGTACCGAAGACGAGCACGGCGGCGTGCGCGATCGCGCTCGTCTTGATGCTGACCAGCAGGGCATCGCGCGTGACGTCGTTGTCGAGGGCGTGGAGCAGCTCGCCGGGCGGCACACGCAGGAAGATCGCAAGCACCGGGAGGACGAGGAACGCGAGCGCGACCGCCGTCGCGAGCGCGAACACGGCTGCGAACACGGTTCTCACGGAGCTCCGAAGCCGGCCCGCGTCAGCAGCCGGCGTCCACGCTGCGACTTGACCTTCGCGACGAAGGCGCGGGCTGCGGCGCGATGCGAGCTCGACGTGACGACGGCGAGCTCGTAGCGGATCGGCGGCTGCGCCCAGCCCGGCACGGCGATCGGGCGTGTGCGCGAGGCGACCGCGCGCGCGTCGGTGCGGTAGACGAAGCCCGCGTCGGCTTCACCGAGCGCGACCTTGGTGACGATTCCCTTGACGTCCGTCTCCTCGCTGACGACGTTCTTGGCGACCTCGCTCCCGATCCCGAGCGCGTCGAGAATCTGGCGCGTATATGTGCCGATGGGCACGGTACGGTCGCCGATCACGACCTTCACGCCCGAGCGGCGCAGGTCGTAGACGGTACGGATCCCGGCGGGATTCGACCGCGGCACGAGCACGATCAGCCTGTTCGTGGCGAACACGACGGGCTTGAGCACGAGGCCGTCGCGGTAGAGCAGCTCGGCGTACTTCGGGCTGGCCGAGGCGTAGACGTCCGCAGGAGCCCCTTGGCGAATCTGCAATGCGAGCTGGTCGGAGCCCGCGAAGCTGTAGCGGGGGGCTTTGGCGATCCGAGGCAAGACCTCGGTGAGGGACGCGGCCGCGAGCACGGTGATCGGCGTCGCGCTCGAGACCGACGCCGGCAGGACGAGCGCCGCCAGCGCGACGGCGACGAGCCGCGTCACCGCTCGACCATCACCGACGTCGCCTTGACGACGGCCTTCGCCGGCATGCCCGGTTCCAGTCCGAGCGCCTCTGCCGACTCGCGCGTGATCACGGCGACGAGCCGGCCGCCGCGGGAGACGTCCAGCTCGATCTCCGCGAGCAGCCCCTCCACCTTCACCTGACGCACGACGCCCTCGAGCCGGTTGCGCGCACTCAGCGTCGAGCCTTCCGTCGCACGCAGGCGGTTGATCTCCCGCTCGGAGACGACGCGGCGGTTCGCCTTGTCGCGCGTGACGCGGATGCGTCCTTCGCGGTCCCAGCGACGCAGAGTGTCGAGGCTGATCCCGAGGGCACGGGCCGCCTCGCCTGCCGAGTAGTGCCTAGGCATTACCTAGGCACTCTATTACAGCGAGCCGAACTGCCCGGTCTGGTAGCCGGCGCGCTTCAGCTGGCGCGTCGCCCGGCGGGCCTGGCTCACCGGCTGCGACTTGCTGACGCGCACGAGCGCATCTCGCGCGCGATAGATGCTCTTGCGGCGCGCCTCCTTCACCTGCTCGAGCTCGTCGGCGAAGCCGTCGAGCGCATCCGCCAGCTGGTCGTTGGCACCCTGCACGTTCGCCGGGGGCTTCATGCCGTGCAGGTCGTCCGCGGCGCTGTGCAGCGTGTCTTGCAGCTTGTCGACGTTGCCGTTGAACGTCGCGATGTCGATCGAGCGTCCGAGCTCGGAGCCGGCGTTCGTCAGCTCGGTGCCTAGGCGTTGCACTTCGCGCTCGTACTGCGCCTTCGTCACGGTCTTCGGCTCGCTGCCGCAGCCGGCGAGCGCGATGGCCAGCGTGGCGACGACGAGTGCAGACGTGCGCAACACAGTGGCGGATACGCTACCCGCGCCCTTGCAGGAGACGCCCAGTTGGGGGATCGAGCCTGTGCCCGAGCGGCTGCGCGTCCTCGGGACGTTCGACACAACCCTGCTCTGGACGAACCTCGGCATCTCGTTGCTCGTCCTCGTACTGCCTGCGTACTTCGACCTCCCTCTTCGTGACGCACTCACCGCGACGCTCGTCGGTGCTGTGGTCGGGAACGCAATGCTCGCAACCGCCGCCTTGATCGGTGCCGATGCGCGCGTCCCGTCGATGGTGCTGCAGCGCGCGCCGCTCGGGCGGCGCGGCTCGTACCTTGCAACGGCGCTCAACATCCTGCAGTGCTTCGGCTGGGCGATCTTCGAACTGATCGTGATCGCCACCGCAGCGGGTCTCCTCTGCGACAAGCTGTTCGGCTTCGAAGCCGTGTGGCTATGGAAGCTCGTGTTCGGCGGCCTCGCCGCGGTG
>JBJMJL010000011.1:0-9646 GCA_045806365.1 Gaiellaceae bacterium
GCACGGCCTCGCGGTAGCTCAGCTCAGGCATCAGGCGTCGGAGGCGCCGCTTGCCGGCGCCGACTTCAGGGCGTGCGGGCTTTGCCCGCGCGTCCGTCTGCGCCGCTGACCCAGATCGTATGAATCGACGCTACGCATAGACGTTCTTGAGGGCGTCCTCGGGCTTCGGATCGGTGCCGTTCTTGGCGAAGTCGACCGACGCCTCGACGACCTCCTGCACCTCGCGGTCGAGCTCCTCGACCTCGTCGTCCGAGAGCTCGAGCTTCGCGCGCAGGTGGTCGAGCGGATCCTGCGTCTCGCGCGTTTCCTGGAACTCCTCCTTGGAGCGGTACACCTGGGGATCGCCGACGTAGTGGCCGACGAGGCGGTACGTCTCGACGGCGAGGAAGACCGGGCCCTTGCCGGTCCGTGCGTGCTCGAGCGCCTTGCGCGTCGCCTTGTAGACCGCCTCCACGTCCTGGCCGTCGACCTTCACGGCCTTCATCCCGTACGCGACCGCGCGCTGCGAGATGTCCTCGATCGGCATGTGCTGCCAGCCGGGCGTCGACTCCGCCCAATGGTTGTTCTCGCAGACGAACACCGCAGGCACCTCCCACAGCTGCCCGAGGTTGAGCGACTCGTGGAACGTCCCGATGTTCGTCGCACCGTCGCCGAAGAACGCGACGGCGACTCGAGACTCGCCGCGGACCTTGAACGCGAGCGCGGCGCCGACGATTCCGGGCAGGCCGCCGCCGACGACGGCGTTCGCCCCCATGTTCCCGCGCTCGATGTCGTAGAGATGCATCGAGCCGCCGTAGCCGTGCGAGCAGCCCTCGAGCTTCCCGTACAGCTCCGCCATCACCTCGTTCGGCGTCGTCCCCTTCGCGAGCGTGTGACCGTGCGCGCGGTGCGTGGAGGCGATGATGTCGCCCTCCTCGAGCGCGCGGCAAACACCCACCGCCACCGCCTCCTGGCCGATCGCGACGTGCAGGAAGCCGGGCAGCTCGCCCGCGCGGAAGCGTTCCTCCACCTTCTCCTCGAAGCGCCGGATCAGCAGCATCTCGCGGAAGAACTCGCGCAGCTCCGACTTGGAGAGCGCTCCCTTTTGCTCAACCTTCGCCACGAGGCTGAGGTTATGCTCAGCCCCGTGAGCCTCGTCGACCGTTTCAGCGAGATCGAACGCGAGCTGCCCGACGACTGGGCCGACGCGCGTCTGCTGTTGACAGTGGAGGACGACGCGCGCTGCGATCGCGCCGCGGCGCTGCTCGGGCCGGCGAATCCGGGGCGGTTCGGCAAGAGGATCCGGTTCGCGGCGGCGCGCCGCGGCGGCGGCGTCGGCGCCGAGGCGGTGCGGCGGTTACTTCGCCGCATCGACGAGGAGGGCATCCGCGGCGAGCTCGAGCTCGTCGGCGCACAGGCGGCGCCTCCGGCCGAGCTGCGCACACGCACCAGCCTGCGCGACGCATGGAAGCGCGAGCTGCAGGGTCTGCCTTCCGACTGGAGCGACGTGTACGCCGAGGTGCGCTTCGAGTCAACCGACTACGTCGAGCGCAGCGCACTGCTGCTCGCGCCGCTGAACCCGTCGCGTTCGAGCTCCGCCGCGCTGCGCTTCCGCTCGGCCCACCACTTCGGCTACGGCGTCTCGCCGGAGATGGCGAGCCGGTGCCTCGAACGGTGCGACGAAGAAGGGATCACCGGCGTGGTCGAGATCCTGCACGCCCTGTCCGACACGCACCCGGTCGGAACGCAAGGGCCGGTCTGGTACGTCGACGGTCGCGCCGTCTGAACGTGAGCGGCGATCCGGTCTCCTGGTTGCTGATCGAGCCCGGCTGGAAGGTCGTCGACGCGGGCGGCTCCGAGATCGGGCGCGTCGAGGAAGTCGTCGGCGACACCGGAGTCGACATCTTCAACGGCCTCTCGATCTCCACTGGGCTGCTCGCCGGTGCGCGCTACGTCCCCGCGGAGGTCGTCGGCTCGATCACCGAAGGCTCGGTTCAGGTGCAGCTGTCCGGCGACGAGGTGAAAGACCTCGACGCCTACAGCGAGCCCCCGCCGAGCGAAGAGTTCCTGCCCTAGGCGAGCGTCGCCGCGAGGTCGCGTGCCAGAGCGCGCGCGTCACGCTCCGACAGCGCGACGACGAGGACGGTGTCGTCGCCCGCGAGCGTCCCGACGATGCGGTCGTGCACGAGCTGGTCGAGCGCACGCGCGATCGCCGGCGCTGTCCCGAGCTCCGATTGCAAGACGACGATGTTGCCGGCCGGCGTCACTTTCCGGCCGAATTGTCCGAGCACCGCGTTCAACGCCTCGCCGGGGTCGGCACGCCGCCCACTGTCGCGCAGGACGTAGCGCGGACGGCCGAACTGGTCGTGCGTCTTCTCCAGCCCGAGCTCGCGGATGTCGCGCGAGATCGTCGCCTGTGTCACTCCGCAACCCGCATCGGCGAGCGCGTCCTGTAGCTCGAACTGCGTGCCGACGCGCTTGCGCGTGACGACGCTCTCGATCAAACGGTGGCGCTCCGCCTTCCCCAGCTGCATAGAAAGAGAATACGTATGCAGTGTTTTCGACGAGGCCTGGTTGGTAGAACATCCGAAGCATGCTGCGCAAGTTGATGTGGTCCGGCCTCTACGGCGGCCTCGCGGCCCTCGCGACGATCGTGTCTCGCCGCACGGCCTCGCACATCTGGCGTACCCTCACCGGCGAGGAGCCGCCGACGAAGAAATGACGACCGCCGATCAAAAAGTGGAGCGCGCGGCGAACAAGCTGCAGCAGCTGGCGAACCAGTTGGCCGGCGAAGGCGGCGTGAAGGCGAAGCTGGCCGAGCCGTTGGCGGAGGACGCCGACCTGATCAGGAAAATGAAGCCGAGCCTGATCAAGGCGCGGGCGAAAGGAGACGCACCGATGAACCAGCAGCCGGGGCGCGCGCCGCTGTCGCCGACGAGCCCGCAGCTCGGAAAGCGCAAGAAGCCGAAGGGCGGTGGCGGCCCGAACCCGTTCCTCGTGCTCGGCGTCGCGCTGGCCGCCGGCATCTTGCTCGCCAAATGGATCGACTGGAGGGGACATGCCCACCCGAGACGCTGATGCGCAGGGCCTCGGCCCGGCCGTCAAGCAGGTGTCCGAGCACGCAAGCGCGATCGTCCGTCTCGAGCTCGAGCTCGCGGCGCTCGAGCTCAAGCGCAAGGTCGTCTCGCTCGGCGTCGGCATCGGCTTGTCACTGGGCGCGGCGCTCTTCCTCGTGTTCATGCTCGGCTTCGCGTTCGCGACGATCGCGGCTGGGCTCGCCACGGCGATGTCGACGTGGCTCGCGCTGCTGATCACGACGGCGATCCTGCTTCTCCTCGCCGCCGTCCTCGGCCTGGTCGGCGTGTCGCGCATCAAGAAAGGGACGCCGCCGGTCCCGGAGCAGGCGATCCGAGAGGCGAAGCTCACGACGGAGGCGCTGAAGAGCAATGGCCGGTAGCAACTCACGCACTGTCGCGGACGTCCGCCGCGACATCGAGGCCGAGCGCGAGCAGCTCGCCGGTGCGGCGGACTCGCTGCGCGAGAGCTTCGAGGAGGCGACGGACATCCGGGGGAAGCTGCGCGCCAATCTGCCGGCGGTCGCCGTCGGCGCGCTCGGCGCCGGTTTCCTGCTGGCAGGCGGCGTCGGAGCAACCGCACGGTTGATTTTCCGGCGAGGACGGGAAGGCGACACGAAAGCCACCGTTGGCCGCTTCCGCCTTGTCGACCGCGACTGAACAGCGCACCGCACACGTAGGCCGCACGCCGAGCTCCCCGGAGCACCTCAGCCGCGGCGAGTGGTTCGCGGCCCTCAGGCGCAGCTTCTCGCAGTTCATGAAGGACGATTGCATGGGGCTGTCGCAGCAGGTCGCGTACAGCTCGCTGCTGGCGTTCTTCCCGGCGATGGCGTTCATCGTCGGCGCGCTCGGCATCTTCGATCTCTACGACAACGTCAAGGAGCTGCTCGATCCGATCGCGCCGGCGGGCGTGATGAAGTTCATCTCCACCCTCCAGACGGACTCGACGAACGGCAGGTCGGCGGCCGCGTTCATCATCGGCTTCTTCGGCGCCGTCTGGGCGGCGAGCGGCGCGATGGGATCGATCATCAAGGCGCTCAATCGCGCCGGCGAGCGTCCGGAGACGCGCCCGTTCTGGCGCGTCCGCGTGATCGCGATCGTCCTCGTCGTCTCGACCGGGATCACGACCGCCGGCATCTTCCTGCTGATCGTCGTGGGCGGCTCGCTGGGCGACGCGATCGCGAAGAAGGCCGGGCTCGGCACCGTGTTCGACCTGACCTGGGGGGTTCTACGCTGGCCGGTCGCGTTCTTCGCGATCCTGCTCTTCTTCGCACTCGTCTACTACCTCGGCCCGAACAAGGACCAGCGCAGCTGGAAGTGGATCACGCCCGGATCGATCGTCGGCTCGCTTCTCTGGCTTGCACTGTCCGGGCTCTTCGCGCTCTACGTCACGTTCGCCGGCAACTACACGAAGACGTACGGCGCGCTCGCGACGGGCATCATCCTCCTGCTCTGGCTGAACTATTCGGCGTTCGCGCTCCTGTACGGCGCCGAGCTCAACTCGGAGCTCGACCGGCAGGCGGACATCCGCGCCGCCGGCGGCGAGAACGCCGGACTGATCAAGCCCGCTAGACGGGGAAGCTGACGACGAAGCTGCCGCGTAGGCGCTTGGTCTTGTCCGATCTGTACGTGTAGGTCCCGGGCGTCAGCGTGACCGCCCACGTCACCTTCCCACGCGTCTTCACCCCGGTCTTCTTGTTCACGCCGGGCCCCGTGAGATGGAAGTTGTCGGTCTTGCTCTTGTCGGTCACCGCGATCACGGCCGGACCGACGAGGACGGACTTCGGTTTGAGCGAGATCGTCTTGCGAGGACCGACGCTGCCCGTGAGCGCGAGCGGGGTGACGGCACCGGCGAGGAAGTAGCCGCGCATGTTCCCGGTGTGCGCGTCGCAGACGTAGCCGTAGCGCCCGACTCCGATGGTCACGGTCCAGGTGACCTCCTGCTTCTCGCCGACCGACGTGGCCATGTCGACGCCGGGGCCCTTCAAGTGGAAGTTGTGGGCTTCCGAGCGGTCGCTGACCGCAATGTCGTACGTGCCGGGCTCGAGCTGGGTGACGGGATTGCCCGACGCGTCGCGCAGCCCGATCACGAACGCATCGTTCGTTCCGACGACGCCGACGAGGCGCGGGTTATCGGCTTGCGCGACCGCCGAGGGAATCACGAGGGCCGCGAGCAGCGTTACGAGTGCGATTCGTGTGGTCATGCCCGGACTCTACGGAAGCCTCGGCGGTTCGGATTTTCCGCAGCACGACGCCTGCCAGGATCAGCCCGAGACCGGCCAGGACGGCGGGCCAGAGAGGCGCTCCCGTGAAGGGCAGCGATCCAGCGTGATCCACCTGTGCCGTCGCGACCCCGGCTTCGGGCGACGTGCCCCTGTGGACGCGGACGACGGTGCGCGTTCCCGCCACGTGCGCGCCGGGCCCGCCCGGATCGCTCGGCACCGCCGTCGGCGACGACGTGGTCGGCTCCTCCTTCGGCGGTGCGATCTCGTGCGACCCGCCCGGATCCGCGGGGGCGCGCGGCGCCGGTTTCGGCGTCGGTGCGGGACCCGGACCGGGTTGCGGGTGCGGCGCCGGCGTCGGCGTCGGGCCGGGCGCAGGCGCGCCGCATCCGCCTGCACGACTGCCCTTCAAGGCATGTACGTCGACCTCGTGTCCGCCGCTACACGGCGCCGCTTTGTGTGGCTGACTGTTGCCGGGACCGTGCAAGGCGGTGCTCGGCGGCGCGTCGTGCTTCATCGCGATCGCGCCGGCGTTCTGGCCGTTCCCGTACTCCTTCGTCTCGTTCGAGGACGCGGCCGCGTGCGTCTCGTGCGCCGTGTCGTTCGACGGCTTCATGCCCTCCGTCGGTGGCGCAGCCGGCGCTGCCGGTGCAGACGCAACGCCCTGCTCGGCCGCCGGCGCCGCCGCCGAGGCTTCCTTCTTCACCTGTCCAGGCGCGCTTGCCGAATTACCAGGCGCACCGTCCCCGGAGTTGCCGTTGCCGTTTCCGTTCCCGTTGTCTGCGGTCGCCGAACCGGCGAACACGAAGACGCAAAGAACGAGCACACACGTGCCCGCTAGCCGCATAGTGATCCTCCCCTTCCCCGCTACTCACGTTAGTGAGGAAGAGGTGTTTGTCCAGAGCAGGCGCAAAAAGAAGGGCGGCCCGGAGGCCGCCCTTCGCCCGGTGGAGCGCTTGTGGACTTAGTACGCCGTCACGCGGCCGTGGCGCCGAAGCGCGAGGCCGAGGACGATCAACGCGACCGCGAGCAGCACGGCGATCCAGAGCGGGAAGCCCGTGAAGGGCAATGCGCCCTGGCCGACGGACTCGACCGCGCCGAGGACGCCGCCCTGCGGGCCGGCGTTGGAGCCGCCCTTCGAGGCCGACGCCGTGGAGCCGAGGACACCACCCTGCTGGGTGCTGCCGCTCGCCGTCGCCGCGGCGCCCGTCGTCGACGCTCCCGCGACACTGCCCGTCGCGGTCACGTTCGACGTGTTCGACGTGTTGGACGTGTTCGAGGTGTTCGACGTGTTGCTCGTGTTGGAGCTGTTCGACGAGTTGCTCGTGCTGCCGCCGGTCTGCGCGGTGCACGAAGCCGACGAGTAGCTCTTGACCGCGTGGACGTCGACCGCATGCTTGTGCTTGCAGTCGGTCACCTTGTGCGGCTGGCTGTTGCCGGGCCCGTAAACCTTGGTGCCCGCAGGAGCACCGCGGCCGTTCGCGATCTGCGCGGCCGTCGAGTCGTTGCCGTAGCGCTTCGACGCGTCCTTGTGTGCCGCAGTCTGGGCCGTAGCCGCATTCGACCCGGTCGAAGTGCACGTGGCGCTCGAACCGGTGCCGCCGCCGGTGCTGCAGGACGTGTTGTGGTTGCCCTGCGCCGTGGAGCTGGTCGGCTTCACGCCGGCAGTCGTGGGATTTGCATTGGCGTCCGCGCCGCCGTTGCTCTGCGCCGAGGCGCTGCTAGTCGCGATAGACGCCTGGTCCTTCTTGACCTGACCCGGCGCGTTCGCCGAGTTCCCGTGATCCTGATCCTGGGAAGCGGAGTCGGTCGCGGAAACGGTCGGGGTGCTATCGGCATTGCCGTTCCCGTGTCCGTTGCCCGCGAGAGCCGAGCCCGCGAACGCGGTCATGCCCAGGGCGAGCACGACGCTGCTCGTCAGGCCCGCCGCAGTACGCTTTGTCATCGGTCCTCTCCTCGTTCTCGAGTGACATTCAGAGGGGCGTTACGCGGAGAGAACGGCGATCTAAGTCATATGGATACGCCTTCTAAGGGATATTTCCCTGCTCAGGCGCGCAGCTCGGCCCCGAACGCGCCTTGAAGCCGCTCAACGATGCGGTTTCTGAGCCCCGCAGCGTCCTCGTCGGTGAGCGTCCGTTCCGGCGACTGGAAGGCAACGGAGAAAGCGATCGACTTCCTGCCGGGCCCGATCTGAGCGCCGCGATACACGTCGAACGGCCGCATCTCGCGGAGTTCCGGCCCGGCCGCTTCGCGGGCCGCGGCGACGAGGTCGCCTGCAGCTACGTCCTCGTCGACGACAAAGGCGAGATCCTGCCGGACAGGCGGGTAGGTGATGACGTCCTCGTAGTGGACGACGTCCGGGACCGCCTCGACGAGCGTTGCGAGGTCGAGCTCGAACATCCCCCACGCCCCGTCGAGCAGCGCCGGATGGAGCTCGCCGACCCAGCCCGACTCGAGTCGGGCCGCCTTGCCCGGGTGCAGGAACGGCTCGGTCGTGCGCTCGGCGCGCAACTCGACCTTCAACGCCTCGTGCAGCGTCTCGACGGCCCCTTTGGCGGGCGCGAAGCCGCCGGACACGATCGCGCCGACGCGCCAGCGCTCCTCGGGCAGCTTGCCGCCGGACGGGAGGTAGACGCGCGCGATCTCGAAGAGCGCGACGTCCTCGGCGCCGGCGTCGACGTTCCGCTGCGCGGACTCGATCAGCCCGCGTCGCAACGTCGTGCGCAGCACGGCCTGATCGGCGCTGAGCGGCTCGGGCAGGCGCAGCGCCTTCGGATCGTCGTCCTCTGCCACGAGGCTCCAGTTGTACGACTCGGAGAAGCCGCAGCCGACGAGCACGTCTTCGACGACGCGGCGCAGGCGTTGCTCCTTCGACAGCCGCCCGAACATGGCGGTGCGCTGGGGAAGCGTGTACGGCACGTCGTCGAGCCGGAAGCGCGCGACCTCCTCCACGAGGTCGGCCTCGCGCGTCACGTCGCGCGCGCGCCAGGTCGGCACTGTCACCGTCCAGTCCGGGCGGACCTCGAAGCCGATCCGCTCGAGGATCGCGCGTTGCTCGTCCGGCTCGGTGCGCAGGCCGACGAGCAGATCGGTGCGCTCCGGACGGAGGTGCACGACCGGCCGCTCGGGGAGCTCACGGCGCGCGTCGACGCCACCGACCCAGCGCGCGCCGGCCACGTCGACGAGCAGCTGCGTCGCGAGCTTCGCCGCTTGCTCGGCGAGGTAGGGATCGACGCCTTTCTCCCAGCGGTTCGAGCCTTCGGTGCGCAGGCGCAGGCGCTCCGAGGAACGGTGAATGGTGAGCGGTTCGAAGTTCGCCGCTTCGAGCAGCACCTCGGTCGTCTGGTCGTCGACCTCGCTCTCGAGCGTGCCCATGATCCCGGCGATCGCCACCGCGTGCTCGGCGTCGGCGATCACGAGGTCGCGTTCGTCGAGCGTGCGCAGAGTGTCGTCGAGCGTGCGCAGCTCCTCGCCGCGCCGCGCGCGCCGCACGACGATCCGGCCGTCGCGCAACTTCGAGCGGTCGAAGGCATGGAGCGGGTTCCCGAGCCCGAGCATGACGTAGTTGGTGATATCGACGACGTTCGAGATCGGACGCATGCCCGCCGCGAGGAGCCGCGCTTTCAGCCAGGCGGGCGACGGCTCGACGCGCACGTCCCGGAACGTGCGTCCGACGTAGCGCGGACAGCCGTCGAAGTCGTCGATGTGCACGTCGACGGGCTCGTCGTCGGAGCGCGGTGGATCCGTGCCGGGCGGCGGCGCCAGCTCGGCGTCGAGGAGCGCCGCGACCTCGCGAGCGATGCCGTAGACCGACAGCAGGTCCGGGCGGTTGTGCCCAGTCTCGAGCTCGAGCACGTCTTCCGACAGCGACAGCACGTCCGCGAGCGGCGTGCCGGGCTCCGGGCCCTCCTCGAGCACGAGGATGCCGGTGTGATCGACGCCGAGCTCGAGCTCGCGCTCGGACAGGATCATCCCGTCGGAGACCGTGCCTCGCAGCTTCGCCTGCTCGAGCGTTTCGCCGCCGGGAAGAACGGCCCCGGGGAGCGCGACCGCGACCGTCGCTCCCGCGCCGAAGTTCCAGGCTCCGCAGACGATCTGGCGTGGTTCGCCCTCACCGACATCGACGCGGCAGAGCTGCAGGCGGTCGGCGTTCGGATGCTTACCGGCCTCGAGGACCTTGCCGACGAGGTAATGCGCGAGGTTGCCGTTGGCGTCGGGCACGCCGCGCTTGACGATCCGGTCGACCTCGCAACTCGTGATCACGAGCCGCTGCGCGACCGCCTCGATCGGCTCGTCGAACTGCACGTACTCCTTCAGCCAGCTGACGGGAACGCGCATCATCAGTGGCCCTGCCGGTGGCGTTGGTGGATG
>JBJMJL010000012.1:0-9391 GCA_045806365.1 Gaiellaceae bacterium
GATCGGCGGCCTGTCCGGCATCTACCTCGGCGCCGTCCCGATCGACATCCACGTCAGCGACACCTACTTCGTCGTCGCGCACATCCACTACGTGCTCTTCGGCGGTTCGCTCTTCACGATCTTCGCCGGGATCTACTACTGGTTCCCGAAGATGACCGGCCGCATGTACAACGAGCGGCTCGGGAAGCTGCACTTCTGGCTGACGTTCATCGGCTTCAATGCGACGTTCTTCCCGATGCACCTGATCGGGACGCAGGGAATGCCGCGCCGCGTGTCCGACTACGACCCGACGTTCGCGCACTGGAACGCGTTCATCTCGGTCGCGTCGTTCTTCCTCGGCGCGTCGACGATCGTGTTCCTCTACAACATGGTCATCAGCATGCGGCGCGGGCCGATCGCCCCCGGCAACCCGTGGCGCGCGCTCACGCTGGAGTGGCAGGTCTCGTCGCCGCCGCCTGTCTTCAACTTCGACGAGATCCCGCAGGTGGTCGGCAACCCGTATGAGTACGGCGTGCCCGGAGCGCGCCATGCGGTGCTCAACGGCGACCGCACAGCGGAGGAAGTACGCGTGCAGTGATGCATCTGCTCGTCGTCGCCAATGAGACCGTCACGGGCCGGACGCTGATCGACGCGGTCGAACGTCATCGCGACGAGGACCTGCGCGTGACCGTGATCTGCCCGGTCAACCGGGCGACGCACGGCTACGTCGTCTACGAGGACACGCGCCGCGCGGCGGCGGGCCGGCGCCTCGACCGGACGCTCGCGTTGCTGAGGAACGACGGGATCCCGGCCCACGGCCTCGTCGTCGAGAGCGATCCTGTCACCGCGGTGCGCGACGCGCTCGCTCAGCTCGAGCCGCCCGTGGAGGCGTTGATCGTCGCGACGCACCCCCAACAGAAGTCCGGCTGGCTGCGCAAGAACGTCGTCGACCGGATCCGGGACGTCGCCGGCGACCGTCCGGTCGAGCATGTCGTCGTCGACGTCACCGCGGAGACCGGTCAGCGGAACGTGCTCGTGATCGCAAACGAGACCGTGCTCGGGCGACAGCTGCTCGACAAGGTGCGTGAGCGCTCGCGGGAGGGGAACGCGAGCTTCCTGCTCGTCTCGCCGCAGAGCGATCCCTCCGAGGGCTCGCATCCGGACGCGGACCGCCGCTTGCGCCGCGCAGTCGCCGAGCTGCGCAGCGAGGGGATCGACGCGCACGGCCAGGTGGCCCATCCCGATCCGTTCTCGGCGGCACTCGACGCGATGCGCGAGGAACGCGTGGACGAGATCATCGTCTCGACGTTCGGACCCGAGAAGTCCGGCTGGCTCCGGCGGGACCTGATCGAGCGTCTTCGAAACGAGACCGGCGTCTCCGTGGAGCACGTCATGGCGAGCGAGGAGGTTCCGGCGTGAGCGCTCACGCGGAAGCCGCGCACCACGGGCCGCCGGTCGCACACCAGAGCTCGCGCGTCAGCGCATCGGTGCTCGGGATGCTCCTCTTCATCGCGTCGGAGATCATGCTCTTCGGCGCGTTCTTCACCGCGTACTTCTTCGTCCGCGTCGCGAACGGGATCGACTGGCCGCCCGCCCCGTTCGAGCTACCGGTGTTCGTCGCCGGCGTGAACACGGCGATCCTGGTGACGTCGTCGTTCACGATGCACTGGGCGCTGACCTCGATCAAGCGCGGCAACCGCGCCGGCCTGCAGGCGGGCCTGCTGCTGACGTTCCTGATGGGGCTCGTGTTCCTGTTGACCCAGGCGCGCGAGTATTCACGCGTCGGCTTCGCGCCGCACGACGGCGCCTTCGGGACGATCTTCTACTCGCTCACGGGCCTGCACGGAGCTCACGTCTTCGTCGGCCTCTCGATCCTGCTGTTCATGACGATCCGCGCGTTCCGCGGCCACTTCACCCCGGATCACCATCACGGCGTCGAGATCGGCGGGATCTACTGGCACTTCGTGGACGTAATGTGGATCGTGGTGTACTCGACCGTCTACTTGATCTGATCGTCTGGCGTGATCAACCCGCTCCGTAGCGAAGCCGAAGCGTTCAGGTTCCTGATCGCCTCGATCGTCTACTTCGGAGCGATCGTGATCGCCGCGGTCATCAACAAGTGGTTGGGGGTCGCGGTGTTCATCCTCCTGAGCGCGGCCGTCGTCGTCTGGTGGTTGCGCGCGCGGCGCGAAGAGCGGCCGCGGCAGACCACCCCGCGTCCGCATGCCGAGGGCGAGCGTCGGATTCTCGTGGTCGCGAACGAGACGGTCGGCGGCCACACGCTGCGCTCGATGATCCTCGAGAAGAGCCTCGACGTCCGCGAGGAGGTTCTCGTCGTCACGCCCGCGCTCAACTCGCCGCTGAAGCACTGGGTCTCGGACGAGGACTCGGCGCGCGCTGCCGCACAGGAACGGCTCGACGCGAGCCTCGCGAAGCTCGCCGAGGCCGGTGTCCAGGCGAACGGGGAGGTCGGCGACGGCGATCCGCTCCAGGCGATGGAGGATGCGCTCCGCACCTTCGGCGCCGACGAGATCATCATCTCGACCCACCCCGAAGGGCGGTCGAACTGGCTCGAGCGCGGCGTCGTCGAGAAGGCGCGCGAACGGTTTGCCGTCCCGATCACGCACGTCGTCGTCGACCTGGAACGCGAGCGGGAAGAGGTGCGTTAGTACAGGAGAAGCTGCGTGCAGCGGAAGAGCGCAAGCGTCTTGCCGTCGTCGCGCGTCACCGTTGCGTCCCAGATCTGCGTGGTGCGGCCGCCGTGGGCGAGGCTCGACTCGGCCTGCAACGTCCCTTCCAGCGCGGTCGCCAGGAAATTCGTCTTCAGCTCGATGGTGGTGAAGCCGATCGCGTGCTCGGGTAGCGACGCGACGCAGCCGTAGCCGCACGCGGAGTCCGCCAGGGCGACGACGGTGCCGGCGTGCAGGTAGCCGTTCGGCGCGAGCAGGTGCTCGCGCACCGGCAGGTGCATGCGCACGCGGCCGTGCTCGATCTCGTCGATCTCGATTCCGAGCAGCCCGGGCAGGCGGTCGCGCCCGGCCTCGACCACAGCGTCGATGTCGAGCGCCATTACTTGCCGGCGTGGTCGGCGACGTACTTGGCGACGGCGTCGATCTGCGCCTTCGTCAGCACGCCCTTGAACGCCGGCATCACGTTCCCGCCGTTCGTCACCTGTTTCTGCGCGACGGCGAGCGGCGGCTTGAGCTGGTCGAGGTTGGGCCCGACGGTTCCGGTCGCCCCGGCATCCTCGAGCGTGTGGCAGCTCGCGCACTTCTTCTGGAAGATCTGCTTGCCGTTCGTCCCGCTGATCACCTGCGCCTCCGCGAAGCCCTGGGTGCCCGCGTTCGCCGCGACGTACGCGGCGACGTCCTCGGCGTCCTGACCCTTGACGAGGTTGGCCGGCATGTTCGCCGTCAGGTAATCGGGATCGTCCGACGCCGTCGAGTACTGGCCCGGGTACTTGATCTGGTCGTGGACGATGTTCCGGATCGCGCTCTCCTTGTAGCCGTCGGCCTGCGCCTGCGCGAACGAGTCGTCGAGATTGGGGCCAACCTCGCCGGACGTCCCGGCGGCTGCGAGCGAGTGGCAGCCACCGCATTTCGCCTGGAACAACTTCTTGCCGTTGTCCTGGTCCGCGGCGCCCGTCGAGATGCCACCCGTCCCGCAGGCTGAAAGCGCGAGGGCAACGCCCACCCCGGCGAGCGCTGCTACCAGCGGACGCAAGCTAGGTCCGCATCTATGCGGGAGGCTGTTCCGCCGCCTTGAGCTTGGAGACGGCCTCGTCGCGGGTCGGGTAGATCGTGAAGACGCGGTCGAGGCCGGTGATCTCGAAGATCTTGGTGATGTTGCGGTCGCTACACACGAGCGACAGCTGGCCGTCGTTCGTGCGAAGCCGCTTGACGCCGCCGACGAGCACGCCGAGCGTCGTCGAGTCGATGAACGTCGTGTTGCTGAAGTCGACGATGACCTGCTTGCCGCCTTGCCCGATCACCTCGAGCAGTTGCTGCTTGAACTCGGGCGCGGTGTAGAGGTCGACCTCGCCGGCGAGCGAGATCACGTAGGCGTCGCCTCCCAGCTGTTCCGTCTTGATGTCGAAATTCATCGTCCCCGGCTCTTCCCGTCGGCGCGGAGTCTAACCCTGCGCGGCGCCCTGCAACGTCTTGATCCGCTCGCGGATCTGCGCCTTCGTGGTCGGGTCGAGGTCGAGCGCGAGCAGTCGTTTGTACGCACTGACCGCAACGGGTGTCTGGCGAAGACTGTCGGCCGCCTGGGCGAGTGAGAACAGCGCCTCCTGGTTCTTCGGCTGGAGCTTGGTGATCTGCTGGTACGTCGAGATCGCACGGCTCGCCGCCGTCTGATACTTCGTCGATGCCGTCTGGAGCTCGGTGTTCGCCTTGCTCGACAGCGCGGACGTGATCGGGTCCTGGCCCAGCGCCTTCGTGAGCTCGCCCGAGGACGGCTGGAAGGCGGCGCCGATGCCCGCCTGCGACTGCGCCAGCGCGGCGATCTGAGCCTGCTGGAAGTACGTGTTGGCCTGGTTCAGCTCGAGGTCGCCGAGATGTCGCAGCGCCGTGACGTCTTTCGGCCGCAGCTTCCCGTACTCGAGCCACGCCTGGATCGCCTCGTCGGTCCGTCCCTTCGTCTCGAGGGCCTGCGCCAGGCGTAGCCGTGCCGGCGCGTTGAGCGGGCGCTCCTGGACGTCCTTCTGCGCCTCGGAGATCGACGTGCCGGACGAGCCGCCGTTGCCGAACGCGTCGCGGAGCAGCTGCCCCAGATCGAGACCGCCCGAGCCGACACCGAGGAACACGAAGCCGCCCGCGAACACGATGATCAGGAACACGAACGCCCACTTCGCCTGGTTGCGCAGGCGGGGGAAGAACATCGTGTTCTCGGCTACGCGCGCATTGCCGCCGCCGGCTCTGCGACCGGTGGCACGGCGAGCATGGCGCGCCTCGCGCTGTGCGCGGCGGCGGTCAGCTCGTGCCAATCCATTCCTCCCTTCTCGTAACGCGCTTCCCCGTCGACGAACGTTGCAAGCACGCGCTCCGGCGAGCCGCCGTAGACCACGGCCGCGGCCGGATCCTCAACCGGCGCATAGGGCGATTCGGCCAAGGAGACGACGGTCAGGTCGGCGCGCTTGCCCGGCACGAGCGAGCCGACCTCGGCGTCGAGCCCGAGCGCCCTCGCTCCGCCGAGCGTCGCGAGCTCGAGTGCTTCGCTCGCGGTGATCGCGTCCGGCCGGCGTTCGCGCAGGCGAGCGACCATGACAGCTGCACGGAGCTCGTCGAAATAGTCGTGCGACGGCGTCGACGAGACGCCGTCGGTGCCGATGCCGACACGCAGCCCGGCCTCGCGCAGCTCGCGCAGCGGCGCGATCCCGCAACCCATGTACGCGTTCGAGCGTGGGCAGTGCACGACGGCGACGTCGTGCTCCGCGAGAAGCGCGATCTCGTCGGCCTCGACGAGCACGCAGTGCGCTGCGAGCACGTGCGGGCCGAGCAGGCCCTCGCGCGCGAGCAGGCGCGTCCCGGTCATGCCGGGCGGATCGACGAGCCAGGTGATCGACTCCCAGGCCCCGCCGCCGTCGCGGAGATAGCGCACCTCCGACTCGCTTTCCGAGATGTGGGTCGCGAGCGGCAGGCCGAGCTCGGTGCACGCGCCGTAGACGGCCGGCGAGATGCTGTACGGAGCGTGCGGGGAGACGCCGAGGGAGACCCGCTCGTTGAAGTTGTCCGCGACGCGCGTACGCAGACGCTCGAAGCGGTCGAGCGCGTCGTCGGGATCCGAGCCGAACACCTCGAGAAAGACGGTCCCGCGCAGGCCGACCTCGTCCATCGCGAGCGCTGCCGCACCGCTGAAGCTGCAATCTCCGGTCGTCGTCACGCCGGTCCGCAACAGCTGCGCCGCCCCGAGTCGTGCGATCGCGACGTACTCGTCCCAGCCGATTCGCTCCTTGCGCTCCGTGTGCAGGCGGATCCACTCGGCGAAGTCGGTCAGTGAATCGCCGAAGCCGGCGTAGACGGCGTACTCCAGGTGCGAGTGCGCATTGACGAATCCCGGCAGCAGCACGGCGTCCTCGAAGTAGGTGCTGCTTCCGAGGGCGTCGACGGGGCCGACAGCAGCGATGCGCCCGTCCTCGATCGCAACGGCACCGCGTTCGAGCGGCGGGCCTTCGATCGGAAGCACCCAGTCGGCGGAGAGAACCTCGCTCACGGCTCGCTAAGGCTAGCCGCTTCGATGCGCGTCGATCTGCGCTCGACCAGCACCGCGAGCCAGATCGAAAGCTCGTAGAGCGCGATCAGCGGAACCATCTCGAAAGTCGTCGTGACCGGATCGATCCCAGGCAGCAGCACGGCGACGACCGCGACGATGAAGTACCCAAGCCGGCGGTTCTTGCGCAGCGTGTCGGTGGACAGGACATCGAGCCGTACGAGCGCGAGGATGAAGATCGGCAACTGGAAGACGAGCCCGACCGCGATCAGCACCGTCATGACGAACCCGTAGTAGTCGCGCGCACGCAGCTGCGAGTTGTAGTACTGGTCGTCGAAGTTCGTCAGGAAGTGAACGGCTTTCGGCAGCACCACCCAGTAGGCGAAAGCGACGCCCGCGACGAGCAGCACGGTCGCGAGCAGCACGAACAGCAGCACCATCCGCTCGGCGTGAGGCTCGACGGCGGGCGCCAGGAAGCTCCACAGCTGCCAGAGGACGACGGGCAGAGCGAGCGCCAGCCCCGCGAGCAGACTGACCTTCATCGACGTGAGGAACGGCTCGGCCACGCTCAGCGTGATCGGCTTCCCGCGGCCCTCCGGCAGCGGCGCGTTCAGCCAGTCCAGCAGATCGCCGCGGAAGACGAACGCGATCGCAAAGCCGAGAATGACCGCGCCGAGGGCGACGAAGATGCGAACTCGCAGCTCCTCGAGATGCTCGACGAGGGTCGCTTCCTCGCCGTGTCTCAGGCGGCGCGGTAGCCGCTTCACGGATGTCTACGCGGGGTCGCGCTCGCGCTCGCGCGCCGCGACCGTCGCGTCGGTCGTCTGCATCGGCAGCTCAGCCGGATCGTCGTCCGGCTCCTTGCCGCCGAGCGAATCCTTGAACTCGCGCATGCCCTTTCCCATCGAACGGCCGATCTCGGGAAGCCGCTTGGCGCCGAACAGGAGCAGCGCCAGCAGGAGCAGGAGGATGATCTCCCAAGGGCCGACGTTCGGCATGCGGTCAGGGTAGCGGTTTGGAGGCCTGAGCGGGGGAAAGACGACCGCGATGAGCCGGAAGAAACCGCTTGCAGAACAAGTCGTCGTGATCGGCGGCGGCTCGTACGGCCTCGGTCGCGCGATCGCGGAGCGGGCCGCGCGCCGAGGCGCAAAGGTCGTCATCGGAGCACGCACCCGCGAGGCGTTGGAGAGCGCCGCAGTCGACCTCGCGGTGGAGACGGACGTCACGGATCGCACCCAGGTGGAGCGGCTCGTGAATGCGGCCGTCGAGCGCTTCGGCCGCATCGACACGTACATCGCCAACGGGATGGTCACCGTCTATGCCGAGGCGCACAAGCTGCAGGACGACGAGCTCCGGCGGGTCTTCGACGTGAACTTCTTCGGCGGCGTCTACGGCTTCTGGGCGTCGCTACCGCACCTGCGAGCGGCACGCGGCACGTTCATCCAGATCGCGTCGGCGCTGTCGTACCGCGGGATCCCGCTGCAGGCTGCGTACTGCTCGAGCAAGGCGGCGCTACGAACGTTCTTCGAGTCAGCCCGCGTGGAGCTCGAGAAGCAGAACGCCGGCGTCGACGTATCCGTGATCCTTCCGGGCGCGATCAATACGCCGCAGTTCGACCGCGCCCGCCAGCGAATGGGCCTGCAGCCACAGCCGGTGCCGCCGATCTACCAGCCCGAGCCGTTTGCCGACGCCGTGCTGCACTGCTGCGAACGGCCGATCCGCGAGCTGCCGATCGGCTGGGGCGCGCAGAAGCTCCTGTGGGGCCAGAAGCTCTCGCCGCGGGCCGGGGACCGCATCCTGCTGCGAAACGGCTGGAAGGGCCAGCACACCGACGAGCTGAAGCCCACGGACTCGCCGGATAACCTCTTCGAGCCCCTGCCCGGCGACCCCGGCGCGCACGGCCGCTTCGACGATCAATCGCGAAACAGCACTGCGTGGACGTGGCTGCGCCTGCACCGCGGGCTGGTCGGCACCGGCCTGGGGTTGGGTACCATGGCGCTACTAGCGAGCCTGTCAGGCCGCTTCTCTACACGGAACTGGACGTCACAAACTTGGCCCTTCTCGAGCTGAAAAACTTGCATGTCGCCCTGGAAGACGGCACCGAGATCGTCAAGGGCATCGACCTCGCCGTTAACACGAACGAGGTCCACGCGGTCATGGGGCCGAACGGCTCGGGCAAGTCGACGCTCGCCTACGCCCTCATGGGCCACCCCGCCTACGAGATCACCGACGGAGACGTGCTCCTGGACGGCGAGAGCGTGCTCTCACTCGAAGCGGACGAGCGCGCGCAGCGCGGGCTTTTTCTCGCGTTCCAGTACCCGCATGCGGTGCCCGGCGTGACGGTCACCAACTTTCTGCGCAGCGCGATCAACTCGGTCCGCAAGGCCCGGAACGGCGGCGAGGACGATCCGGTCCCGATTCCCGAGTTCCGCAAGGAGCTGCTCGCCCAGATGGATCGCCTCAAGGTTTCGCGCGAGCTGGCGTCCCGCTACCTCAACGACGGCTTCTCGGGCGGAGAGAAGAAGCGGATCGAGATCCTGCAGCTGGCAATGCTGAAGCCGCGCATCGCCGTGCTCGACGAGACCGACTCCGGGCTGGACATCGATGCCGTGCGCATCGTCGCCGGCGGCGTCCAGGAGCTGATCGGCCCGGACATGGGCGCGCTCGTCATCACGCACTACCAGCGCATCCTCAACTTCATCACGCCCGACTTCGTCCATGTCATGGTCGGAGGACGTATCGTGGAGGAAGGCGGTCCCGAGCTCGCCCACAAGCTCGAGGCCGAGGGCTACGAAGCGTTCATGCCGGAGGTGACAGCGGTTGCCGACTGAGACCGAGACCGTCAAGGAGATCCGCGAGGAATACAAGTACGGCTTCTCTAACCCCGACGAGGCGAAGGACTACTTCTTCAAGTCCGGCCGCGGGATTTCGCACGAGGTCGTCGAGGCGATCGCAGAGCACAAGAACGAGCCTGACTGGATGCGCAAGTTCCGGCACAAGTCGCTCGACTACTTCCTCGCGCGCCCGCTGCCGCAGTGGGGCGGAAACCTCAACGACATCGACTTCGAGAACATCTACTACTACATCCGTCCGACCGAAAAGCAGGCCGAGCGCTGGGAGGATCTGCCGGCCGAGATCCTCGACACGTGGGACAAGCTCGGCATTCCCGAGGCGGAGAAGAAGTACCTCGCCGGCGTGGGAG
>JBJMJL010000013.1:0-12776 GCA_045806365.1 Gaiellaceae bacterium
TGGAGCGCGGCGGCGTGCTCGACCTGGTCGGCCGGCACGGACTGCCAGACGCGCAGGTTCAGGGCGCCTTCGTCGCGCAGGCGCTGCCACACGCCGAGCGCGCCGAGCCAGCCGTCCTTGTCGTGCACCGCAGTCACCCCGCGGGCGACGGCGATCTTCACGCCCTCCCGCGACGCCTCGACCATCACGTCCTCCGTCGGGCGCACGTGCGTATCGCGGAAGTGCCAGGCACATTCTTCGCGCAGCACGCCGGTGGGCTCGCCGCTCGCGTCGCGCTCGACGACGCCGCCCGCGACGTCGAGGTCGCCGTTCGCCCGTGCGAGCGCCGCCGAGTTGAGCCAGAGCGAGTGGTAGTCGCGCGCCATCAGCGCCGCAGGCGTGGCACCCGTCACGCGGTCGAGCGCCTCCTTGGTCGGCTCGACCGGCGGCGACCAGTCGCCGCTGCGCCAGCCCGTCCCCCGCAGCCAGCGGCCGGGCGGGACGTCGCGCGCGGCCGCGGCGACCCGCTCCAAGGCCTCGTCGAGCGAGGCGCTGTCTTCGAGGCGGACATGTCGCTGCGCCAGCGACCAGGTCGGGAAGTGGACATGCGAGTCGTTGAACCCGGGCAGCACGCACCGGCCGCCGAGGTCGATCCGGTCAGGGCTTGCCAGTGCCGTCTCGTGCGTCCCGACGCCGCCGGCGATCCGGTCGCCCGCGATCGCGAGCGCCCGCGCGACCGGGAGAGACACGTCGAGCGTCCGGATAACGCCGTTCTCGAGGATCACCTCGGGGACTGTAAATCGTCACCTGGGAGCCGGAACCCATCGACCGCGTCGTTCGTTATCAGACACGTGAACACGCTCGTCATCCTGCTCCTGCTCGTCGTGATGGCCGCCGTCGCGACGTTCTGGCCAACGAGCGACTGAGGCCGCGAGAAATAGACTCTCGGCGTGCCGTACGAGCCGCTGAGCGAAGAGCAGCGAGAGATCCGCGACCTCGTGCGGCAGCTCGCGCGCGAGCGCATCGCGCCGCGGGCCGCCGAGATCGACGAGAGGCACGAGTTTCCGTGGGACGTCGTCGAGCTGTTCCGTGACAACGAGCTCTTCGGGCTTTTCTTCGACGAGGAATACGGCGGGCTTGGCACCGGCACACTGCTCGCGCTGGTCGCGATCGAGGAGGTCTCGAAGGTCTGCGCGACGAGCGGTCTGATCCTCGCGGTGCAGGAGCTCGGGTCACTCGGGCTCAAGCTCGCCGGCGACGACGAGCAGAAGCAGCGCTGGCTGCCGAAGCTCGCCTCGGGCGAGTGGCTCTGCGCGTATGCGCTCACCGAGTCGGGCTCGGGATCCGACTCTGCCGCGATGCGCACGACGGCGCGGCGCGACGGCGACGGCTACGTTCTCAACGGCTCGAAGCGCTTCATCACGAACGCCGGCGTGGCGCAGTTGTACACGGTCTTCGCGAAGACCGACCCCGAGGGCGGCCACAGTGGCATCTCGGCGTTCGTGGTCGAGGCGGAGACGCCTGGTTTCGAGGTCGCGCGCGTCGAGCCGAAGATGGGCATCCGCGGCTCGACGACCGGCGAGCTGACCTTCGACGACGCGCGCATCCCCGCCGGCAATTTGCTGGGCGAGGAGGGGGAGGGGTTCAAGATCGCGATGCGCATCCTCGACCGCTCCCGTCCCGGCATCGCGGCACAGGGGCTCGGGATCGCGCAGGGCGCAACCGACTACGCGCTCCAATACGCGAAGACGCGCGAGACGATGGGCAAGCCCATCGGCGAGCACCAGCTCGTCGGCGCGATGCTCGCCGACATGGAGACGAAGTGCGAGGCCGCGCGCGGGCTGCTCTACAAGTTCGGGCAAGCCGTCGACGAGGGTGTCGAAGGGGCGGAGCTGACGAAGCTGTCGGCGATGGCGAAGCTCTACTGCAGCGACGTCGCGATGGAGGTGACGACGGACGCCGTGCAGGTCCTCGGCGGTTATGGCTACATCTCGGAGTACCCGCTCGAGCGGATGATGCGTGACGCGAAGATCACGCAGATCTACGAGGGGACGAATCAGATTCAGCGACTGGTGATCGCGCGTGAGATGCTGAAGGAGCAGCGCGCGTTCCTGCTCGCCGGCGTGACCTAGGAGGCAGCCATGAAGCGCACCATCATTTCCCTGTTCGTGCTCGCGGCGCTGCTGGCGGCAGCCGGCGCGTCCGCCGCGAAATCACCCGTCAAGGGTTCCTTGAAGTACTGCAGCGACCCGACCTTTCCGCCGATGGAGTCGACCACGACTGCGGGCAAGCCCGTCGGCTTCGACGTCGACATGGCAGCCGCGGTCGCCAAGCTCTGGAAGGTCAAGGCCAAGTTCGTTCAAACCGCCTTCCCGGGCTTGCTGCCGGGCCTCGCGGCCAAGAAGTGCCACGTCGTGATCAGCGGCATCTTCGTGACGCCCGACCGCCTGAAGCAGTTCCCCGCGGTGACGTACATGAAGACGCACCGCGCCCTCGTCGTGCAAGCCGGCAACCCGAAGCGGATCAAGGGCCCGAACGACCTATCCGGCAAGAACGTGGCCGTGCAGGCCGGGACGAAGTACGAGGAGTACCTGAAGGACCTGAACGACCAGTTCAAGTCCTCCGGCCGCGGCCAGATGAACCTGCAGAGCTACCCCGGCGACACGGACGCCGTCGGTCAGATCCTCGTCGGCCGCGCCGACGCGGTCCTGACACAGGACACGTCGGGGGCGTTCCAGAAGAAGGAGCATCCGGGCAAGCTGGCGCTCGCGTATCTGTTCCCGGAGACCGACGCGTTCGGGATCTACTACCGGCCGTCCGACAAGAAGCTCGGCACCGGGCTCCGCGCGGCGATCAAGACGCTCAAGAAGAACGGCACGCTGAAGAAGATCGCGGCGAAGCACCAGATCCCCGTAGCCGACGTGAAGTAGGTTCGGCGCGAGGGTGCTCGCGAACTTCGACACCCACGTTTTCTGGGAAGCGCTCACTTCCGCTCCGTACTGGAAGGGGGCGCTGCTCGCCCTCGAGTTGACCTTCGTCTCGCTCGCCACGGCGTGCGTGATCGGCTTCTTCCTCGCGCTCGGGCGAAACAGCCGCCGACGCTGGGTGCGGAGCTTCGTCTTCTTCTACAGCTGGATCTTCCGCGCGACGCCGACGCTGCTGCAGCTCCTGTTCATCTGGAACGCCCTGCCTCAGCTCTGGGACGTGTTCGCGGGCAGCTGGTTCAAGCCGTTCCTCGCCGCCTACATCGGACTCTCGCTGAACGAGGCGGCGTATATGGCGGAGATCATCCGAGCCGGGCTGCTCTCGGTCGATCCCGGCCAGGAGCTCGCCGGCCGCGCGCTCGGCATGACGCGGCCGCGCATCTTGCGCCGCGTGATCATTCCGCAGGCCATCCGGATCGTCATCCCACCGACCGGAAACGAGTTCATCACGTTGCTGAAGTTGACGAGCCTCGGCTTCGTCATCTCGCTGCACGAGCTGCTGACGGCATCGCAGGTGCGCGCCGCCGCCGAGTTTCGTTACGTCGAGGCATACACGGCCGCACTCGTGTACTACCTCGCGATCGTCAGTGTGCTGATGGTTGTGCAGTCGTGGCTGGAGCGGCGCTTCACGTGGCGGTCGGGCGCCCGTAGGAGGCGTGCCGTCGTGCCCGCGATCGCGCACGACGCGCGATGAACGAGCCCGTCCTACGCGCGGACGACGTGCACAAGTCCTACGACTTCCTCGAGGTGCTGCGCGGGGCGTCGCTCGAGGTCGACCGCGGGGAGGTGAAGGTGATCATCGGACCGTCCGGCTCGGGCAAGTCGACGCTGCTTCGGTGCCTGGCGCTGTTGGAGCCCGTCGACTCGGGCGCCGTCTGGCTCGACGGGAAGCGGCTGGACGAGGTGCGCGAGAAGTCGCTCGCCGCGCACCGCTCCGAGGTCGGGATGGTCTTCCAGCGCTTCAATCTCTTCCAGAACATGACTGCGCTCCAGAACGTGATGTGCGGCCTGGTCGAGGTGCGGCGGCTGCCGAAGCGCGACGCCCGGGAACGTGCGCTCGAGTTTCTCGAGCGCGTCGGGCTGCGCGACAAGGCAGACAGCTATCCGGAGGAGCTCTCGGGCGGCCAACAGCAGCGCGTCGCGATCGCGCGTGCGCTGGTCATGCGCCCGAAGGCGATGCTGTTCGACGAGCCGACCTCGGCGCTCGACGTCGAGCTCGTACGCGAGGTTCTCGACGTGATGGAGGGCCTCGCGCGCGACGGGATGACGATGGTGGTGGTCTCGCACGAGCTGCGCTTCGCGCACCACGTCGCGAGCTCGATCCTGATGATGGACGAGGGGCGCATCATCGAGGAGGCGCCGCCCGGGGAGTTCTTCACCTCTCCGCGGCACGAGCGGACGCAGCGGTTCCTCGCGCTGGTCGAGTAGCTACTTCATCGCGACGAAGACGAGGAAGTCGTCGTCGGCCGTCGGCTCTGCGTCGTTGTGGTCGCCTTGCACGACCACGTCCCCGAAGCCCGCGAGCAGGAGCATCGCGAGCAGCTCGTTCTTGAAGTACAGGTTGATGGTCAGCGCGTACTCCTCTTCTCGCTCGAGTGTCCCGTTGCGCCACTGCTCTGCGCGCATCTCGTAGGTGAGGCGCTGCTCGAGCGGATCGAAGTCGACGACCCAGGAGCGCAACCCGAGCTCGCTGCCGTCGGAAGCAGGCTGCAGCGACTTCGGCCGGCCCGGAGCTTGGGGTAGCGATGCGCGTGCGTCCTTGCGCCAGTAGCGCCAGACCTCATCATCGGCATACGGCACCTCGACGTCGACGAGGAGGGTGCCGCCCGGCTCGAGCAGCTCGTGGAAGCGGCGGAGCGCCTCCTGATCCTGTACGCGCGTGCTCCCGAGCCCGAAGGCGCCGCAGACGTAGATCGTCCGGTACGTGCGCGGCGGATCGAGCTCGTGCATCGCCTGGGCGAAGAGCGTGGGGGACAGGCCTGCGCGTTCCGCCTTCTCCCGGCAGAGCGCGACCATGTCCGCCGAGAGGTCGCAGCCGTCGACGTCGAGGCCGGCTCGGAGGTACGGGATCAGCAGCCGGCCGGTGCCGCAGGCAACGTCGAGCGCGGGCTGGCCGTCGCGCTCGATGTAGCGCTGGAAGTAAGGGATCTCGTGCGGCCGGAAGTCGTCGTTGAACTCGGCCCACCACTTCGCGATCAGGCCGTGATGCCATGTCTGGGGCTCCACCGTCAGACGTAGCCCTCGGGCATCGGGCCGACGATTTCCATCGAATGGCTCGTCGCGATCGCGCCGAGCACGCCCTCCTCGACCTCGCCGCGCTCGATCGCGGCACTGAGCTCGTCGAAGTAACCCACCATCGCGGCCGGGAAGTAGAAGTTCAGCTTGCGGCTCGCGACGGCGCCGACTCGAAAGCCGTGTCGCATGCCCGCGGGAATGAAAACGAACGACCCGGCGGGGCATGTGACCTCACGTTCGTCCAGGTACATGACGTACTCGCCCTCGAGCACGTAGAACGCCTCCGCGGCGTCGTGGTGGATGTGAAGCGGCGGGCCGAAGCCGGGCGGCTCCTTTGCTTCGAGTAGCGAGAAGAGCCCGCCGGTGTCCTCGCCGCCCGCTTTCACCGTCATCGCGAACGGCCCGAGCTCGATGGGCCTCCCGGCCCCGGGCGGAAGGAAGACGGCTTTCACAGCCAGGCGCCGATCTTGCGGACGAAGTCGGGGTCGATCTGATGGAACATCGGCGTTTCACGGTAGAGGACTTCGGCTCCGGCCGACTCGAGCAGCGCCTTGGCGCGGCGTCCCCAGTCGACGCCGATCACGTTGTCGAGTGTGCCGTGCCCGATCGCCACCGCTGGCAGCGGCGGCGACAGGTCGAGCTCGAAGCCTGCGACGGTCGGGACGAAGCTGCTGAGCGCGATGATCCGCGCCGGACGCGGTCGCCCGGCGGCAAGACCGAGGGAGTACGCCATCACGCCGCCCTGCGAGAAGCCGCCGACGACGAGCTGCTCGTGCGCCAGCCCGTGCTCGGCAAGCAGCGCGTCGAGCCACGAGCCCGCGGCGTCGAAGCTCGCGTGAAACGACGCCGGCTCGGGCGTGCCGACGCCGGCCAGGACGTACCAGTGCGCGCCGTCTGGCGGCAGCGCCAACGGCCCGCGGGGCGTGGCGCCGACGAACCGCCGGTTCGGGTCGAGCGCGTCGAGCAGCGGGAAGAGGTCGTGCTCGTCCGCTCCTCGGCCGTGGAAGAGGACAAGCGCACCCTCGGGCTCGTCGGCGGCGGGGCGCATCCTGGCGACGAGACTCACGGCCCGATTGTTACCTTGGCCGCCAGTGCGTTTCGAGGGCATCCACCACGTCACCTGCATCACTGCCGACGCGCCGGGCAACGTCGACTTCTACGTGCGGGTGCTCGGGCTGCGCCTGGTCAAGAAGTCCGTCAATCAGGACGACCCGACCGTCTACCACCTCTTCTACGCCGACGAAAAGGGCAGCGCCGGAAGCGACCTGACGTTCTTCGAGTATCCGCATGCGCGGCAGGGGCGCGCCGGGCGCGGAATGGTGCACCGCATCGTCTTCCGCGTCGCTTCCGAGGACGCGATCGAGTTCTGGAGCGAGCGGCTCTCGGCCGAGGACGTCGCGGTCGAGCGCCACGAAGGCGGCCTCCGCTTCAGCGATCCCGAAGGGCTCGGGCTCGAGCTCTTGGCCGTCGAGACGAACGATGAGCCGTTGGTCGCCGAGCATCCCGAGATTCCGCGCGACCTGGCACTCCAGGGCTTCGACGGCGTGCGGGCGTACGCGGCTTCCGGCCCGAGCCGCGACTTCCTCGAGCAGGTGCTGTCGTTCGACCCGCACGGCGATTCGGTCTGGGAGGTGCGAGGCGAGAAGCGCGGCTCGTGGTACGCCTACGACGACCCGCCGGAGGAAGCGGGCATCCCGGGAGCGGGCACGGTGCACCACGTCGCGTGGGCTTCCTCGCCGGACGAGCACGAAGCGTGGCAGGAGCGCGTCGCGCGAAGCGGCGCGCATCCGACGCCGGTCATCGACCGCTTCTACTTCAAGTCGATCTACTTTCGCGAGCCGAGCGGCGTGCTCTTCGAGATCGCGACGGTCGGCCCGGGCTTCACCGTCGACGAACCGCTCGAGCATCTCGGCGAGAAGCTCTCGCTTCCGCCGAACTACGAGCACCTGCGCGAGCGCGTCGAGCCGGTCCTCACGCGGCTGCCGAATCCGCGCGAGCTAGTCAAGCGCTAGCGGCGGATACTTCGCGCGGATCGCGTCGACGAACTGCGCCATCTCCTCGGCGAGCTCCGCAGTTTCGATCTCGAGCACGTTCTCGGCATTCTCCTCGCCGGAGTGGGAGAGGTTGAAGCTGCCGATGAAGACGGTGTCGTCGCAGACGCACACCTTCGCGTGCATGTAGTCGTGCACCGCGCCGGGCGCGTACGGCGTCGAGCGCTTGCCGGAGAAGGAGGCGCGGTCGAGCAGGAACTTGAGTGACGGCGTCTTCCACGTGTTGTTGCCGTTCATCCGCCACTGCATCAGCACCTCGTCGATCTGCGTCGCGTCGACGACGCCGGCGAGGTCGACGCGGCCGTCGGCCGCGACCTCGGCGAGCGTGCCGAGGATCGGGCCCGACGTGATCACGGGCGATGCGATGCGCACCCGCCGGCGCGAGCGCCCGATGGCGTGCGCAATCTCGTGCGCGAGCTTCTCGCCGCGCTTCGGCGAGAACCAAGTGCGCACGTCCACCTCGCCGACTCGAATCGGATCGGTCGGTACGCGGCCCGACGCCTCGACGCTCCGCTTCTTCCACAGCTGCGCGAAGTCCTCCTGGAAGCGGATCGCAACGCCGGTCGACTCGACGACGACGATCACGTTCTCCTCGCGCGTCCACGAATCGTCGGTCCAGTTCGTCGACCCGGTCCACACGGCGCTGCGGTCGCGAACGATGTACTTGTGGTGCATCAGGTCGGGCCAGCCCGGGACGGCGACCGTCTCGAACGGCAGCGACTCGATCAGGGTCGGCTCCGTCTTCGGCGGAGGCGGGAGCGGCGGGCGCACGTCGTCGCGGTCGAGGTTGTAGACGAGGCGAACGTTGACGCCGCGCTCGTGGGCGCCGACGAGCGCGCCGCGCACGACGTCCGCCGTGTCGTCGTGCAGGCGCAGGTCGTAGAGCGCCAGCTCCAGCGAGTCGCGGGCCGGCGTGACGAAGTCGGCGATGAGCCGCGCGACGTCGAGCGACGTCTGGCCACCGTCGGTGAGCGTGTGGACCCTGATCATGTGCGAACCTTACGGGCGTGGAGTCCAAGAACTGGATCTGGGCGTTGGGCGTGCTGCTCGTCTGGGTCGCGATGATGTTCGCGTTCCTGCTGATCGCAATGGCGCCCTAGCGCGGCTGTTCAGCGCGGTTACGCTGCAAAGCATGGAGATCACGAGGAACGGGATCGACACGGCAGCCGGGCCGGGCGACTGGTTCACCGGCGCAGTCTTCATCGACACCGTCGCGACGCCGTCGGAGAAATCGCGCCTGAGCGCGAGCAGCGTTCACTTCACCCCCGGTGCGCGCACGGCCTGGCACACGCACCCGAACGGCCAGGTGCTCTACGTGCTCGAGGGTGTGGGCCTCGCGCAGAGGCGGGGCGGCGCGGTGGAGGTCATCCGCCCGGGCGACCGCGTTTTCTTCGAGCCCGGGGAAGAGCACTGGCACGGCGCTTCGCCGACGCGGTTCATGACGCATCTGGCGATGCTCCAGGTCGACGAGGCCGGAAACACCGCGACCTGGGGCGACCATGTCACCGACGAGGAGTATTCGTCAGCCGACTAGGTACCGCTCGCGCAGTGCGGTTGCCGTCTGCGCCGGCAGAACGTCGGCGTCGAGGACTTCCTCGAGCGTCATCGACGCGAAGGTCGCGTCGTCCGCGAGCAGATCTGCGTAACGCGTGCACATGCCGGCGACGTCGGAATTGCCGGCAGGATGGATCACGACGTAGCGGCCCCAGTCCCACGCCTTGCTGCGGTGCTGGAGCATTGACAGCAGCAGCAAGTGCTCGAGCCACATCACGCAGAGCTCGCTCTTGCCCTTGACCGAATCGGTCGCACCCGGCTTGAACGCGCCTGACGTGTCGGCGACCTCGAGGTAACGCCGGAGGTTGCTCGGCTTAGGGATCTCGGGCTTCGCCCGCTCGTGGTACTTGACGTCGACCGCGATGATTCCCTGCTCGAGCACGAAGGCCGCGTCGAACGCGCGGAGGCTGTTGAGGTAGCTCGGATCGAAACGCCCGGGCGAGTGCGCGAACTCGACGTCGACGACGTTGCCCGGTGCATCGGGCCACCACGCCTGCACGGCGTGGTCCGGTGCGAGGTCGCCGAAGAGATTGAACGCCAGCGACGGCGACCACAGCAGGTCGGCCCAGAGCCGCTGGTGGTCGAAGCTTTGGTGCGGCTCCGTGATCGAGGTTCGGGCGCGTACCGCCTCGAGCGCGCCGCCGGTGACGAAGTTGGCGCCAGTCTCGCGCGCGTAGTCGAGCGGCAGTCGACTGCCGACGGGGCGCCCCGGCTTGCCGGCCTTCGGGGCGATGGGTTGCGAGCCGATCGGATGTCCGTGCGCCTCGCGCCAGTTCGACTGGTGGACGCGCAGGCGCCGGCGGAACTCCGTCATCGCCGGTCGGCCCGGAACGTGGTCCTCCGCCTCCCAGCAGTGTTCGGCCTCGAGCTCGGCTCGCTGCATCGACGTAGCATCGCCAAAGGCGCGAGCGCGAGCTTCCGTTACCGGAGCGACCGGGCGACCTCTTCGAGCAGATCGTAGGCGTCCTGCATTCCGGCTTCCATTCCCGAGTCGATGATGGCGTCACGCGCCGCCTTGCTCGGGGCCTGGATGAGCAGGGTGAGGTTCGTACGCCCATCGGCCTCCGTGAGCGTCGCGGTGTTCACATTCGTCGCGTCTGCTTCTGCGACGCCTTCGGGAACGCCCTCGTAGAACTCGGTCCACACGATGCGCTCGTTCGGAACGAGCTCGCGGTACTCGCCGTGGAAGCCGAATTCCCCGTCGGAGTCGGCCTCCGACACGTAGCGCCACTTCCCGCCGACACGTAGATCGATCTCGGCCTCTTTGACCACACCGCGGTTCGCGTGGAACCAGCGCCTGACGAGCTCGGGCGTCGTCAGAGCCTTGTAGACCAGATGCCTCGGCGCGTCGAACTCGCGCTCGATCAGAATCTGATCGTCGGTTGGAAGCGTGACCTTTGCCTTGCCGCTACTCACTGGCATCTCCTTGCTCCTTGCGTTTGAGGTCTTCCAGGACGGCGTCCAGCTGCTCGAACCGCTCCGACCACAGCTCCTCGTACGCCTGCACCCACTCGTGGACCGGCTTTAGTGCGCGCCCGTTGAGGCGATAGAAGCGCTGCCGTCCGACTTCGCGCACCTCGACCGCGCCCACTTCTCGCAGGACACGCAGGTGTTTCGACACCTGCGGCTGCGCCATGCCGAGCTCGGCGACCAGGTTGTTGACCGGCCGCTCCCCTGCGGCGAGGGCGTCGAGGATCTGCCGCCGCCGTGGCTCGGCGATCGCGTTGAATGCATCCGCCGTCGTTGCCGCCCGTGCCATCGCCGCGCATAATATGCCCATATAGGAATATGTCAAGCGGAGCGTCCATCCGAATCGGATGAGGTAGCGCTCGTGGGTGTTCGACACGATCCCGCTGGACCGCACGAGCCAGAGGGAGGTCGGAGATGGGTCTACTTCGGAGCCGCCAGGCAGCAGGCACGCGCTACACGATGCGCGAGAAGCTCTTCTCGATCGGCGACGACTTCTGGATCGAGAACGACGCCGGTGCCAAAGCGTTCAAGGTCAACGGGAAAGCGTTCCGTCTGCGTGACACGTTCGTGCTCGAAAGTCCAGCCGGCGAGGAGCTCTTCACGATTCAGGAGAAGAAGCTCAGCATCCGCGACAAGATGCAGATCGAGCGGAACGGCAAGACCGTGGCGACGATCAAGAAGGCGCTGGTCACGCCGCTTCGCGACCGCTACTCGATCGAGGTCGAGGACGGCCCGGATCTCGAGGCGAAGGGCAACATCGTCGATCACGAGTACGAGTTCAAGCGCGACGGCGACAAGGTGGCCGAGGTGTCGAAGCGCTGGTTCCGGATGCGCGACACGTACGGCATCGAGGTCGCGCCTGAACAGGAAGACGCGCTCATCCTCGCCTGCACGGTGTGCATCGACCGGATGAGTCGACCGGGCTAGCCGCGTCGTACGCGCGCTTTGCGACCACCGCTCGCCTAGTCGTTTTGTCCCAATGCCGATCGGGCACCCGATGCACTCGGATGTCTGATCGAGAAACGGCCCCCGCGTCGGCCGCTCGCCGACTCGCCTACAGGCTGTCCTACGTCGTGCTCCTCGCCAGCGGACGAGCCGCTGCCCGCCTCGCCGCCGATTTCCGAATGCTCGGCTCGCTCGACAAACGCTTCGCCTTCGTATCCGTCGTGTTGCAGGTTCCGGTGCTCGCTTGCTGGGCACTCGTCCGACCGATTTCGCTGGCTGCGTTCGCGGCGTATTCCGCACTCGCACCGGCGCGCTAGCAGCGCCGAGGCCCGCAAAGCGCGGGGCGGAGTGCGTGGTGACGTAAGGACGGCCGCCCGCTCGGCACTAACTCCCTCGCACACACAAAGCGAAGGAGGAGAGAGATGCCGTACGGAAGCTGGGTCAACGATCTGCCGACCGGGTTCTTCCTGGCCGTGCACATCGCCGCCTTTGTGTTGGGCGCGGGGTTCGCGTGGCTCGCGTTCAAGCGCGAGCTTGCGCTGCTCGGCGCGGCGTTCTCGCTGTTTGCAGCAGCGGAGCTGGTCTACATGACCTACCACCTCGATTGGACCGTCTTCCTGTTCGCGCACACGATCGCCGAGGTTCTCGACCTCACCGCGTTCGTGCTCGTGTTCGCGAGCGCCGTCTTCTCGGTTGTCCGCCGGCCCGCCCTCGGGGCCGCGTCGTGAGGCTCCTGCTCCCGTCCGCCGTCCTGCTCGCCGCGATCGTCGTCGCGGTGGGCTGCGGCGGGACGGGGTCTACGGAGCCCGTCGCCACGACCAAGGTCTCGATGGCCAAGAGCTACCGCTTCGATCCGAACACGATTCGGATCAAGGCCGGCGACACGGTGACGTGGACGAATAACGACAACTTCACGCACACGGTCAAGGTCGACGGGCAAGACGACCAGAAGGTTGGACGCGGCGACAGCGTCTCGATCTCGTTCGACAAGGCGGGCCGCTACCACTACGTGTGCACGCTGCACAGCAACGACATGTCGGGGACGGTGATCGTCACGTGACGTTCACCGACGTCCGCATCGACGTCCTCATTCTGGTCTGCGCGGTCAGCGCCGGGATCCACGGCGCGCTCGTTCCCGAGCATTTCGAGGAAGGGGCGGGAGCAGGCGTCGGTTTCGTGGTCGCGACCGTCCTGCTGGCCGCGCTCGCCGTCGCGCTCACGCGCGCGCCCACGCAACTCGCGCTGGCCGCGACAGCGGCCGTGCTCGGAGGGTTGATCGCGAGCTACGCGCTCGTGATCACGACCGGCTTCCCTGTCCTCCACCCGGAGGCGGAAGCCGTCGACGGGCTCGCGCTCTTCACCAAGGCGGCGATCGAGGGGCTTGGCCTCGCGCTCGCCGCCGTCCCGTTTGCACAAGCCAAAGGAGTCTACGCATGAGCAAGACACGTCCCATCCCCCTCGCGCTGACGACGCTGATCGCGTTCTTCAGCGCCCTCGCTGCGCTCGCCGTCTCGAACGGCATGGACATGGCGCAGGCACATGGCAACGCGCCGCATCC
>JBJMJL010000014.1:0-7898 GCA_045806365.1 Gaiellaceae bacterium
CGTGGAAGCCCGGAGCTTCTCCCACGAACATCAAATCCGCAGCGGGATCTCCCGAGCCGAAGACGACCTGTGTCCGCCCGTTCGCGAGCGCGCACCTGGTGCAGCCTGCGACCTCGTCGCGGTACGCGTGGAGATCAGTGACCGCAGCCACAGCTTCCGCCGCAACAGCCGCCGCCACCAAATGCGCCGGTCTGCCCGGCGGTGCCGACCATCGCGAACGTCGAGAGCTGCCTGGCGACATTGGTCGCGCCGCACTGCGGGCACGCGACCTCCTCGTCACCCCGGACGAGCTCCTCGAAGTGCTCCTCGCACTTCATGCAGACGTACTCGTACATCGGCATCGCCCGGGCAGTTTAGGGGCGGGGCCGGATGCTTGTAAAACCGGCTAGTAGCGGCCGGAAACCCGGCGGCCCCCGAGCCTGCCGCTGATCTTGCCGTTCTTCGCGATCTTCAGCGTGCCGGCCACGGCCGCCGAGCCGGAGACGCGCACCGTGCCCTTGTAGGTCGACGGCGGGCCGATGTCGACGAGGGTGATCTTGCCGCTGATCAGGACGCCCGGCGCGAGGCTGTAGCGCGTGACCGTGAAGCCTCCGGTGTTCTTCAGGCTGACCAGCTTGCCGCCGTACAAACCGCGCGCGGGGACGGGCAGGAACTGGAACCAGGTTGCCTCGGCCTCGCGGAGCGTCTTGCCCACCGTGGCGAGCGTCGAGCTCGCGCTCGCGCGGGTCGGCCGGCTCGGGAACTTGCCGAGGATCTTGATCACCGGCGCAACGCGCGGACACTGCGCCCGGCTCGGCGCGCTCAGCGTGCCGAGGATCCAGGCACGCACGGCGCCGTACGCACAACCCGAGAAATCGGCGCTCGTGACGCTGTGACCGACGCCCGGCACGACGATCAGCTGGCCCTGCCGGAACAGGCTGACGACCGTGACGGCGCTCGCGACGGGTGTCCTGAGGTCGAAGCCGCCGTTCAGGACGAGCGCCGGCACATCCGGCATGGGCCCGGTCGCGATCGGCGTGTTCCCCGCCGGCGCAGGCCACTGCTCGCAGAAGAACGCGATGCCCATGCGGGCCGCCCAATTCCCGAACGGCCCGAACGAGCCGGCAGGCTGCGCTGCGATGGCTGACTCCATGACGCCCCGCCGCGTCGACGGCGGTGCCGACGGCGCCCACGGGAAGCGGCCGTCGGCGCAGTTCGTCGCGGCGTTGAGGCCGAAGCTGAGCTCCTTGGCCGTCAACTTGTTGGCCTGCAGGTCGAGGTCGTAGAGGCGCAGCACGGGTCGCACGTTGCCGCGCAGCGCGCCGCGAACGGCTGCGGGCGCCTCGGCGGCGATCCCTGGGTTCAAGTCGGCGTCGATGATCGTCTGGAGCAGTTCCTCGCCGTTCATCGTGAGCGTCTTCGCCCGGCCGTTGACGCCGATGATCCTTCCGCGCGCGGGCTTTGCCTCGAGGCGGTTCGCGAGCCTGACGACGTCGCCGGCGAAGTCCGGCGTGGCGGCGCGGCAGATGCGGCCGGTGCAGAAATCCGCCAGCGTGTCGGGCATCTCGCGGAGGACGTTGCGATCGAACGCATCCGGGAACCCCGGCCCGACGACGGAGTCGAGAATCAGGCGCTCGACGTGCGCCGGATGACGCGAGGCGTACGCCTGCAGCAGCTTCGTCCCGTACGACACGCCGTACAGGCCGATCTTGTCGACGCCGAGCGATTCGCGCACGGAGTCGACGTCGTCCGCATGCTCGGCAGTCGAGTAGTAGACGCGCTGCGGTCCGATCGCGGCGGCGCACGCACCGGCGAGCGAAGCGAATTGCTCGACTGTCCCTTTGAGCGTGTTCTGCAAGGCGGGACAATTGATGAGCGCCGAGTCGCCCGTGCCGCGGTTGTCGAACGCGACGAGCGTGTAGCCGGGGAACATGAACTGCATCAGCTCGCGGTTGAAGCCCGGCCCGAGGTCGAATGACTGAGCCGACCCTTGGCCCGGGCCGCCGGCGACGAGGAACATGACGCCGCGCGCAGTGCCTGTCGCGGGCAAGACCTCCACGTGGAGATCGACCGTGCCGGGAGTCGCGCCGCTGCGGTCGAGCGGCACGGTCACCGTCCCGCACTGCACGCCGGTCTTCGCCGGACAGGGTGAGAGGGCGACTGCCGCCTGCGCCTGCCCGGCGGCAGCGAAAAACGCCACGGCGACGAGCACTGCGAAGAGGCGGCGACCCACGAGGCATGCCAGGGTACCACCGCCGATGTACCCTTCCGGTGCCCGGTATCCGTTATGGAACTGGAGCTCACCAGTGTTCGAAAGCGTCACAATCATCGGCTACGGTCGCGTCGGCTCGGCGGTTTCCGCCCGACTGCACGAGCGCGGTATCCCCGTCCGGCCCGACTCGGATGTCGTCCTGATTTGCGTTCCGGATGAGGCAATTGCCGACGTTGCCGCCGGCGTGCCCGTCGGCCCGTGGGTCGGCCATGTCTCCGGGGCGACGCCGCTGGCCGTGCTCGAGTCACATGAGCGCCGCTTCTCGCTCCACCCGCTGCAGACCTTCACGCGCGCACGGGGACCAGAACAGCTCGACGGCGCGTGGGCCGCGGTCACCGCCGAGACGGACGAGGCGCGCGCGGTCGCGCGCGGGCTGGCCGAGACGCTCGGGCTGAAACCGTTCGAGCTCGACGACGCGGCCCGGCCGCTCTACCACGCCGGTGCGGCGATCGCCTCGAACTACCTCGTGACGCTGCATGCAGTGGCGTCGGAGCTCCTCAATGCCGCCGGTGCGCCGCCGGAGGCGCTGGTGCCGCTGATGCGGCGCACCATCGACAACGGGTTCGAGCTCACCGGCCCGATCGAGCGCGGCGACTGGGAAACGGTCGAGACGCACCGCCGGGCGATCCGCGCGGCGCGACCCGAGCTCGAGCCGCTGTACGACGTTCTCGCGGACGCGACCGCGCGATGAAGATCGCGCGCACGCGCCAGCAGCTTCGGCTCTCGCTGGACGCCGGTCGCCGCGGCCTCGTTCCGACCATGGGCGCCTTTCACGCGGGACACCTGTCATTGATGCGTGCTGCGCGCGCCGAGTGCGACGTCGTCGTCGTGTCTCTCTTCGTCAATCCGGCGCAGTTCGGGGCGAACGACGATCTCGAGCGCTATCCCGGCGACGAGGAGCGCGACGCGCGCCTCGCAGAGGAGGCGGGGGTCGACGTCCTGTTCGTCCCGAGCGAGGACCAGATGTATCCGCAGGGGTTCGCGACGTGGGTCGACGTCGACGTGAGCGGCGGCGAAGCGGACGCTCGGCCGGGACACTTCCGGGGCGTCGCCACCGTCTGCCTGAAGCTTTTCAACCTCGTGCGTCCCGACGTCGCCTTCTTCGGACAGAAGGATGCGCAGCAGGTTGCCGTGCTGCAGCGCGTGATCCGTGACCTCGACCTCGACGTGCACATGCGCGTCCTCCCCACGGTTCGCGACGCCGACGGCCTCGCGCTGTCATCGCGCAACGCGTACCTGTCGCCGGCCGAACGCGAGCGCGCGCTCGCACTGCCGCGCGCCCTCGAGGCGGCGCGTTCGGCGGCGGATCCCGTCGCGGCGACGCGCGCCGCGCTCAACGGCCTCGAGCCGGAATACGTGGAGCTTTTACACGTCGGCGACGCCAAGCTGCTGACGGCGGCGGCTCGTATCGGCGCGACACGTTTGATCGACAACGTCGTCCTGGAAGGAGACTTGGGATGAGACCCGGCAAGCTCACGCTGCCCGAGCTCGCGGCGATGAAGAGCCGCGGCGAGAAGATCGTGATGGTCACTGCGTACGACGCGCCGGGAGCGCGGCTAGCCGAGCAGGGCGGCATCGACATCCTGCTGGTCGGCGACACCGCCGGAATGGTCGTGCTCGGCCACGAGAGCACGGTGCCGGTGACGATGGAGGAGATGCTGTTCCTGACGCGGACCGTCGCACGCAGCGCGGAGCGGCCGCTCGTCGTCGGGGACATGCCGTTCGGCAGCTACCACGTGTCGGACGAGGACGCGGTCCGGAACGCGATCCGCTTCGTCAAAGAAGCCGGAGCAGACATCGTCAAGCTCGAAGGCGCAGGTCCGTCACTCTCGCGCGCGAAGGCGATCGTGTCCGCCGGCATCGGCGTGATGGGACACGTCGGCCTGACACCGCAGTCGGAGACGATCCTCGGCGGCTTCAAGACGCAGGGTCGCACGGCGTCGAAGGCGCGGCAACTGCTTGCCGATGCGCTCGCACTCGAAGCGGCAGGCTGCTTCGCCATCGTGCTGGAGGCGGTGCCCGTCCCCGTCGCGGCGAGGATCACCGAATCGCTGACGGTGCCGACGATCGGGATCGGCGCCGGGGCGGCGTGCGACGGCCAGGTGCTCGTCTACCACGACTTGCTCGGGCTGACGGAAGGGCGCGCACCGCGGTTCGTCAAGCGGTACGCGAACATCGCCGAGGAGATTCGTGGCGCGCTCTCGCGATATGCGGACGAGGTCCGCAACGGCGCGTACCCCGCCGACGAGCACAGCTACTCCATGCCCGAGGAGGAGCTCGAAATCTTTTCAGGGATGGGCACCGCTGACGGCGGACGTGAGTCCGCGCGTCCTGACGGAGGCACCGCAAGCGGTGCCTCAGCCGAGGGCGTAGAGCACGCCCACGAGGAGCGCTAGCCCGGCCGCGATCGCCGAAGCGAACGCGACTCCCGCGAGCGAGCGTCCCCACGTCCAGCCGTGGACGGTGTGGACGCCGACGAGCAGCAGCGCGAACGACCACAGGACGAACGCGTAGAACAGCCAGGCGAGCAGGTCGCCGGCGCCGTGGCCGTCCGCCCCGCCGCTGCGGAACAGGTCGCCGCCGTAGATCGCGATGCGGATCGGCCAGTAGACGAACAACGCGAGCGCGAGCGGCGTGACCGCGAACGCCAGGACGTGGCGTGCACGGCGGAAGCTCCCGCGGCTGCCGAGCCGGCGCAGCGCGACGTGGAAGACCTTTCCGACCGCGTAGTAGAGAAAGAAGCCGTAGATCCCGCCGGCGATGAACGCCCAGACGGCGAGCAGCGCACCGTCGATCTCGACGTCGTCCAGCAGCGTGCTCGCGACGGACGTGGCCAGAACCGCAGAGATGCCGGCGAGCCAGACCAGCGCGGCCGCGACGTCCTGACGTCCCCCGGCCGCGTCGTCGGAGTCGTCACGCAGCGCCGCGAAGACGGGACGCGGGCTCTGCAGCACGAGCAGCGCTCGCAGGAACCACTCCTTGTCGCCCACGCTAGGCCGCGGCGACCGCGGTCTTCTTCTTCGGCAAGACCTGCCGGAGGAAGTCGCCGGTGAACGACTCGTCCACCTCGGCCACGTCCTCGGGCGTTCCCGTGGCAATGATCTCGCCGCCCGCCTCGCCGCCTTCGGGGCCGAGGTCGACGATCCAGTCGGCCTGCTTGATCACATCGAGGTTGTGCTCGATCACGAGCACCGTGTTGCCGGAGTCGACGAGCCGCTGCAGGACTTCGAGCAGCTTCTCGATGTCCGCGAAGTGCAGGCCGGTCGTCGGCTCGTCGAGGATGTAGAGCGTCTTCCCGGTCGCGACCTTCGACAGCTCGGCGGAGAGCTTGACGCGCTGAGCCTCGCCGCCGGAAAGCGTGGTCGCGGGCTGGCCGAGCTTGATGTAGTCGAGCCCGACGTCGTGCAGCGTCTGCAGCCGCCGCCGCAGCTTCGGGATCTTGGCGAAGAACTGCAGGGCTTCCTCGACGGACATCTCGAGCACGTCGGCGATCGACTTGCCCTTGAAGCGCACCTCGAGGGTCTCGCGGTTGTAGCGCGCGCCCTTGCACGTCTCGCAGGGGACGTACACGTCGGGCAGGAAATGCATCTCGATCTTGATCTGCCCGTCGCCCTTGCAGGTCTCGCAGCGACCGCCGCGCACGTTGAACGAGAAGCGGCCGGGCTTGTACCCGCGCACCTTCGCCTCGGGTGTCATCGAGTAGAGCTCGCGGATGTGGTCGAACAGCTTCGTGTACGTCGCCGGATTCGATCGCGGCGTGCGCCCGATCGGTGACTGGTCGATGTCGATGACCTTGTCGTAGCACTCGATGCCCTCGCAGCCGGCGTGGTCGCCGGGCTTCGTGCGCATCCGGTGCAGCTTGTTGGCGAGCGCCTTGTAGACGATCTCGTTCACGAGCGTCGACTTGCCGGAACCGGAGACGCCCGTGACACAGACGAACTTCCCCACCGGGAACTCGACGTCGATGTTCTTCAAGTTGTGCATGGACGCGCCGCGCACCCAGAACGAGCCATAGTCCTCGATCCGGCGCTCGGGGACGGCGATCTCGCGCGTCCGCGAGAGGAACTGTCCGGTGACGGACGCCTTGTTCCGCTCGACCTTCTCCGCCGGGCCTTCCGCGACGACGTGGCCGCCGTGCTCGCCTGCGCCGGGGCCCATGTCGACGAGCCAGTCGGCGGAGCGCATCATCTGCTCGTCGTGCTCGACGACGACCACGGTGTTGCCGAGGTCGCGCAGCCGGTCGAGCGTGCCGATCAGCTTGTCGTTGTCGCGCTGGTGCAGGCCGATCGACGGCTCGTCGAGGATGTAGAGCACGCCGACGAGCTGTGACCCGATCTGCGTCGCGAGCCGGAGCCGCTGCGCCTCGCCGCCCGACAGCGTCGCCGAGGCCCGGTCGAGCTGCAGGTACCCGACCCCGACGTTGTCGAGGAACGTCAGGCGCTCGCGGATCTCCTTGACGATGCGCGCCCCGATCAGCTGCTCCGTCTCGGTCAGCTCGAGCTGGTCGAGGAAGCGGAGCGCACGCGTGACCGACATCTGCGTGAACTGGTGGATGTTGTTGCCGCCGACGGTGACGGCGAGCACTTCGGGCTTCAGCCGTGCGCCTTTGCACACCGGGCACGGCCGGAACGACATGTACTCCTCGATTCGCTCGCGCTGCGTCGACGAGTCCGTGTCGCGGTAGCGGCGTTCGAGGCTCGGGATGATCCCTTCGAACGCGAGCATGTACGACCGCCGCCGGCCCATCCGATTGCGGTAGCTGACGTAGACGCGCTCGCCGTCCGTCCCGTAGAGGAACAGGTCCTGCTCCTCGTCGGTCAGGTTGTCCCACGGCTCGTCGAGCGGGATCTCGTAACGGTCGGCGATCGCCTGGATCACCGACTCGTAGAACCCGGAGTTACCGACCGACCAGGGCACGAGCGCCCCTTCCTCGATCGAGACGGTCGGATCCGGCACGAGCAGGTCGGGGTCGATCTCCTGCTGCGCGCCGAGACCGGTGCAGCGCGGACACGCGCCGTGCGGCGAGTTGAAGGAGAAGATCCGCGGCTGGAGCTCCGGCAGCGAGACGCCGTGATCGGGACAGGCGAAGCGCTCGCTGAAGAGCATCGAGCGCGGGTTTTCCTCGTCGACGACGTCGATCGCAACCAGCCCGTCCGCGAGCTGCGCCGCCGTCTCGACGGACTGCGCGAGCCGCGTGCGCAGGTCCGGCTTCATCGTCAAGCGGTCGACGACGACCTCGATCGTGTGCTTGAACTTCTTGTCGAGTGGGATCTCCTCTTCGAGCAGGCGCTGCTCGCCGTCGACCTTGACGCGCGTGAACCCTTCATTGCGGAGCTCCTCGAAGACGTCCTTGTACTCGCCCTTGCGGTCGCGCACGACCGGGGCGTTGACCGTGAACTTCGTGCGCTCGGGCAGCTGCAGGATCTGATCGACGATCGACTCCTGGCTCTGCCCCGAGATCGGCTTGCCGCAGACCGGGCAGTGCGGCCGCCCCACCCGCGCGTAGAGCAGCCGCAGGTAGTCGTAGATCTCCGTGACCGTGCCGACCGTCGAGCGCGGGTTCCGCGACGTCGTCTTCTGGTCGATCGAGATCGCCGGCGAGAGCCCGTCGATCGAGTCGACGTCGGGCTTCTCCATCATCTGGAGG
>JBJMJL010000015.1:0-14717 GCA_045806365.1 Gaiellaceae bacterium
GCGGCGGTTCCGTTGACGATCCCACGCGCGGCGAGCCAGCGGTCGCGGTCGCGCGTGCGCAGTCCGACGACTCGCCCCAGCCGAAAGTTCTGGTCGATCAGCGCGCGGACGAGCTCGTTGATCAAGATCCGCCGTTGGGCCGCGGGCCGCTGCTGCACGAACAGCCGCCGGGCGGAGATGTTGTACCAAGCGCGGGCCGGCTCGACCTTCGAGCTGCGTCCGGTCAGTCCCAGCCGCCCGTAGACGGTCACATCGGTCCGGCGCAGTGCGCTCGGATACTCGCGGCTCCAGGCGCGTGCGTACAACGCCCCGTACCGGTTCGCCGAGACGGTGGCCGTCTGCACGGGCCGCCGGACCGTGAGTCCGGACAGCCGGGAGGCGTCACGGAGGAGCCTCATCGGAGTGGAGGACGCCGAGGCGGCCGCAGGCAGGGCCAGTAGGCCACAAATGACAACTGCAACGAATGGGCGCACGGCGCAACTATCGGCAAGAAGGCCGGACGGCAGGAGGACAAAACCCGCCCGTAGAATCGTGCCGGGATGGCCACGACAGAGGACCCGCGCGCCCGCGCTGACGGGACGGCGGAGTGGAAGCGCGAGCTCTACGACGCGAAGCCCGAGCGTGAGGGCGAGCTCTTCTCGACCATCTCCGGGCTCGAGAACGAGCCGCTTTACACACCGGACAACGTCGAGATCGACTACGAGCGCGACCTCGGCTACCCGGGCGTCTATCCCTTCACGCGCGGCGTCTACCCGTCGATGTACCGCGGCAGGTTCTGGACGATGCGGCAGTTCGCAGGCTTCGGCACCGCCGAGGAGACGAATGCCCGCTTCCGCTACCTGCTCGAGCACGGCCAGACGGGTCTCTCGACGGCGTTCGACATGCCGACGCTGATGGGCTACGACTCCGACCACGCACGCTCACTCGGCGAGGTCGGGCGCGAGGGTGTCGCGATCGACTCGCTCGACGACATGGAGACCCTCTTCGCCGGCATTCCACTGGACGGGGTCTCGACGTCGATGACGATCAACTCTCCCGCGGCGATGCTGCTCGCGTTCTACCTCTGCGTCGGCGAGGAGCAGGGAGTGCCGCGCGCGCAGCTGCGCGGGACGATCCAGACGGACATCCTCAAGGAGTACATCGCGCAGAAGGAATGGATCTTCCCGCCGGAGCCGTCGATGCGGCTCGTGATCGACATGATCGAGTTCTGCGCGAAGGAAATGCCGCTCTGGCACCCGATCTCGATCTCGGGCTACCACATTCGCGAGGCCGGCTCGACCGCGGCGCAGGAGCTCGCGTTCACGCTCGCCGACGGCTTCGCGTATGTCGAGGCGGCGATGGAGCGCGGGCTCGACGTCGACGACTTTGCGCCGCGGCTCTCGTTCTTCTTCAACGCGCATCTCGACTTCTTCGAGGAGATTGCGAAGTACCGCGCCGCACGCCGGATCTGGGCGCACGAGCTGCGCGAGCGGTACGGCGCGCGCAATCCACGCTCCTGGCTGATGCGCTTCCACACACAGACGGCGGGTGTGTCGCTGACGGCGCAGCAGCCGGAGGTGAACATCATCCGCACGGCGCTCGAAGCGCTCGCCGCCGTGCTCGGCGGGACACAGTCGCTGCACACGAACTCGTTCGACGAGGCGCTCGCGCTGCCGACGGAGCACGCGGCGCGGCTCGCGCTGCGCACGCAGCAGGTGATCGCGCACGAGACCGGCGTCGTCAACACGATCGACCCCCTCGGCGGTTCGTACTACCTCGAGGACCTGACGAACCGGCTCGAGGCCGAGGCGCACGACTACTTCGACCGCATCCGGAAGCTCGGCGGAGTGATCGCGGCGATCAAGGAGAACTTCTTCCAGCGTGAGATCGCAGAGGCGTCGTTCCGCTACCAGCACGAGGTGGAGCAAAAGGGCCGGATCGTCGTCGGCGTCAACCGTTACGTGCAGGACGAGGAGCAGCCGCTCGAGTTGCTGCGCGTCGATCCCGCGCTGGAGGAAAAGCAGATCTCCGCTGTTCAGGCGGTGCGCGCCCGCCGTGACTCGGCAGCTGTCGAGTCAGCCCTGAGCCGGCTCAAGGACGATGCGGCGCACGAGGACCGGAACCTGATGTATCCGATCGTCGAGGCCTCGAAGGCGTACGTGACGATGGGTGAAATGTGCGAGGCGTTGCGCGGCGTCTGGGGTGTCTGGCGCGAGACGCCGGTCTTCTGACGTCCGGCTAGTAGGGGCCGCTCGTCACTTCGTAGAGGTTGCCATCGGGCGCGCGGAAGTACGCCCAGCGAAACTCGCCGGCTCTTTCGAGCTCGGACACCTCGACGCCGGCGGCGCGTAGCTCGTCCGCTGCGGCCCCGGCGTCGTCGACGAGGAAGCCGCCTGCGACGCCGTCCGGGTGCCCGCCTCCCGGATGCCGCTCGTCGAACACCTCGAACGTATCGCCGTCCGGCAGGGCGAACACGGCCAGGCCGTCCTCGCCGTGCTTCAGCTCGAGACCGAGCACGTCGCGCGCGAACGTGACCATCTCGTCGAAGCGGGCGGTCCGCGTCCCCAGCCAGACGACACCCCTGAGCTTCATCTTGGCGAGACTAAACTCCGCTCTCGTGGCGCGGAAGATCAGGGTCGTCATCGCCAAGCCCGGGCTCGACGGGCACGACCGCGGCGCGAAGATCATCGCGCGCGCGCTCCGCGATGCCGGCATGGAGGTCATCTACACCGGGCTGCACCAGACGCCCGAGCAGATCGTCGAGACCGCGATCCAGGAGGACGCCGACGCCGTCGGCATCTCGATCCTGTCGGGCGCGCACATGACGCTCGTGCCGCGCATCCTCGACGGCCTCAAGGACAACGGCGCCGACGACGTGCTCGTCGTCGTGGGCGGGACGATTCCGCGTGAGGACTCCGAGGAGCTGAAGCGGCGCGGTGTCGCCGAAGTCTTCGGGCCCGGCGCGGCGACGACGGAGATCGTGGACTTCCTCAAGGGGAAGGTGCCGGTCGGTTGATCGGCGTCGAGCGCGACGACGCCGTCGCGGTCGTCACGGTCGACCGCCAGGACGCTCTCAACGCGCTCGACGTCGAGACGCTGACCGAGCTGCGCGACCGTCTGCGCGAGCTCGCAGAGGATGATGCGACGCGCGTCGTCGTGCTCACCGGTGCGGGCGAGAAGGCATTCGTCGCCGGCGCGGACATCAAGTACATGAGTGGGTTGGGCGTCGACGAGGCGAAGGCGTGGGGCGCGCTCGGACACGAGGCGGGCAGCCTGCTCGAGACGATGCCGAAGCCGACGGTCGCCGCGGTGAACGGCTTCGCGCTCGGCGGCGGTTGCGAGCTTGCACTCGCCTGCGACATCCGCTTTGCGGCGAGCACGGCGAAGCTCGGCCAGCCGGAGGTGAATCTCGGGATCATCCCCGGCTGGGGCGGGACGCAACGGCTCGCGCGCGTGTGCGGCGTTGGCATCGCGAAGGAGCTGATCTTCACGGGGAGGATCGTCGGCGCAGACGAGGCGCTACGCATCGGGCTCGTGAACGCGGTCCACGATCCCGTGCTCGACAAGGCGCGCGAGACGGCCGCGTTACTTGCGTCGAAGAGCCCCGTCTCGATTCGAATCATGAAAGAGCTTGCGAATCGCGCGCTGTCCGGCGAGCACAGCGCTAACCTCGAGGCGGAGGGAGAGATGTTCGGTGAGCTGTTCTCCAGCGCGGATGCGAAAGAGGGTCTGACCGCGTTCGTCGAGAAGCGCGAGCCCGTCTTCGAGGGACGATGAAGCTCGCGGCTCTCTTGCTGCTCGCGTTTGCGCCGTCGCCGGCACTGTCGATCGACGACACGACCACGCGAGAGACGAACTTCGACACGGTCGCTGTGCTAACCGTGACGCTGGCCGCCGCGAGCGACGAGCGCGTGACGGTGCAATACGCAACGCGGGACGGCACGGCCGACTCGACCGACTACGTCTCGACATCCGGCACGCTGACGTTCGCTCCTGGAGCGACGACGGCGCGCGTCCCGGTGCTGGTCAAGGGCGACGCGCTCGACGAGCCCGACGAGACGTTCTTTGTCGACCTTTCGTCGCCGGAGCACGCCGCGATCGGGCGCGGAAGCGGCGCGGTCACGATCGTGGACGACGTCGGCGACCGCGGGCTGAGACCGATCGTCGACGCAGGCATAGCTGCACGGTGGCTTGTGCGGCGCGGCTACACGCGCGTCGCGCAGCTCCAGGTCACGCGAGCACCGTCGACCGCGTCCATCGCCGTGTCGTGCGCCGGCAAAGGCTGCCCGTTCCAGTTCCGGGCGGCGCGGCCGAGCCTGACGCGCTTGTTCGCGAACGCACGCCTGCGGCCGGGTGCGACCGTTCGGATCACCGTCGACGCCCCGGGCATGACCGGCAAGCTCTTCAGCTTCCAGGTCCGCTCGGGCAAGCCGCCGCTGCGGACGATCGGAACCCTGAACTAGAGCTAGCCGAGCTGGATCAGCGCCGAGCTGAGCGCGCCGTCGTCCGCGCGCTGCGCCTTGAGCGTCGCGGGCGCGGGCTGAGTCCAGAGGACGACCTTCTGGCCTTTGGTCGCGACCGTGACGTTCGCGATCGTTCGCAGCGTGGGCGTCAGCGTCTGCACGAGCGTGGTGTCGGGCACGTTGATCGCGATCGGCCGGTTGAGCTTCGTGAGGGTCAGGCCCGACGGCCAGGCCTGCGACGTCGCCACGTTGACGACGACGCGCCCCAGCGTCGCCGAGACGATCGTGCCCGTGAGCGTCAGCGAGAAGGGTGTGCCCGGCTTCGCGGTGAACAGCAGCTTGTAGGCCTTCTGTAGGTACGCATACGGACTGACGGCGCGGCCGCCGCCCGGATGCACCTCGAAGTGCAGATGCGACGCGCCGCCGTTCGCGTCACCGGAGTCGCCGACGTACGCGATCTGCTGCCCGGCGGCGACACGCGCACCGCTCGCGACGGTGTAGGCGACTTTCTTGACGCACTTCCCGCGGTTGTCGTTCTTCAGCGTCAGGTCGTTGTTGAGATGGATGTAGTAGTAGACCGTCCCGCTCTCCCCGTACAGGTAGAGCATGCAGCCGGCGGCGCGGGACGTCGTCCAGTACTTCACCGTGCCGGCCTCGGCGGCGACGGCGGGCGAGCGCTTCGCCGACATCAGGTCGTTTCCCTGGTGCACGCCGTTGCCGCGCGGGGCGCCGAAGTCGTCGATGTACTGCACCGCCCCCACGACCGGAAAGATGATGTGGTCGGGCACCTTCGGCGCCGCAGCAGCAGCCGTCCCGGCAACGAGGCCGAGAATCGCGGCGAGGAAGAGGACTCCTCGGGCTGTCGTCCGGCGGCGTCTCATACGAGAACGAACGCTCCGGTTCGCGTCCGAAGGTCAGCAGGCTAGCAAGGTCTCCGGGCCCTTTCCTTGGCGCCGTCCTCTGAAGCGTCGTCGCAAGCGATGCCGCGGGACCAAGCGATACGGCCTGAGTAGAGTCCGCCCGGCATGAAGATCGCTGTTTGTGTCAAGCAGGTGCCGGAGGGCAACCGGCGCATCGATCCCGATTCGAAGCGACTCGACCGCTCCGGCGAAGGTGCGCTCAATCCTTTCGACGCCAACGCCGTCGAGGAGGCGCTGCGGCTGAAGGACGCCGGCGGCGAGGGTGAGATCGTCCTCGTCTCGATGGGGCCGGCGAAGGCGCAGGACGCGCTGCGGAAGGCGCTGGCGATGGGCGCCGACCGCGCCGTGCTCGTCTCCGACGACGCCGCGGCGGGCTCCGACCTCGTCGCGACGAGCGCCGCGCTCGCGAAGGCACTGGAGCGCGAGAGCGCCGATCTGATCCTCTTCGGGCAGCAGGCGAACGACTCCGACGGCGCCGTGCTCTGGGCTGCGGTCGCCGACCGGTTGCGCCTGCCCGTCGTGTCGCAGGCGGCGGAAATCACGCACGCCGACGGGAAGCTCACGGTGAAGCGCCAGACGGAGTTCGGCTACGACGTGATCGAGGCACCGGTGCCGGCGGTCGTCGCCGTCTCCGACGCGATCAACGAGCCGCGGTACCCGTCGCTCAAGGGGATCATGGGCGCGAAGTCGAAGCCGCAGGAGACGCTGACGCTCGCCGACCTCGGCCTGGATGCAGCGCAGTCCCGCACGGAGGTGTACGCACTCGGCGATCCGCCGCCGCGCGGCGACTCACGCAAGATCGAGGACGACGGGAATGCGGCGCAGGCCGTGCTCGACTTCCTTGCCGAGAAGCGGTTGGTGTGAGCACGCTCGTCTTCCTCGAGCATCACGGCGACGAGCTGCTGAAGTCGTCGCTCGGCGTCCTGTCCAAGGCTGCTTCGCTCGGCGACGGCGACCTCGCCGGCGTGGTCGCAGGCGCGAACGTGCGCGCGCTCGCCGAGCAGGCAGGGAGATTCGGCGCCAAGAAGGTGTACGTCGCGGACGACGCGCAGCTCGAGTCGCCGCTGCCACAACCGCGCGTCGACGTGCTCGCGCAGCTCGTTCGCGACCAGGGCATCGAGACGGTGCTGTTTGCGAACTCCGTGCTCGCCGCGGACGTCGCCGCTGGTCTGGCGGCGCGGCTCGACGCCGGGTTGAACTGGGATCTCGTCGATCTCGTGGAGGACGACGGCAAGCTCGTCGGCAAGCGTCCTGCACTGCAAGACACCGTCTACGTCGACGTCGGCTGGACGTCGCAGCCGCGCCTCGCGCTCTTCCGTTCCGGCTCGTTCGACCCGAGCGAGACCGGCGGCTCGGCCGACGTCGAGGACGTCCACGTGTCGCTCGAGGACTTCTCGGCTGCGGCGCGCATGGTCGACCGGGCGCACGAGGAGAGCGAGGGCCCGTCGATCGAGGACGCGAGCGTGATCGTCGCCGGCGGCCGTGGGCTCGGCGGCCCGGACAACTTCACGCTCGTGGAAGACCTGGCGAAGGCGCTCGGCGGTGCCGTCGGGGCGACGCGCGCCGTCGTCGACGCCGGCTGGTACCCGTACTCGACGCAGGTCGGTCAGACGGGCAAGACCGTGTCGCCGAAGCTGTACATCGCCTGCGGGATCTCCGGCGCGATCCAGCACAAGGTCGGCATGCAGAGCTCGAGCACGATCGTCGCGATCAACAAGGACCCGAACGCGCCGATCTTCGAGTTCTCCGATCTGGGCGTCGTGGGCGACGTGCACGCGATCGTGCCGAAGCTGACCGAGCTCGTGCGCGCGCGCAAAGGCTCGTGAAGCCTTCGGATTTTCCGCCGCCGTTCGACGCGCGCGAGTGGCTCGCCGCGCCGACGGACCCAGACGAGGAGCGCATCGAGGTCGGCGTGCTGATCGTCGGCGCGGGGCCCGCCGGGCTCGCGTGCGCGATCCGGCTCGGCCAGCTGCTCGACGATGCGCCCGCGATCCGCGAGCGGCTCGGCGAGGTCCCCGTCGCCGTCGTGGAGAAGGGGAAGCAGCCGGGTTCGCACCTGCTGTCGGGCGCCGTCGTCAACCCGCGTGCGCTACGTCGCCTGTTCAAGGGACGCAAGCGCATCGACGAGCTGCCGTTCTACGGGCCGGTCGAGCACGAGTCCGTCTACTTCTTGACGCCTCGGCGCGCGTTGCGGATCCCGACGCCGCCGACGATGAAGAACGAAGGGAACTACGTCGCGTCGCTGTCGCAGCTGGGCCGCTGGCTGGCCGAGCAGGCGGAGGAGGGCGGGGCGATGATCCTGCCGGAGACGGCCGCCGTGAAGTTGCTCGCCGCCGACGGGCGCGTGCGCGGCGTGCGCACCGGCGACAAGGGACGCGGCCGGGAAGGGGAGGAGCTCGGCAACTTCGAGCCCGGCGCCGACGTCGTCGCGCGCGTCACCGTTCTCGCCGAGGGCACGCAGGGGCATCTGACCGGCGTGGCGCTGAACCGGTTCGGCCTGGCCGGGGAGAACGCTCAGGTCTGGGCGCTCGGCGTCAAGGAGGTCTGGAAGGTCGCGCGTCCGCTCGACCGCGTCATCCACACGATGGGCTGGCCGCTGCGTGCTGCGGCGAAGTACCGCGAGTTCGGCGGGTCGTTCATCTACCCGATGGGCGAGGACATGCTCACGGTCGGCATGGTGGTCGGGCTCGACTACCGCGATGCGGAGCTGTCCGTCCACGACCTGCTGCAGGAACTGAAGACGCATCCCCTCGTGCGCAAGCTGCTCGAGGGCGGAGAACGCGTGGCCTGGGGCGCGAAGACGATTCCGGAAGGCGGCTTGCTGTCGCTGCCGCAGCGCCTGCATGCGCCGGGGCTGCTGATCTGCGGCGACGGCGCAGGCCTCGTGAACGTCCCGGCCCTGAAAGGGATCCACTACGCGATCGAGTCGGGCTCCCTCGCGGCCGAAGCGGCGTTCGCGGCGCTGCAACGGGGGACGACGCCCTGGACGCCCGGTGCGCTCGCCGTCTACGACGACGCGCTGCGCCAGAGCTTCGTCTGGAAGGACCTGCAGCAAGTGCGCAACATGCGGCAGGCCTTCGGGCGCGGTTTCTGGCTCGGCGGCGCGCTCGCGGGAGCGATGACGGCGACGAAGGGACACTTCCCGCCCGGGAATGCCCGTACGGAGCGCGACGTGGAGCAGGAGCTGACCTCCACCGACCGTGCGAAGAGCTATCCCGCGGCGGACGGGAAGCTGACATTCGACAAGCTCTCGTCGGTGTTCGCGTCGGGGAACAAGACGCGCGACGACCAGCCGAACCACATCGTGATCCGCCGCGACGTGCCGCAGGAGCTCGCGCACATGTGGGAGCGCCTCTGCCCGGCGCAGGTCTACGAAGCGACGGCGGGCGGCGTGGACGTCACGCCGTCGAACTGCGTGCAGTGCGGTGCGATCACCGCGAAGGGCGGCCGGCTGACACCGCCCGAAGGTGGCAGCGGACCGGAGTACACGGTCACGTGACGACCGTCTCGCTGCCCTCGCTCGACGACGTGCGGCGTGCGCGGGAGCGCATCGGCGACCGCCTGCACCGCACGCCGCTGCTGACGTCGGCGACGCTTTCGGAGCGCGTGGGCGCCGACGTGCGCTTCAAGGCGGAGCTCTTGCAGCGCACCGGCTCGTTCAAGCCGCGTGGCGTCCTGAACAAGCTCGCGACGCTGACGGAGGAGGAGAAGGAGCGCGGCGTCATCTCCATTTCGGCCGGGAACCACGCGCAGGCGCTCGCGTACGCGTCCGCCGTGGCGGGAATCGACGCGCTCGTGGTCATGTGGCAGACCGCGAGCCCGATGAAGATCGCGGCTGCGCGCGGCTACGGAGCGACGATCGACACCGAGGCGCCGGACATCCCGAAGGCTTTCGAACGGCTCGACGAGCTGATCGAGACGACGGGCCGTACGCTCGTCCATCCGTACGACGACCCGCTCATCATCGCCGGGCAGGGCACGGTCGGCCTCGAGCTGCTCGAAGATGCCCCGCACGCGGACGTCGTGCTCGTGCAGGTCGGCGGCGGCGGCCTGGTCTCCGGGATCGCGACAGCCGTGAAGGGCATGAATCCGGACGCACGTGTCGTGGCGGTCGAGCCCGAGCGCTCCCGGGCGTTGCACGAGAGCCTGAAGGCGGGGGAGCCCGTGACGGTCGAGGCGAAGTCGATCGCCGACGGGCTCAACGGCCCCTACGCCGGCGCGAACTGCGTCCGCATCTGCTCCGAGCTCGGCGTCGAGTCGGTGCTCGTCACCGAGGACGCGCTGCGCGAGGCGTTCCGCTTCATGTACGGGCGGATGAAGCTCGCTTGCGAGGTGGCGGGTGCCGCGACCGCGGCCGCGCTCCTGTCCGGCGCGGTCGAGCTCGAGCGCGGCCAGACCGTCGCAGCGGTCGTCTCGGGCGGCAACGTCGCACCCAAAACGGCCGCTGCTATCCTGGCTTCAGAAGCCGAATGAAGCCTGACATTCATCCCGAATATGTGCTCGCGACCGTGACGTGTTCCTGCGGGAACACGTTCCAGACGCGTTCGACCAAGCCCGAGCTCCACGTCGAGATCTGCTCGAACTGCCACCCGTTCTACACCGGCAAGCAGAAGCTTGTCGACACGGGCGGCCGCGTCGAGCGGTTTCAGCGCCGGCTGGAGAAGGCCGGCGGCGCCCGCCGCGGCTAGCGGCGCAACCCTGTGACAAAACCGTCGGCGGAGTCTCCGTCTGAGATGAAGGACCGATGAGGACGGTCGGCGGACAAGCGGTCTTGGAGGGCGTGATGATGCGGGGCGCGTCGAACTGGGCCGTGGCTGTCCGCAAGCCTGACGGGGACATCGCGCAGGTCCACCAGCCGATCAAGTCGCCGATGGCGCGCCACCGTATCTGGCGGCTACCGGTCATCCGCGGGGTCGTCGCGCTGGGCGAGTCGCTCACGATCGGCTTCCGCGCGCTCGCGATCTCCGCGAGCTACGCCGCGCAGGAGGAGGGCGAGGACGGCGAAGAGGTTGCCACCGAGCTCACGCGCGGTCAGCTTTTCTTCGCTTTCGCGATCGCGATCGGCTTCGCGATTCTGCTCTTCAAGGTCTCGCCGGCGCTGGTCACGAACTGGATCGGGATCGAGGCCCGCTGGTTCGTCATCGTCGAGGGTGCAATCCGCGTCGGCGTCTTCGTCGCGTACCTGTTTCTGATCTCGCTGTTCCCCGATCTGCGGCGCGTCTTCCAGTACCACGCGGCCGAGCACAAGGCGATCAACGCGTACGAGGCTGGGGAGGAGCTCGAGCCGGAGACGGTGCAGCGGCACAGCCTCATCCACCCCCGCTGCGGTACCGCCTTCCTGCTCTGGGTGATGGTGATCGCGATCTTCGTGTTCGCGTTCTTCGGACGGCCGACCTGGTACTGGCTGATCGTCACGCGCATCCTGCTGCTCCCGGTGATCGCGGGCCTGGCATACGAGCTGATTCGCTTCGCGGGCAAGCACCAGGGCAACCGCGTCGTCATGACGCTGCTCGCGCCGGGGTTGTGGCTGCAGCGCCTGACGACCCGGCAGCCTTCGCTCGACCAGATCGAGGTGTCGATTCGCGCGCTCAAGGAAGTGCTGGCGCTCGAGAGCCGCGGCGATCCCGACGAGCGCAAAGTGGAGGTCATGGCTTAATGGCGCGCGTGCAGCGCGAGGCGTCGGTCACCTGGGAGGGCAACGTCGCGCGCGGCAGCGGCGCGATCAGCGCCGCAACCGGCGCGTTCGAAGCCCTTCCCTACTCGCTCGCGACCCGCGTCGAGCGGCCCGACGGAAAGACGAGCCCGGAGGAGCTGCTCGCCGCCGCGCACGCCGCGTGCTACGCGATGTCGCTCGCCGGCGAGCTGAGCGGCGCGGGCTCGGCGCCCGAGCACCTCGACGTGCGCGCGACCGTCACGCTCGACCAGGTCGAGGACGGCTCGCACCGAATCGTCTCGTCGGAGCTTCTCGCGCGCGCGCGTGTAAAAGAAATGGATCAGCAGACGCTCGATCGGATCGCGCAGACCGCCGGCGACGGCTGTACGTTCACGAAGCTGATCGACGCGAGCGCAAGGGTCACCGTGAACGCGACGTTGGAAGGAGGAGCGGATGGCGACTGACCGCACGGCAGAGGTGACCTGGCACGGCGATCTGATGGGTGGGAGCGGTCGCATCGAGTCCGCGACGAGTGGAGCGGTCGGCGGGCTCGACGTCAGCTGGCCCGCGCGGTCGGAGGAGCCCGATGGCAAGACGAGCCCCGAGGAGCTGATCGCCGCCGCGCACGCGACCTGCTTCTCGATGGCGCTGTCGCACGGGCTGGCGCAGGCCGGTCACGCGCCCGACGAGCTGAAGACGTCCGCAACGGTCACGTTCCAACCGGGCGAAGGCATCACGAAGATCGCCCTGCAAGTCGCAGGAAAGGTGCCTGGCATGGATCCCGACGAGTTTCAAAAGGCCGCTGAAACGGCGAAGGAGAACTGCCCGGTCTCGAAGGCGCTGGCAGGCGTCGACGACATCACTCTCGCCGCCCGCCTAGAGGGCTAACCTGAACCGGCGATGGCCGGCAACATCGAGCAGCTGATCGACGAGCTCGAACGCTCGTACCGGGAAGCGCAGGAGCGCATGTCGGACCCTGCCGTCTACAACGACCACAGGGAAGCGGCGACCGCCGGGCGGAGGCTGAAAGAGCTCGAGGGCCCGTACCGCCTCGCGCAGGAATGGCGGCAGGTGCACGACGACCTCGAGGCGGCGCGCGGCGACGGCGTGCTCCGCGAGCTCGTGCCGGAGCTGGAGGAGCGCAGCACCACGCTCGCAGAGGAGCTGCGCGTCGCGCTCGCGCCGACCGATCCGGCCGACAGCAAGGACGTCATCCTCGAGATCCGCCAGGGAGTCGGCGGCGACGAGGCCGCGCTCTGGGCGGGCGACCTCTTCCGCGCATTGACGCGCTACGCCGAGCGGCGCGGCTTCACCATCGAGCAGCTGAGCTCGAGCCCGAGCGACGGCGGCGGCTTCAAGGAGATCATCTTCGCGATCAAGGGTGACGGTGCCTACTCCGTCTTCAAATGGGAGGGCGGAACGCATCGCGTGCAGCGCGTTCCCGAAACGGAGTCGCAGGGGCGCATCCACACGTCGACGGCGACGGTCGCCGTGATGCCGGAGGCCGAGGACGTCGAGATCGAGATCGACCCCAACGAGCTGAAGGTGGACGTGTACCGGTCGACCGGCCCGGGCGGGCAGAGCGTCAACACGACCGACTCCGCCGTCCGCATCACGCATCTCCCGACGGGAGTCGTCGTCTCGATGCAGGACGAGAAGAGCCAGTTGCAGAACCGGCAGAAGGCGTTGCGCGTGCTGCGCGCGCGGCTGTACGAGCTCGAGCGCGAGAAGCAGCAGGCGGAGCTCGACGCGACGAGGCGCTCGCAGATTGGCTCCGGCGAGCGCGCCGAGAAGATCCGCACGTACAACTTCCCCGAGAACCGGATCACCGACCACCGCATCAAGCTGACGACGCACCAGCTCGACCGCGTGCTGCAGGGCGAGCTCGACGAGTTCACCAACGCCCTCACCGCCGAAGACCGCCGCCGCGCGCTCGGGGAGTGACGGTGAGAGAGGCCGTTCGTTACGCCGAGCGCCAGCTCGCGGCGGCCGGCGTCGAGACGCCGCGCGTCGACGCGGAGTGGTTGGTCGCGGACGTTCTCGGCACGTCCCGAAGCGGCCTGTACTCGTTAACGGACCGTAAGGTGCCAGACATCGTCCATGTCCTCTTGGAACGGCGCTGCAAGCGCGAGCCGCTGGCGTACGTGCTGGGGGAGTGGGGGTTCAGGCGGTTGACGCTGAAGACGGATGCGCGTGCGCTCGTGCCGCGGCCCGAGACGGAGGTCGTCGTCGAGCGCTGCCTCGCACTGCTGCGCGGCGAGCGCGAGCCGCGCGTGCTCGACGTCGGCACCGGTAGCGGCGCGATCGCCCTCGCCGTCAAGGACGAGCATCCCGACGCGCTCGTGACCGCGATCGACACGTCCGCCGACGCAATCGCGCTCGCGCGCGAAAACGCCGCTCGCCTCGGCCTCGACGTGAACATCCGAGCAGGCGGCTTCGACGTCGCGGCCGAGGGCTGGGACCTCGTCGTCTCGAACCCGCCGTACGTGACGCCGGAGGAGTGGGACTCGTTGCAGCCCGAGATCCGCGAGTGGGAGCCGCGCGAAGCCCTGGTCGGGGTCGGGCTGCACGCCGAGCTCGCGCGCGTCGCGAAGACGCGCCGGCTCGTCGTCGAGAGCCACGAGTGCCGGGCAGAGGACGTGGCCGCGACGCTCAGGGCGCTCGGGTACAGCGACGTGAAGATCACGCCGGACCTCGCCGGGTTGCCGCGCGTCGTCGAGGGACGCCGCACATGACGCCAGAGCACGCGCTCCGAGCGGGACAACCCGTTCTCCTGCCGTTCGACACGGTCTACGGCCTGGCGTGCGAGCCGCACCACGAAGATTCGACGCTGCGTCTCTACGAGCTCAAGCGACGCGCACCGACGCAGCCGACGGCACTCGTCGCCGCGAGCGTGGAGCGGCTCGCGGAGCTGCTGCCCGAGCTCCCCGACGAAGCGCAGGCGCTCTTGCCCGGCGCATTGACCCTCGTCGTCGCGAACCCCGGGCACCGGTTCCCATGGCTGACCGGCACGAGCCTGGACAAGCTCGGCGTGCGCGTGCCCGACCTGGCCGGCCCGACGCGCGCGGCTCTCAACGCCGTCGGCGCAGTCGTCGCGACGAGCGCGAACCTCCCGGGGAAGCCCGATCCGCGCCGCCTCGACGACGTTCCGCAACACATCCGCGCCGGCGTCGCGGTGGAGGTCGACGGCGGCGAGCTGCCCGGCACGCCGTCCACCGTCGTGGACATAACAGGCTCGGAGCCGCGCATCCTCCGGGAAGGCGCCGTCCCGGCCGCCGAGATCCTCCGCCGACTGCAAGCCTCAGTACGATCCAGCTGATGGCGGTCGCGTCCCAGACCTTCGAGCAGCTGACCACTGCCGGCCTCGAGCAGATCGACCCGGAGATCGCAGAGCTCCTCGGTCGCGAGCTCGAACGGCAGCGCGGCCAGATCGAGCTGATCGCCTCCGAGAACTTCACCTGGCCGAGCGTGCTCGAGGCCGTCGGCAGCACGCCGACGAACAAGTACGCCGAGGGGACTCCGGGCAAGCGCTACTACGGCGGCTGCGAGGTCGTCGACGAGATCGAGCAGCTCGCCATCGATCGCGCCAAGGAGCTCTTCGGCGCCGAGCACGCCAACGTGCAGCCGAACGCCGGCGCCGCGACGAACATGGCCGTCTACGCCGCGGCGATGGATCTCGGCGACACGATGCTCGCGCTGCGC
>JBJMJL010000016.1:0-40008 GCA_045806365.1 Gaiellaceae bacterium
GCAGGGTCGACCGATCGAGGCGGTCGAGGTCGGCAACCCATCCGGCACCCGCGTGCTGGTCGTCGGCTGCATCCACGGCAACGAGACGGCCGGGATCGCGATCGCCAACGCGCTCGAACGACTCTCCCCCCGCGACCTCGACCTCTGGATTGTCCCTGACCTCAACCCGGACGGGGTCGCCGCCAGCACACGCCAGAACGCGCACGGGGTCGATCTGAACCGCAACTCTCCCTGGCGCTGGCGGCCGCTGGGCGGCGTCTACGAGTCGGGGCCGCGGCCGCTCTCAGAACGCGAAGCGCGGATCGCACACATGCTGATCCTGCGCCTTCATCCCCACCTCACTGTCTGGTTTCACCAGCACCTCGACATGGTCTGGGCCTCCGGCGGCAACCGGCGGATCGAGAAGGTGTTCGCACGCGTCTCCGGCCTGCCCTACCACCCGATGCCGCAGCTGGCCGGCAGCGCGATCTCCTGGCAGAACAACACCCTGCCCGGCACGACCGCCTTCGCCGCCGAGCTGCCGGCAGGACAACCCAGCACCGTGCAGGCCACCCGCTACGCGCGCGGTGCTCGCGGCGACACGCACTCCGTGAAAGCCATGGAGCCCGACACCGTCGCGTTGTCTTCTCCGACATCAACTCTCGACTGCCGGTCGTGCCGGCCGGTCATCCGCGCTGCGGGAATTGCCAGGAAGAACCGGCTGCCGTCGGCTATTAGCGTGCGGGATGTGCGCGGGATCACTGGAGGCCGGCGGTCGTCTGCGCCAAGGCAGGCAACACAATACGTCAGTTTGCAGGTATTTTACGGGAGCGACGGGACTCGAACCCGCGACCTCCGGCGTGACAGGCCGGCGTTCTAACCAACTGAACTACGCCCCCGCGGGCGGCGGCCATTGTACCCGGGGCGCTCCGAGGCGGCCGGTAGCCTGGATCCGTGACCAAGGTCGACTGGCTCGCGCTCGCCTTCGTCACCCTCACTGCACTGCTCGGTCTGAAGAAGGGGCTCATCGCGAGCGCCCTCTCCGTCACCGGGATTGTCGTCGGCGCGATCGTCGGCGCCCGACTCGCGCCGCAGTTGCTCACCGGCGGCTCGAACTCTCCTTACACGCCGCTCGCCGGCCTCGCCGGCGCTGCGTTCGGAGCGGTGTTGTTCGAGACTGCGGGCGCTTTTCTCGGGGGGATGGCGCGCGGAGCACTCCCGTTGCCGCCGCTTCGCGCGCTCGATTCCGCAGGTGGGTTCGTGCTCGGCGCTGCTGCGGGGCTTGCGCTCGTGTGGGTCGTCGGCGCGTCCGCATTGCTCATTCCGGGTCAGAAGGATCTGCGGCGGGCCGCGCAGCAGTCGCTCGTTCTGCAACGGCTCTACTCGGCGCTGCCGCCGTCCAGCGTGATGAAGATCCTCGCGCGCGTCGACCCGTTCCCGAGCATCGGGGGACCGCTGGCGCCGGTCGACCCGCCGGACCCGACTCTGCTCGAATCGCCCGGTGTGCGGAGCGCTGCGCCGAGCGTCGTGCGCGTGCTCGGGACGGCGTGCGGCTTGCGCATCGCCGGCAGCGGCTGGGTCGTCGAGCCGTCGCTCGTCGTCACCGCGGCGCACGTCGTCGCCGGGCAGGAGGACACCGTGGTCACCTCGTCGCGCCTGCCGCGCACGCCCGTGACCGTCGTCGCGTTCGACCGCAAGAACGACCTCGCGCTGCTTCGCGTGCCCGGTCTGCGCCTGCGGCCGCTGCCGCTTCGCAAGCCCAAGCCCGGGCAACCCGTGGCGATTCTCGGCTATCCGGAGAACGGTCCGCTCACCGTCGTCGCCGGCCGGCTGGGCGCTACGAGCGTCGTGCTCAGTGAGGACGCCTACGGCCACGGGCCCGTCGCACGAACGATCACGGCCGTGCGAGGGGATGTGCGGCACGGCGACTCGGGCGGGCCAACCGTGGACACGTCGGGCAACGTCGCGACGACGGTCTTCGCCGCGAGGCTCGGCAGCAAGGGCGGCTTCGGGATCCCCATCGACGTGCTGCGCAAGCTCCTGCGCGGCGATCTTTCGCACAGCGTCTCGACCGGCGCGTGCGCGACCTGACTAACGAAACAGTTCCAGCGCGCGCTCGGGCGACCGGAACGGGGCGACGGCGTAGACGCCGCGGGCGCGCGTGCGCGCCGCTTCGATCAGGTTCTGCGCGACCTCCGCGCCGACACGCGCGGCGTCCGTGCCCGCATCGCGCAGCGCCGCCTGCACGTGATCCGGCACCACGATGCCCGGCACCTCGTTGTGGATGCGCCGCGCGAGCTGCAGGCTCGGCAGCGCCCAGACACCGACGAGCAGCGGGATCGGCGACTCGCCGCCGAGCCGTTCGAGGAACGCGTCGAGATACGCGATGTCGAACAGCACCTGCGTCATCGCAAACTGTGCACCGGCCTCGACCTTGCGCGCGAAGCGGGCGAGCTCGACGTCGAGGTCGTCCGCCGTCGGGTTGACGGCGACGCCGATGTAGAAGTGCGTCGGCGCGTCGATCGCGCGGCCGCGGAAGTCCTCGCCCTCGTTCAGGTGCGCGAGCAGCTCGGTCAGGCCGATCGCGTCGACCTCGTACACGCCGCGCGCGCCGGGGTAATCGGCCTCCTCCGGCGGATCGCCCGTCACGGCGAGGATGTTGCGGACGCCTTCCGCGTGCGCGCCGAGGAGCTGCGACTCGAGGCCCGTGATCGTCGAGTCGCGCGGTGTCAGATGCGGGATGGTCTCGATGCCGGCAAACCGCTCGATCGCGACGGACGCCATCAGGCCGCTCATGCGCGCACGGGCGCGCGGGTTGTCGTTGACGTCGACGACGTGCGCATAGCCGGAGTCCCTGATCGTGCGTGCGGCCTCGAGCAGCGCGTGGTTGTCGCCGCCGAGCGGTGGGTCGAGCTGGATCGAGACGACGAACTCGTTCGTGCTCAGCAGACGCTGCAACTCCGTCTCGCTGCGCTCCGCGTCGTGCACGATCTTCAGCCGCCGCTCGTCGATCGTCAGCGGGCGCGACGGCGGCAGGTTCGCGTCCACCGCTCCGCGAATGGCCGCGATCTCCGCCGGGGTCGTGCCGCAACAGCCGCCGATGACGCCGGCACCCAGCCCGCGCGCCTGGGCTGCGAACTCGGCGAAGTACTCCGGCGTCGCGTGCGGATAGACGACGCGAGGCCCGGAGAGGCTGGCGAGGCCGACATTCGGCAGCGCGGCGAGGACGAGTCCGTTGTGCTGCATCTCCTGCAGCGCCGCCAGCGCGCTCGCCGGGCCTGCGCCGTGGTTCGCGCCCGCAGCCGCGACGCCGAGCCCCGCGAGCCGCGTTCCGGCCTGTCTCGCGGACACGCCGCCGAGGGTCTGTGCCTCCTCGTCGAACGTCATCAGCGCGACGATCGGGAGGCTCGAGACGCTCCGCACCGCCGCGATCGCCTCCTCGAGCTCGTCCAGGTCGTAGAAGGTCTCGACCATGAAGACGTCCGCGCCGCGGCCTTCCAGGATCGACGCCTGCTCCGAGAAGAGCTCCGCACGCGACTCCGGTCGCAGCTCGACGTCGCCGAGCGGCCCGATCGAGCCCGCGATGAAGACGTCGGCTCCGGTCATCTCGCGCGCCTCTCGCGCAAGGCGCACGCCGGCGGAGTTGATCCGCTCGAACTCGTCCTCGAGGAAGGTCGCCGCGAGCTTCGGCCGGTTCGCGCCGAACGTATTGGTCTCGATGAGCTCCGCGCCGGCACGGATGTAGCCGACGTGAACCGAGACGACGCTGTCCGGTGCGCGCACGTTCGCCTCCTCCGGAGAGCGCAGCCGGGGCACGGCGGCCGAGATGAGCGCGCCCATGCCGCCGTCCGCGACGATCGGCGGGCCGTCACGCAGCCGCTCCTCGAATCGATTCATCGCATGAGCGTAATCAAGCTCAAGTCGCGACCCGGGTCTGCCGATACTCAGCATGAGTTCCGCGTCCGGGGACTAACGGCATTAGCTCTGCGGATCGGGTCTCGTCGGCGGCGGCCGTGCCGAGGTCGCCGCCGGCTCTATTTTCAGGAGTCGTGAACGGTGCGGCCTTCCATGCCGCCCGCGACCGTGACGATCTCGCCCGTCACGTGCCCGGAAAGCTGATCCGAAGCAAGCACGACGATCTGGCGCGCGACGTCCTCGGGCTGCGCGACCTTGCGCAGGGCCATCGTTCGCGAGGCGCGTCGAACCTGCTCCGGGTCGATGACGCCGCGGGTCATCGGCGACTCCGTCCAGCCCGGGAACACGGCGTTCACGCGCGCGAGCGGCGCCACGCGCACGACCTCGTTCTTGACGCTGAGCATCAGCCCGACGAGCGCCGCCTTCGCCGCCGCGTAGTCGGCGTGCCCGGCCTCGCCGAAGCTGCCGGCGGTCGAGCCGACGAAGACGAGCGAGCCGTGACCCCGTTCGGCGACGGAGCGGAGAAAGCCGCGCGCCGTCAGAAATGCGGAGGTGAGGTTCGCGCGCAGCGTCGCCTCCCAGCGCTCGAGCGGCAGTTCCCACACGGGAACGTCGCCGCGCGGCCACTCGCCGACGACCGCCGCGCAGACGTCGAGCGGACCGGCGGCGGCGAACAACGCGTCGACCTCCGCCTCGACCGTCAAGTCTGCGCCGAAGAGTTCGCCTCCGATCTGCGCCGCGACCGCTTCTGCACGATCGCGTCCCCTCCGGTAGTGCACGACGACTGAGGCGCCCTCGGCTGCGAACTCGCGCGCGCACGCGGCGCCGATTCCGCCCGACGCACCGGTCACGAGGACGCGCTTGCCTGCGAGCCCGGTGTCCACGGTTTGAGAGGCTACCGCTGTGAAGGTTCACGTCATCAGCGACATGGAAGGCGTCGCCGGAATCGTCAAGTGGCAGCAGACGAGCGGCGGCGACCCGATGTACGAGGAAGGTCGGCGTCTCTACACCGAGGAGATCAACGCCGCCGTTCGCGGCGCGAAAGCGGCAGGGGCGACCGAGATCGTGGTCATGGACTGCCACGGTGCCGGCGGTGGCTGGTCGTTCAACTCGCTCGTGCCCGAGCTGCTCGACCCCGACTGCGAGTTCGTCGTGCAGCAGGAGTGGACCGAATACACCGCCTTCCTCGAGTCGGGCTGCGACGCGGCCCTCTTCGTCGGCATGCACGCGATGAACGGTGCGCCGACCGGCGTCCTCAACCACACCGTCTCGGGGCAGGAGTGGCAGAACCTGTGGTTCAACGGCACCCTCGTCGGCGAGACCGGGATCAACGCCGCACTCTGCGGTACGTGGGGCGTGCCGGTGCTGCTCGTGACCGGCGACCGAGCGACGTGCGAGGAAGGGGAGAGCCTGCTGGGGTCAGGGCTGACGACCGTGGCTGTCAAAGAGGGCATCGGCCGCTACTCGGCGCGTCAGATTGCCCCGCTTCGCGCGCGCGAGCTGATCGAGGACGGCGCGAAGCGCGCGCTACAGGACCTGACGGCCGTCGCGCCGTACGACCCCGGCAGCCCGTGCACGATCGAAGTGGAGTACAAGATCACGTCGGCGGTCGACACGCTGCGACGCGTTCACGGCGTCGAGGTCGTCGACGCGCGCAGGATCCGCTCCACCGCCGACACGTGGTGGGCGGCCTGGCAGCAGTTCTTCTTCTTCGGCTAGCGCCGCGCGGCCGCAGGCGCCACGCCGAGCTCCTCGACGAGCACCAGGAATGCCGTGGCGTACGGCGACCCCTCGCAGCGCCGGCGCACTTCGTCCCAGTCGATCTGCTCGCGGACCGCGCGCGCGATCTCGAGCACGCTCGAGTAGTCGAGGTTCTGCTCGTTCAGCGCGAGCAGCTTCGTCGCGAGCACGTCGTCGAGCGACGCGACGAGCATCGTCACCGCATACACGTCCATCTCGTCCGAGCGCTCGAACCACTCGTCGGTGATCGGCCCGCCGCGCGGCTCGTAGATCAGGTCGACCAGGACATCACCGTCCCACGCCTTGAGCAGCCAGCCTTCGGGCGGCGTCTCCGGCGTGAGCCCTGCCGCGACGAGCGCCTCCTGCGCACGCTCCGCGTCCTCCGGCTTGACGAAGAAGTCGACGTCGTGCTCCGTCTTCGCACCGCCGCGCGCCCACACGGCGAGCCCGCCGCCGAGCGCAAACCGAACGTCGGCGTCGCGCAACGCGCCGGCCGCCTTCTTCAGCGTGTTGAGGATGACCTCGAAGTCGAAGTCGACGCCCACGTCGAAGGGCCGTACCCGGGGTTGGCTGCTACCAATCCGCGGTAATGGTGGAGCGATGACCTGCATCCGCATTGCGGCGGCCGGCGACCTGCATGCGGACCAGCGGACCCGGTCGCGTATCGAAGACGCGTTCGGCCACGTCGCGGACGCCGCCGACGTCGTCCTCCTCGCCGGCGACCTGACCGCGCACGGCGAGCCCGCCGAGATGGAGGTCGTCGCGTCTGCCGCCGCCGAGGTCGACGTGCCGGTGTACTCGGTACTCGGCAACCACGACTATCACGCGAACTGCGTTGACGAGATCACGGCGATGCTCGAGGCCGCGGGTGTCGTCGTGCTCGAGCGTTCGTGGGCGCGGGTGACAGTCGCGGACACGACGGTCGGCATCGCCGGCACGAAGGGCTTCGTCGGCGGCTTCCCAGGGAGTACGCTGCCCGACTTCGGCGAGCCGCTCCTGCGCCAGGTCTACGCCGAGACGGGTAAGGACGTCGCCGCACTCGATCGTGCGCTGGCCGAGATCGCCGAGTGCCCGCTGCGCGTCGTGCTCCTCCACTACTCGCCCACGATGAGCACCCTCGTCGGCGAACCCGAGTCGATCTGGACGTATCTCGGCACGAACCGGCTCGACGGGCCGATCCAGAAGCACCGACCCGACCTCGTGCTGCACGGTCACGCGCACGAGGGCACCTTCGCCGGCTCCGTCGGGCCCGTGCCCGTGTACAACGTGGCGGTGCATGTCATGCGCCGTGACTTCTTCGTCTTCGAGCTCGACACCGATGCCCCCGACGGTCACGGCGCCCGGCTCGAGGCGACCGTGTGAAGACCGTCTCGCGGCTTTCCGTGGCGCCGGTGAAGGGAATGGCGCTCGTGCATCCGGACGAGATCTCCCTCGAGCCCTTCGGCGTCGCGGCCAACCGGCGCTTCTTCGTCGTCGACGAGGACGGGCGGCGCTACGGGCAGATCCGCGACGGGACGCTCGTTCGCATCCAGCCTTCCTACGACGAGACGAGCGGCAGGCTCACGCTGCGGTTCCCGGACGGCACGGTGGTTGACGGCGTGCCGCAGTTGGGCGAGACCGTGGTCACGGACTTCTACGGCCGACCCGTCCGCGGGCGCGTCGTCGACGGCGAGTGGTCGGATGCGATCTCCCGCTTCGTCGGTCGGCCGCTCCGGCTCGTCCGCTGCGACGAGCCCGGCGCCGGCGTCGATCGCGATCTCGGGACGGTCACGATGCTCTCCGACGCATCGCTCGACGAGCTCGCGCGCCAGGCTCACGTCGATGGGGTCGACGCGCGGCGCTTCCGCATGCTGATCGGCATCGCGGGTTGCGAGCCGCACGAGGAGGACTCGTGGCTCGGTGGGCGCGTCCGCGTCGGCACGGCCGTCGTGCGCCTCCACGAGCAGGTCGGCCGCTGCGCGATTACGACCCAGAATCCCGACTCTGGAGTTCCCGACCTGGACACGCTGCGCGAGATCAAGCGATACCGCGGCATGCGCGACAAGGACATCGACTTCGGCGTCTTCGGCGAGGTCGAGGCGCCCGGCCGTGTTCGCGTCGGCGACGCGATCGAACCGCTGCCGTGATCTACCGCAAGGCGGAGCACGAAGCGCTCGCAGGTCGCGCGTGGGACGAGCGGCTCGTGCGCTACGCGATCGCGGACATCGTCGACGACGCGATCGCCGCAGGGCCGCTCGAGGAGGAAGGCATCTACGCGGGAAACGCGGGCGCGCACTACGCGCTACGTGCGCTCGGCCGGGACGTCGACTGGCCGATCGGCGCCGGCGACGGGCCAGGCTACGCCGACGGCGAGCTCGGGATCGCAATCGTGACAGGCGACGTCGCGCGCTTTCGCGTCGCCGCCGGCGCGTGCATTGCGAACGAGTGGATCGAGCTGCTCTACGGCGCGGGTGGTGCGCTCGTGGGCGCGCGGCTCCTCGGGCTCGACGACGTCGCGCGTGACGCGATCCAGCGTCTGTGGTCGACGTGGTCGTTCGACTCGGAGCTGCGCGCGTGCATCTGGACGCAGCGAAACATCAACGGCCGAGTCGGACAGACGATCGGCATGGCGCACGGCGTCGCCGGCAACGTCTTCGCGCTCCTGAAGGCTGCGCCGCTCCAGAGCCGCGAGCACCAGACCGAGCTCGTGCACCGCGCGGTCGAGACGTTCGAGCGGACGGCGTTGCGCCAGCGGAAGCTCGTCAACTGGCCCCCCGAGCCAGGCGACCCGACTTCCAAGCTCAGAGTGCAGTGGTGCCACGGCGCGCCCGGAATCGTGTGCGCGCTCGCGGGAGCACCCGCGCACCGGGAGCTCGACGCGCTGCTCCTCGCCGCGGGCGAGCTGACGTGGGAGGCGGGCCCCCTCCGGAAGGGCGGTGGCCTCTGTCACGGGACGGCCGGGAACGGCTGGGCCTTCCTCAAGCTCCACAAGCGAACGCGCGACCGCAAGTGGCTCGAGCGAGCGCGGCGATTCGCGATGCACGCCATCGAGCAGCGCACGAGTGAGCTGCCCGGGCTCCTTGCAGGCGACCTCGGCGTAGCGCTCTACGCCCAGGCGTGCATCGAGGTCGACGACCGCTGGCCGCTGCTCGACGTCCGTTAGAGCTCGAGCTCGAGGTAGGTCGTGCCCTCGACGGGGTTGTAGCGGTAGGCGTCAGTCTCGCGAAAGCCGAGCGACGCGTACAGCGAACGCGCCTCCGCCATCGACGGCAGCGTGTCGAGGAGCATGCGCTCGTAGCCGCGCGCTCGGGCGTGCGCGATCACGGCGCCCGCGAGCGCGCGGCCGAGACCGGTGCCGCGCGCCGCCGGCCGGACGTAGAGACGCTTCATCTCGCACGTCGCGCCGTCGACGCGCCGGAGCGCGACGCACCCGCCCGCCGCGACGAGCACGAGCTCGTAGAAGCCCAGCGGGCTCGCGAGCTCCGCATCGAAATCCTGGAACGACAGGTCGATGCCCAGGCCGTCGCCGTACTCGCGGAACAGCGTGCGCACCGCCTCGATGTCCGTAGCCGTGGCCGGCCGGATCACGCACCGACCCTAGCCGCGCGTTGACGCCGGGCGCGACTGTCGCGAGAATGGCCGCATGCGGGTCGCAGAGGGCTTCGTTGTCGCGGAGCAGGACGTTCCGAGCGTGCGTGCGCCCGGCGACACTGCCGAGGTCCGGACCACGATCGACGCCTCTCACGGCTGCGAGCGGCTCGAGCAGCACGTGATCCGCTTCTCGCCGGGGCGGTCGCTCGAACGGCGTGCCGGCGACAGGCAGGAGGTGCTGTTCGTCGTCTCGGGGAAGGGGACGCTCGAGCTCGACGGGCAGGAGCACGTGCTCGAGCCGTGGACCGCGGCGTTCGTCGCTCCGGGCGAGACGTACCGGATCGCGACCGACGAGGAGCTTGTCGTCGCGTCGGTCACGGCGCCCGCGAGCGAGCTCGGCGTCGGCGAGCCGAGGCGTGTGACGGTCCGCCACGCAGACCAGCCGTCGTTGCCGGCCTCGCCGAACCGCGAGTTCCGGTACCTGATCAACCAGGACGCCGGCTGCCTCGACGTCACCCAGTTCGTCGGCGTGATCCCGCCCGGGAAAGCGCCGGAGCACAGCCATACCTACGACGAAGTCGTCTACATCCTGGAGGGAACCGGCGCGTACCACATCGCCGGGGAAGAGGTTCCGCTCGGACCGGGAACCTGCCTCCATCTACCGCCGTATACGAGGCACTGCCTCGAAAACAGCGGGAGTGCGGAAATGAAGGTCCTCGGGGTCTTTCACCCGTCGGGCGATCCGGCATCGAGGGCGAGTGAGGGCAAGAACGACAATGAAGGAGGACGAGGTACATGAAGAAAGCGCTCGTGCTTGCGCTGATCGTCGCGGGGATCACCGCTGCGGCGGCGTCGGCGGTCACAAAAGGCTCGTCGTCGCCGGCGGTTGCCGCGTCCCGCGTGGCAGCGTGCACGTCGGGCCAGATCGGGTTCATGGGGCCGCTCACCGGTCCTGTCGCGTTCCTCGGCCACGAGCAGGGGACGTGGGCGCAGTACGCCGTCGACAGCTTCAACGCGGCGAACGGCACGCATTTCAAGATCCTGCAGGGCGACACCCAGCTCAACCCGAAGCTCGCGCTTACCGTCGGCACGAAGTTCGCGGCGAACAAGTCATTGCTGGTCACGGTCGGGCCGGCGGGCTCGCAGGAGGTCATCGCGGTGGGGCCGCTCTTCAAGCGGAAGAGCCTCGCGTACATCACCTCGTCGGCCACGAACATCACGTTGACTCAGGGCAAGTACCCGACGTTCTCGCGCGTCGTGGGAAGCGATGCGGCGCAGGGCCGGTCGGACGCCCTCTTTATGGTCAACAAGCTGCACGCGAAGAAGGTCGTCATCATCGACGACCAGGAGGCGTACTCGACCGGCCTCGCTGCCGCGGCGACCGCGGTTCTCAAAGCGAACAAGGTCAGCGTTCAGCGTGAGTCGGTCAACCAGAAGGTCACGGACTTCTCGTCGCTCGTGACGAAGGTGCCCGACGATGCGACCGTCGTCTTCCTCCCGTGGCAGGTGGCCGCGAACGGCCAGCTGTTCGCGGAGCAGATGAAGGAGCAGGGCAAGGGCGCGAAGGTCTTCGGCTCGGACGGTCTCGACTCGGGCGACTTCACGAGCTCGGGTGCGTACGTCTCGTCGTTCGCGCGCGACATCCACGGCCTGCCGGGCACGGCGAAAGTCATCTCCGGCTACAACAAGAAGTACGGCACGAAGTGGAGCACGTTCGGCCCGCCGGCGTACACGGCGGCGCAGGTCGCCGCGATTGCGTACAAGGCTGCGTGCAAAGACGGCAAGGCAACGCGTGCCGAGCTGTTGAAGAACATTCGCGCCGTCAAGATCCCGCATTCGATCCTCGGGATCCCGGTCACCTTCGACAAGCACGGCGACGTGCCGGCCGCGAAGTTCTACGTCTCGCAGATCCAGCCGGACGGCAAGCACAAGCTCGTCGGCTAGGACATAGTTGAGTGCGGCCCGCTCCGGCGGGCCGCAACTCTCTGCGATGTGGACCTGGGACTTCTTCGTTCAGGAACTGGTCAACGGGCTGACGCTCGGTAGCGTCTACGCGCTCATCGCCATCGGCTACTCGATGGTCTACGGAATCCTGAAGCTCCTGAACTTCGCGCACGGCGAGGTGTTCATGATCGGCGCGTTCGTCGGCTACGGCGTTCTCGTCGTGTGCGGCGGCGCCGTGAGCCCGATGTTCCCGATCTATCTGCTGCTGCCGTTCATGTTCCTCGCGGCGATGCTCGGCGCCGGCGTGCTCGGCGTCGTCATCGAGCGCTTCGCGTACCGGCCGCTTCGGAACGCGCCGCGAATCGCGCCGCTGATCACAGCACTCGGCGTCTCGTTCTTCCTCCAGAACTCGGCGCTGCTGCTCTTCACCGCAGACTTCCGCTCGTACGGCACGTTCGATCTCGACAACGGCGCGCTCTTCGTCAAGGGCATCCACTGGGGCGCGCTGAACATCTCGCTTATCCGGATCATCGTGATCGTCACGACCGTCTCCCTGATGGCGGCGCTCACCGTCTTCGTGTCGTACACGCGCGTGGGGAAGGCGATGCGGGCGACCGCATACGACCGCGAGGCCGCCGCGATGATGGGGATCGACGTTGACCGGGTGATCGTAATCGCCTTCTTCATCGGCTCGGCGCTCGCCGGCGCGGCCGGCGTGATGGTCGGGCTCGTCTTCCAGCGCGTGTACCACTTCATGGGCTTCGCGGCAGGGCTGAAGGGCTTCACTGCCGCGGTCGTCGGCGGCATCGGCAGCATCCCCGGCGCGATGCTCGGCGGAATGGTGATCGGCCTTGCCGAGGCCTTCGCCACCGGCTACCTGTCGTCGACGTTCTACGACCTGATCGTCTTCGGGATCCTCATTGCGGTGCTGATCGTCCGGCCCACCGGCCTGCTCGGGAAGGCGGACATCAAGAAGGTATGACGCAGCAGGCGCCCACACGCATCGGAGTCGACAGCTGGGTCGCGGAAGCCGACGAGCGGCGCGAGGGCGGACGGATCCGGCAGGCGTTCGAGCGCATCCCGCCGAGCGCGCGCTTCGGCGCCTTCCTCTTCGTCGCCGCGCTCGTTCCGCTTCTGTCGAGCAACGAGTACGTCATCCGCGTCGGCGTCGACACGCTCATCTTCTCGCTGCTCGCGCTCGGCCTCAACGTCGTCGTCGGCTTCTCCGGGCTGCTCGACCTCGGCTACATCGCGTTCTACGGCTTCGGCGCCTACATGTACGCGCTGATCGCGTCGGACAAGTTCGGGATCCACTGGCCGGCGGAGGCGGCGCTGCCCGTCATCCTGCTCGCCGCGGCGCTGGTGGGCTTGCTCCTCGGGCTTCCATCCCGCCGGTTGCTCGGCGACTACCTGGCGATCGTCACCCTGTTCTTCGGACTGGCCTTCGTGACGTTCGTGACCAACGGCAACCGGCTCACGCTGTTCGGGCACAGCCGCGCCGTCGACCTGACGAGCGGCCCGAACGGGATCGCGGACCTCGACCCGCTCGACTTCTTCGGGCAGAAAGTCGTGTCGATCCAGGCGTACTTCTATGTCTCTCTGATCACGCTCGCGATCGTGGTGATCGCGCTCCACTTCACTGCCGAGTCGCGCACCGGACGCGCATGGAAGGCGCTGCGCGAAGATCCCCTCGCTGCCGAGACGATGAGCATTCCCGTCAACCGGCTGAAGCTGCTCGCGTTCGCGTTCGGCGCCAGCATCGCGGGCGTCACCGGCGCGATCAGCGCGGCGGTCGACGGCGCGGTGTTCCCCGACAGCTACGACACGCCGCTGCTGATCACCGTCTATGCGATGGTGATTCTCGGCGGCGCGGGCAGCCTGAGCGGCGTGATTCTCGGCGCGCTGACGATCAACATCTCGCTCGAGGTGCTGCGCGACCCGAACCAGGCGCGGTGGCTCTTCTACTCGGTGATCCTGATCTCGCTCATCGCGAAGGTGCGGCCGTGGAAGAAGCTCGCGGCGATCCTGGGCGGCGTCGTCGCGTTCGGCTTTGCGTTCCACGCGCTCATCGCCGCCGTGTGGCCTGCGGGAACGAAGGGACAGGCTGCGGGAGGAGACGTCATCGGGCGCGCGATGCAGGACTGGGTGATCCGGCCGCAGCACCACGCGACGCTGATCGGCAACTACGCGTTCGTCGCGCTGATCGCGTGCGTTCTGATCCTGACGTTGCTGCACGGCTGGTGGCGCGCGCTCTTCCTCGTTCCGACGCTCTACCTCGCCGCGTTCGTGTGGGAGAACCGACTCGACTTCGAGCCGTCGACGACGCGCCTGATCATCCTCGGGGCGCTGCTGATCGTGCTCATGAACGCGCGGCCGCAGGGGCTGCTCGGCACGTCTCGGGTCGAGATCGTATGAGCGAGCCGCTCCTTGCCCTACGCGGCGTGACGAAAGCGTTCGGTGGTCTCACCGTGATCGACGGCCTCGACATGGAGGTCGCACCCGGGGAGATCGTCAGCGTCATCGGGCCGAACGGCGCCGGGAAGACGACGCTCTTCAACCTCATCAGCGGGCTGTACGAGCCGGACTCGGGCGAGATCGAGCTCGAAGGGAAGAGCATCGTCGGCATGCCGCCGTTCCGCATCACGAAGCTCGGCATCGCGCGCACGTTCCAGACGCTCCGCCTCTTCCTCAACATGACTGTGCTCGAGAACGTGATGGCGTCGCAGTACGGACGCACTCACGCGAACGTCTTGCAGTCGATCTTCCGCACGCCCGGCTCGCGGCGCGAGGAGCGCGAGATCGTGCGCGTCGCGGGAGAGAAGCTCGACTTCTTCGGGCAGCGACTTGCGGGGTACCGACGCAACCAGCCCGCCTACTCGCTGTCGTATGCGAATCGTCGCCGCCTCGAGATCGCGCGGGCGATGGCGACCGAGCCGAAGCTGCTGCTGCTCGACGAGCCGGCGGCGGGGATGAACCCGGTCGAGACGCACGAGATCACGGAGCTGATCAGCGAGCTGCGCGAGCGCGGCGGCTACACGATCCTCGTCATCGAGCACGACATGCACGTCGTCGAGGGCATCTCCGACCGCGTGATCGCGCTCGACCACGGCGTCAAGATCGCCGCGGGCTCGTTCGACGAGGTCGCCACGAACGACCGTGTCGTGGAGGCGTATCTCGGGCTGAAGGCGTCATGACGCGCCTCCTCGAGCTGGACGACATCCACACCTACTACGGCGAGATCCACATCCTCGACAACGTGAACCTCCACGTCTCGCCGGGTGAGCTCGTCTGCCTGCTCGGCGGGAATGCGTCCGGTAAGTCGACCACGCTGAAGACGATCCTCGGCATCGTCCAGCCGCGAGCCGGTGCCGTGCGCTTCGACGGCGAGGAGGTGACCACCCGCTCGACGAGCCACCGCATCCGGCGCGGGATGGCGATCGTCCCGGAGAACCGGCGCCTCTTCGCGCCGATGTCCGTTCGCGAGAACCTCGAGATGGGCGCGTACCTGTACAACGGCGGCAGCAAGGACGACTACGAGCGCGTCTACTCGCTCTTCCCGCTGCTCTACGAGCGCCGCTCGCAGCTCGCCGGAACGCTCTCCGGCGGCGAGCAGCAGATGGTCGCGATGGGCCGCGCGCTGATGGCGCGCCCGAAGCTGCTGCTGATGGACGAGCCCTCGATGGGACTTGCGCCGATCCTCGTCGAGCGAAGCTTCGAGATCATCAAGAGCGTGCACGAGGCGGGAGTCGCGGTGCTCGTCGTCGAGCAGAACGCGAACGTGTCGCTGTCGATCGCCGACCGGGGGTACGTTTTGTCGACGGGACGCGTCGTGCTCGAGGGGAAGGCAGGGGATTTGTTGCAGAACGAGGAGTTGAGGAAGGCTTACCTTGGCCGTTGAGCTGCACACCCTGCCGTCGCGCTGCCGTCACCGCTTCCCGATCTTCGAGAAGCGCGTCTACGTCAACTCGTGCTCGCAGGGTGCGCTTTCCGACGCCGTGCGCGACTCGTACGAGGAGTACCTCCGCGACTGGGACGAGTACGGCGCGCCGTGGGAGTACTGGGTCGAGCGGACGGAGGCTGCACGCACCGCGTTCGCGAAGCTGATCAACGCCGCGCCCGAGGAGATCGCCGTCACGACGTCGCTCTCGGCGGGCGTCGCGGCGCTCGCGAGCGGACTGCGCTTCGCTGGGCCGCGCCACAAGGTCGTCCTCACCGACTGGGAGTTTCCGACGATCGGCCAGATCTGGCACGCGCAGGAGTCGCGCGGCGCGCGCGTCGTCCACGTGCACGAGACCGAGGACGGCACGATCCCGCCGCGTCACTTCCGCCGCGTGATCGACGACGAGACCAAGCTCATCTCGATCACGCACGTCTGTTATCGCAACGGCGCGATGCTCGATGTGAAGCCGATCGTCGCGCTCGCGCACGAGCGCGGCGTGCCGGTGCTGCTCGACTCGTACCAGGCGATCGGCTCGCTGCCGATCGACGTGAAGGCGCTCGGCGTCGACTTCCTCGCGGCCGGCGTGCTCAAGTACCTCCTCGGCTCGGCGGGGCTCGCGTTCCTCTATTGCCGCCGCGAGCTGTGGGAGTCGGCGTGGCCGACGGCGACCGGCTGGTTCGCCGATCGCAACGTCTTCGAGATGGACATCCACGACTATTCGCCCGCGCCGGACGCGCGGCGGTTCCAGTCGGGCACGCCGCCGGTGCCTTCGATCTACGCCGGCATCGCGGGCATCGAGCTGATGCAGGAGATCGGGGTCGCGGCGACGCGGAAGCACGTCCGGCGGCTCACCGAGCTTTTGATCGAGGGCGTCGACGACCTCGGTGGCGGCGTTGCCACGCCGAGGAACCCGAGCGAGCGCGGCGCGCTCGTCTGCATCAGGTCCACCGACGCCGAACGTCTCGTCGCCGAGCTCGGCGACGAGGGAATCGTCACGTCGTCACGCGACGGGAACCTGCGGGTCTCGCCGCACGCGTACAACACGCCGGAGGACATCAAGACGCTGCTCTGGGAGCTGGGCCGCCACCGCGAGCTGCTGGCGACCTGAATACGCCGAAACGGAACCGCCGCCCCCGCGTAACCGGATGACGGCCTCGGTCGTTGAACTACCGTCATCCAAAGGAGGCCCTGTTGAGCATTCTCTGGATCATCCTGATCATCATCGTCGTGCTGGCTCTGCTCGGATTTTTCTCGCGCGGCGTCTGGTAACGACCAGCTAGGACCGAAACGACTCGTAAATAGGCCGCCCGGCACCTACCGGGCGGCCTCTTTCGAGGGCACAATGGAGGCGTGGGTCAGGGTCTCGAGGCGATCCTCGCGCGCGCCGACGCGTCGGTTGAGCTGCCTCGGCTCGGCGGGATGGCGCGGCCGAACGGGGTCGTGATCGTCAGCGAGCGCTTCTGGGCATTTGCCGGAAACGACGGGTCGCTACGCGAAGGGACGATGCCGTCGCTTCCGGAGTGGCTGCACCGGATCCCGCTCGCGCGCGGCCTGGCGCGGCTCGGGCTCTCACTTGCACCTCTTTTCCGCCGCTCGGGCGTCGCCGGCCGGCGTGAGCGCCCGCTGCTCGCCGCCGCCCTCATCGCGCCGTTTCTGCTCTTCGTCCTTCCCGAGGCCTGGCGGACGCCGATCGGCCTGACCGCGACGATCGCCCTCGGTGCGTGGATGCTCCGCGGGCGGACGCTCCGGCTGCACGGCGCCGAGCACCGCGCGATCGGCGCCGTCGAGGAGCGGAATCTGATCGACACCTGGGAAGGCCGCGCGCACCCCAAGCGGTTCTCGCGGCGCTGCGGCACGAACTTCGCCGCGCTAGCGATGCCGATGACGTGGCTCGCCGACCGCTTCTGGCCGCTGGCGCCCGAGGTCTGGACTCCGGTAGCGGTCACTGCGGTCGCGCTCGCCGCGACGATGGAGCTCTGGCGCTTCGCCCAGATCAAGCAGCTCGGCGTCCTGCTCCTGCCGGGCCTCGCGCTCCAGCGTCTGACGACTCGCGAGCCGGCGCTCGACGAGACGCGAATCGCGCTCCGCGCGACCGCGTCCGTGCTCGAGCGCGAGCTGGCTTAGCTGCTCGGCTCCGTCTTCCCGCACCGTGTGCAGCGGCGCATCGAGAAGCCGAGGACCGTCGTCGAGTCCACGAACAGGTGGCCGAGCAAGACGCAGACGACGTGCCGCACGCTTCAGATGTCGTCTCGGCCGCCCGCTTCACCGACCCCTCGTACTGAGTTGACGACCGCGCTTCTCTAGACGACTTGCTCGGCGCGCTTCAGCCCGCGGAGGCCCCAGAGCCCGAGGCAGCCGAGTAGCGCGAACGCAATGGTGAACGCGAGCGCGACGTCGGTCGGGTCACCCGAGATGAAGCCGCGGCCCGACGTGAGGATGTAGGTGAGCGGGTTCAGCTTCGCCACCGCGTGGATCCAGCCTTCGAGCAGGACGAGTGGGACGTAGACCGGCGACAGGAACAGCAGGATGAAGATCGGCGTCTGCATCAGCGGCCCCGCCTGCACCGAGCGGAAGCGCATCGCGATCCCGCACGCCCACAAGAGGCCGGCGACGTTGACGATGAGCGCGAGGACGTAGAGCCCGAAGAGGTCGACGCCGTTCCCGCCGACCTGCATCTGCGCGACGAGCGCGACGCCGGTGAGCATGATCGCGACGAGCGTCCAGCGCATCAGCGACGCGAGCGCGTAGCCCCACACGATCCCGCTCCGGCGCTTCGACGCGATCATCAGCCGGCGCGCGAAGCCTCGCTCGAAGTCGCGTGCGATCCCGAACCCCGTGAAAACTCCCCCGAACGCGGCCGACTGCAGCAGCACGAAGACGAACTGAAACGACGTGTAGCCGCCCTTGAACTCGAAGCCCGGCACGTGGCGTAGCCGCGACAGGCCGCCTGCGAACGCCGCGAAGTTGATCAGCGGGAAGAGCATCGGCGGCAGGAAGAGCGACGGGTTCTTGCGGAGGATCGTCAGCTGGCGCCACGCGAGCGCGAGCATCACCGAGCGCACCGAGCCGCGGCTCACGTGCGCGTCATCCGCTTCCGCAACGCGATGTTCGCAAGGCCCATGGCGACGGCGACGGCGCCGATCGACACCGTGAAGCCGAGCGCGAGCGCCTGCACGTTCCAGCCCTCGATCACGAGGCTACGCAGGGCTTCGATCATGTACGACACGGGGTTGAACGTCGCCGCATCCCTGAACCAGTCGACCTCGATCAGGTTCCGGGGCAGGTTCATCGACGAGATGATCATGAAGAAGAAGAGGAGCGGGAACTGCGACTGCACCGCTTCGCCCGAGCCCGTGCGCAGCGCTATCCAGATGCCGGTCATGCCCCACGCGGCCGCGATCGTGAGCGCGAGCACCAGGAATACGAAGATGCCGGCGGGCCCGCTCGCGAAGTGGACGCCGAGGAGGAGGCCGACCGCGAGGTAGGCGATCGCCTGCAGGAACGCCTGCGTCAGCGCTCCGCCGAGCTGCCCGATGACGAGGCCCATCCCGCGCAGCGGCGTCAGCGCGAGGCGGTTGAAGAAACCGGTGTCGATGTCGCGCGCGAGGTCGGTGCCCGCCGTCATCGCCGCGAAGAGCGCCCCCTGGATGAACGCGAAGGGCAGGAAGAACGCGAGGAACGAGTGCGTCGGGAATCCGGGCAGGCGCGTCGCCGCCTTCAGCCCGTTCGAGTTGACCGCGAGCAGGATCAGCGGGAACGTCAGCGGCACGATCACCGCCGCCGGCTGGCGCATCGTGCGGCGCGACGACCGCCAGGCGATCAGGAACACGTCGCGCATCGCGATGCTCATTCGCTCTGTTCCTCCTCGCCCTCGAGCATGCGACCCGTCTTCGCGAGGAAGACGTCGTCGAGCGACGGCGCGTGCAGCCGCAGGTCGTCGACGAGGATGCCCTCGCCGTCGAGCGCGCGCAGCACGTCGGCCAGGTCGCCTTTCCCGTTCAGCATCACGGCCGTCGCCCCCGGCGACGCACGCGTCGGCTCGCCGAAGCGCCCGAGGATCGCCGTCGCGTGCTCGAGCTGTTCGGCCTCTTTCGGCGTTGCGACGACGGTCGGCCGCCCGATCGTCGCCTTCAGCTCCTCGGGCGTGCCCTCGGCGACGATCTTCCCGTGGTCGATGATCCCGACGCGGTCGGCGAGCACGTCCGCCTCCTCGAGGTACTGCGTCGTCAGGAAGACAGTTACGCCCTCGTCCTTCGCCAGCCGGTGGACCTCCGTCCACAGCGCGTTGCGGCTCTGCGGGTCGAGCCCCGTCGTGGGCTCGTCGAGGAAGAGGATCCGCGGCCGGTGGACGAGCGCGAGGGCAAGGTCGAGGCGACGCTTCATCCCGCCGGAGTAGGTCTGCACCTTGCGGTCGGCCGCGCGCGTCAGGCCGACGCGCGTCAGCAATTCGCCGCCTCGCTCCTCGCGCTCGCGCTTGGGGATTCCGTGCAGGCCGCTTTGCAGCCGCAGGTGCTCCCGCCCCGTCAGGTACGGGTCGAGTGCCGCCTCCTGAAGGGCCGCGCCGATCGAGCCGCGCACGGCAGGCCCGTCCTTGACGATGTCGTAGCCGGCGACGAACGCCGTGCCCGAAGTCGGCGGCAGCAGCGTCGTGAGCATGTGGATCGTCGTCGACTTCCCGGCGCCGTTCGGCCCGAGGAAGCCGTAGATCTCCCCCGGCTCCACGCGGAGGTTGATGCCCTGGACGGCGCGGACGTCCTTGAACGTCCGGACAAGGGACCAGACCTCGATGCCGTGCTCGTCGGCCATTTTCTTAGGCTACCCGCCGGAAATCGCACTACAGTTGACAACGTGAGTACGCAGGTTTCCCTGGAGGGCGTGGAGGTTCAGGCGTTCATCCACTTCGTCCGCGCCCACGCCTCGGTCGTCCGCGGCCTCGACCGCGAGCTCGTCGCCGACCACGGGCTGACGATCAACGACTACGAGGTGCTCCTCCGGCTGTCGCGCGCTCCCGACCGGATGATGCGGCGCGTCGATCTCGCCCAGCAGGTGCTGCTCACGCCGTCCGGCATCACGCGCCTGCTCGACGGATTGCAGCGCTCCGGCTACGTGGAGAAGGCGGCGTGCGACAGCGACGCACGGGTTGTCTACGCGAAGCTCACCGAGGCAGGGCACGAGAAGCTGGCGGCCGCCACCGATGACCACGTCGCGTCGATCCGACAACTCTTCGGAGCGCGGTTCAGCGACGAAGACCTGCGCACCCTGTGCGACTTCCTCGAGCGGTTGCAGCCCGAAGCCTCCGACTAGGTGCCCCATCCGGCAATGGACAGTGCGCCTCTGCCGGAGCACGGTGCCGCCATGCTGCGTCCTCGGGAGACCCGATATGCCCGCATATCGAGTATCCCTGCGTCCTTGCCTGGCGACTCCGCGCCGTCGGCAGAGACGCGAGACCATCATCGGATGGGGCACTAGACTCGGCCCATGCCGTTCTACCAGCGCCTCGGCGACGTGCCGCGCAAGCGCCACATCCAGTTCCGGGACAACGGCACGCTCCTCACCGAGGAGGTCATGGGCCTCGAGGGCTTCGAGGGGAACGAGTCGATCCTCTACCACCTGACGTCGCCGTGCCGCGTCGAGAAGCTCGGCGGCTTCGAGCCGATCGAACGGAAGGAATGGGTGCCGGACGAGCACCGCCCGCTCCATCTGAAGACATGGGAGGTCGACGCGGGAGGCGATGCGCTCGGCGGGCGTCAGTTGCTGATGTGGAACGACGACGTCGAGATCTCGCTGTGCAGGCCGACCGACGAGATGGACTACTTCTTCCGCAACGGCGAGGGCGACGAGGTGATCTTCGTCCATGAGGGCTCGGGCGCGATCGAGACGATCTTCGGCCGCATTCCGTATGCGCCGGGCGACTACGTCGTCATCCCGCGCGGAACGACGTACCGCGTCGCGGCCGACGAGTCCGAGCAGCGCTACCTCGTCTTCGAGTCACCGGGCCTGATCGAGATCCCGCGCCGCTCTCGCAACGAGTACGGCCAGCTACTCGAGCACGCGCCGTACTACCACCGCGACATCCACCCGCCGACGGAGCTCGAGACGCATCGCGAGCGCGGCGAGTTCCACCTGCGCGTTCGCGTGCGCGGCGGCTACCAGACCTACGTTCTCGACTACCACCCGTTCGACGTCGTCGGCTGGGACGGCTACGTCTATCCGTGGACGTTCTCGATCCACGACTTCGAGCCGATCACGGGTCGCATCCACATGCCGCCGCCGTCGCACCAGACGTTCCAGGGGCGCAACTTCGTGATCTGCTCGTTCTGTCCGCGCAAGCTCGATTTCGACCCGCTGGCGATCCCGATCCCGTACCACCACTCGAACCTGAACAGCGAGGAGATGATCTATTACGTCGACGGCAACTTCTCCTCGCGGAAGGCGGTCGAGATCGGCTCGGTGACGCTGCATCCGTCGGCGATCCCGCACGGGCCGGCGCCGGGGCTCGCAGAGCGCTCGATCGGCATGACGGAGACGCACGAGCTCGCGGTGATGTGCGACACGTTCCATCCGCTGCGGCTGACGAAGCTCGCGAAGGATCTCGACGACGGGACGTACTGGCGCTCGTGGTTCGAGGATCCGGCGCCGGCCGCGAACGCCGACGAGGATCCCGCCGGCGTCACGAGCCATTTCTGAGCTGGACGCGCGCCGCACGCTTCTCGCGGGCTTGTGGGACTACGCCGGGATGTTCCCACCGGCCGAGTTGCCGCTGGAGGAGGCGCGCGCAGAGTGGCAGCGGATCCGCGCGTCCGACGACGCGTGGCTCGTCAACTGCTTCGTCGTCCGGGCGGGAACGTACGTCGACGTCGATCCGCTCGCAGTTGTCGAGGGCCCGGAGGAGCGGCAGGGCTACGTCGTCTATCGCGAAGGTGAGTCGAAGCTCCGCTGCGGTGGCGCCCGCGTCCCGTCGGTCGAGGAGGTGGCGCAGTTCGTCCGCCGCTGCCGTGAAGCGGGCACGCGCTTCAAGGCGACTGCCGGCCTGCATCACGCGTTGCCGACGAACGGCGAGCACGGCTTCCTGAACCTGCTCGCGGCGTGCGTCTTCGGCGACGAGGAGGAGATGCTCGCGACGCGGGACATCGAGCTCGACTCCGAGTCCTTTCGCGCGAACGGTCGCGCCGCGAACGCAGATGCCTGCTGGCGCGTGCGGCGTGAGCTCTTCGCGACGATCGGCTCGTGCTCGTTCGTCGAGCCGGTAGGCGAGCTGCGAGCGCTCGCGATCCTGTGAAGCTCTGCGTCTTCACCGTCGGCGGCGGAGAACCGCACGTCGGCCGGATCGAGGGCGACGTCGTCGTCGACCTCGGCCCGGGCGTTTCGGTCCTGTCCCAGGGACTGTCCCTGGGAGACGGCGCGGAGATACCCGTCTCGGACGTGCAGTGGCAGCTGCCGTTCCCGGTCGCCGACTATGTCGACTTCTACTCCTCGCTCGAGCACGCGACGAACATGGGGCGGATGTTCCGGCCGGATCAGGAGCCGCTCACGCCGAACTGGCGGCACCTGCCGATCGGCTACCACGGCCGCTCCGGAACAATCGTCGTCGGCGGCACCGACGTCCGGCGTCCGCACGGCCAGCGGCGCGCCGGAGACTTCGGTCCCTCGCAGAAGCTCGATATCGAGCTCGAGCTCGGGTTCGTCATCGGCAAGCCTTCGAAGCTCGGCGAGCCGGTACCGGTCGACCGCGCGCTGGAGCACGTCTTCGGCGCCGTCCTCGTCAACGACTGGAGCGCGCGCGACATCCAGGCCTTCGAGTACGTGCCGCTCGGCCCGTTCCTCGGCAAGTCGTTTGCGACCTCGATCTCTCCGTGGGTGACGACGCTCGACGAGCTGCCGCGCGTCCCGGCGGTGGAGCAGGCGCCGGAGCCGCTCGAGCATCTGCGGATCGACAACTTCGCCTTCGACGTCGCGCTCGAGGTCGAGCTCAACGGGGAGGTCGTGTCACGGACGAATGCGAGGCACCTCTACTGGAACGTCGCGCAGCAGATCGCGCACCTGACCTCGAACGGCGCGAGTCTGCGCGCCGGCGATCTGCTCGCCACCGGGACGATCTCCGGCCCGGGCGAGCGCGAGCGCGGCAGCCTCATCGAGCTGACGTGGAACGAGGGGCCGTTCCTGCAGGACGGCGACGAGGTCGTGCTCCGAGGCGCGCCGCTGGGCGAGGTGCGCGGCCGCGTCGTCTAGCAGGGGGCCTTCGCCGGGCGCGCTCCGAGCGTGACGCTCACGGTGTGCGACTTTCCGTTGCGAACGAAGGTGACGCTCACGTGGGTGCCCGGCTTCTTCGCGTCGACTGCGAACCGGAGAGCGTCGACCGAAGTGATCTTCTTGCCGGCGAACGCAGTGACGACGTCGTCCGGCTTCAGCCCCGCGACCGCCGCGGGCTTGTCTCGCGCGACGCACGTAACGCGGGCTCCGATGGAGTCCTCCGACAGTGAGACCCCGAGGTACGCGTGCTCGGCCTTGCCCGTCGAGATCAGCCTGTTGGCGATCCGGCGCGCGGTGTCGGACGGGACGGCGAAGCCGACGCCGTCGTTGCCGCCGGAGTCGCTCTCGATCTGCGCGTTGATGCCGATGACCTTGCCCTGCATGTTGAGGAGCGGGCCGCCGGAGTTCCCGTGGTTGATCGCGGCGTCCGTCTGGATCGAGTCGTCGATCGTGAAGTTGTTCGGCGAGGTCATCTGCCGGTGCAGCGCGCTGACGATCCCGGACGTCACCGTCTCCTCGAGACCGAAGGGGCTGCCGATCGCGACGACGCCGTCGCCGACCTGCACCGTGCTCGAATCGGCAAGCGCGAGCGGATGGAACATCGACGCAGGCGCGTCGACCTTGACCACCGCCGTGTCGGTGGACGCGTCGCTGCCGACGAGCTTCGCCGTGTAGGTCTTGCCGTTCCAGAAGGTCACCTTGATCGACTCTGCGCCGTCGATCACGTGCTGATTCGTGATCACGTGGCCGACGGTGTCGGACACGAACCCCGACCCCTGTGCCTGCTGCGTCCCCTGCTCGAACGGGTTCGCGCCGCCCGACGTGACGGAGATCTTGACGACGCCGCGGTTGGCGAGCTTGTAGATGCTGCCGATGCTCAGCACGGTCCCGGGCTTGATGTCGGATGCCTGCACGGACTGGGTCACCTGCACCTGGCGAACGACCGTCGTCCCGGACTCCGAGTTGTTGAAGATCGCGTACGCGCCGGCGCCCGCGGCGGCTCCGACGAGCGCGGCGAGCACGGTGACGACGATGATCCTGGGCGACCTCACGTGACCAGTAGAGCATGCCCGCTCTAAGCGTCGCCTAAGACTTCCGGCTGGGTCTCTTAACGTCCTTTCACAGAGTCGGGCGACAATGCGAGGCATGAAGGTCTTCGTCGTCGACGACGATGCCGCCGTGCGCGAGTCGCTGGGGCGCGCGCTCCGGCTCGAAGGCTACGACGTCGACCTCGCGGCGGACGGCGCCGAGGCGCTCGAGCGGCTCGAGAGCGACGGCGCCGGCGTCGACCTCGTCGTGCTCGACGTGCTGATGCCGAACGTGGACGGCCTCGAGGTGTGCCGGCGGATTCGGCGGAGCGGCAGCCGGCTGCCGGTGCTGATGCTGACCGCGCGCGACGAGGTCGCAGACCGCGTCGCCGGGCTCGACGCCGGCGCCGACGACTACGTCGTCAAGCCATTCGCGCTGGCGGAGCTGCTGGCGCGTGTGCGCGCGCTCCTCCGCAGGTCCGCGGACGAGGCCGTCGACGTCCTCCACTTCGGCGACCTCGAGCTCGACCCCGCGACACGCGAGGTCCGCCGCGACGGCGACCCGATCGAGCTGACGCGCACGGAGTTCGCCCTGCTCGAGCTGTTCATGCTCAACCCACGCCAGGTGCTCACGCGCTCGATCATCTTCGAGCGCGTGTGGGGCTACGACTTCGGCTTCGGCTCCAACTCGCTCGACGTCTACATCGGCTACCTCCGCCGGAAGACCGAACAGGGCGGGAAGCCGCGCCTGATCCAGACCGTCCGCGGCGTCGGCTACGCGATCCGAGAGCCATGAGCTTCCGCGCCCGGCTGACGCTGGCCTCGGCAGCGGCCGTCGCAGTCGCGATCGTGGGCGCGTCGGCGGCGACGTATGCGGTCGTCCGCAGCGAGTTGCGGAGCCAGCTCGACGACACGCTCCAGTCTCGCGCGCGCGACCTGCCATCCCGACTCGACATCATCCGCGACCCCAACGGAGAGCAGTTCCTCGGACTCCGTCCCGAGCGCTTCGGCGGCGTCGCCGTCTTCACGCAGCTCGTCCGGCGCGACTGCGGGGCGATCACGCCTCCGAACACGTCCGGACAGCTGCCCGTGTCGAAGCGTGCCTGTGCCGCGGCGCAGGGGGAGGTCGACAATCCGTTCTTCGAGGACGCGGACGTGCAGGACACGCACGTCCGGGTGCTGACGCTGCCACTCGGCCAGGGGTACGCCGTCCAGGTCGCGCGCTCGCTCGAGGAGGTCGACAGCGTGCTCACGAGAGTCACGCGCTGGCTGATCGCGGTCGCGCTCGTGGGGATCGCGCTCGCGGCAGCGCTGGGCCTGCTCGTCGCCCGAGCGGTGCTCGCACCGGTCCAGCGGCTGACTCGAACGGCCGATGAGGTGTCGGAGACGCGCGACCTCTCGCGCCGCATCGCCGCCGAGGGGTCGGACGAGCTCTCGCGCCTCGCGGCCACCTTCAACACGATGCTCGGAGCGCTGGAGGAGTCCGCCCGCGCGCAGCGTCAGCTCGTCTCGGACGCCTCGCACGAGCTCCGGACGCCGCTGACCAGCCTCCGCACGAACATCGAGGTGCTCGCGCGCGACGAGGCACTGCCGCCGGGGGAGCGGGAGCAGCTCCTCCGGGACGTGACCGAGCAGCTGACGGAGATGACGGCGCTGATCGCGGAGCTCGTCGAGCTCGCGCGGGGCGACCAGGCCCCGGCCGATCCGGAGGACGTCCGGCTCGACCTGATCACAGCCGGCGCCATCGAGCGGACCCGGCGGAACCGCCCGGGGATCAAGTTCCGCGCCGACCTCGACGAGTCCTTGATCCGGGGCGTTCCGGCGACGGTCGAGCGTGCCGTCTCGAACCTGCTCGACAACGCGGCGAAGTGGAGCCGGCCCGGAGGCGTCGTCGAGGTGACGCTGCGCGACGGGGAGCTGACCGTGCGCGACCACGGCCCGGGGATCGACGAGGACGACCTGCCGTTCGTGTTCGACCGCTTCTACCGCGCGCCGGCCGCGCGCGGCATGCCCGGCTCCGGGCTCGGCCTCGCGATCGTCCGCCAGGTCGCGGACGCCCACGGCGGCACGATCACCGCTGAGCGCGCAGCGGGCGGCGGAACCCTGATGCGGCTGAACCTCGCGGCGTCGCTTTCGGCCCAGCAGCCGGCCGCCGCGCACTCTTAGGAACTTCTTCACGAGCCCTCAGGTCGCTCTTAGGGCGGGCGGGGATGGTGGGACGCGTCAACCGCGAACCACACGAAGGGAGCATCAGATGAAGGCACTCAAGCTCAAGATCGCCGGCGGCACCGCAGCGCTGGCAGCCGTCGTCGGCGGCGGTGCGGCCGTTGCGGCGACGCAGCTCTCCCCCACCGCGGAGAGCGACGCGATCGTCGCCGATGCCGCGAAGCAGCTGGGCGTCAGCGCCGACAAGCTCGACGCCGCCCTGAAGCAGGCGCTCGAGAACCGCGTCGACGCCGCCGTGAAGGCGGGCACGATCACCACGGCCCAGGCCACGGAGCTGAAGCAGCGGATCGAGAACGGCGAGGTGCCGCTGATCGGCGCCGGACCGGGCTTCGGCCACCGCGGCGGCGGCCACCACGGCTTCGTCGACTTCGCAGCCGCGGCCGACTACATCGGGATCACCGAGGCAAAGCTCCGCGCGAGCCTCGAGGACGGCGACACGCTGGCCGAGATCGCGAAGGCGAACGGCAAGACGTCGGCCGGCCTAGTCGACGCGCTCGTCGCGGCGGCGAAGGCCGACCTCGATGCGGCCGTGAAGGCCGGGCGGCTGACGGCGGCTCAGCGGACGTCGATCGTCGCCGACCTGCAGTCCCGGATGGAGGACGTCGTCAGCGGCGAGTTCAGCTTCGGCTTCCGCGGCCACGGCTTCGGGCCTCCGCCGAACGCACCTGGCGCGTAGCCGCCCTCCCCTCCTCTCCCGTGCCCCGGCCGTCTCCCCCTCCGGCCGGGGCAGCGCGGGATTCTTAGGCATTTCTTAGCAGCGTCTCAGCTTGGCCTTAGACACGACTGATTCCCTGACCACGGACGAGTAGACGTACGCGAAAGGAACGAGACGATGAGCATCAAGAATTCACGGGCAGCAGTCGCGACGGCCCTGGCAGCCGCAGCCCTGGCGGGCGCGGGTGGCGCCGCGGCCGTCGCAGCCGCGCTCGGCGACGACCCGATTGCCGCGCCGGCCACTCAGGTAACGGTGACGAATGCGTCGTCGGCGGCGAACGCCGGCTCCTCCACCGTGGGCCAGATCTACAAGCGCACCTCAGCGGCCGTGGTCGAGATCACGGTCACCTCGGCCGGCCAGGCGGACGCGTTCGGCGGCAGCCAGGGGACGCAGCAGGCCCAGGGCTCCGGGTTCGTCTACGACACGCAGGGTCATGTGATCACGAACCAGCACGTCGTCGACGGCGCCCAGTCCGTCTCCGTCCGCTTCGCGAACGGCAAGACGTACTCGGCGAAGGTCGTCGGCAGCGATCCCTCCACGGACATCGCGGTGATCGACGTCGACGCGCCGGCCTCCGAGCTGAAGCCGATCGCACTCGCAGACTCCTCGGCCGTCGAGGTCGGGGACGGCGTGATCGCGATCGGGAGCCCGTTCGGCCTGGAGCAGACGGTCACGACGGGCATCGTGAGCGCGCTGCACCGTCAGATCACGGCCCCGAACAACTTCTCGATCGACAACGCGATCCAGACGGACGCGGCGATCAACCACGGCAACTCGGGCGGCCCGCTGCTCGACATGGACGGCAAGGTCGTCGGAGTCAACTCACAGATCGAGAGCGACTCCGGTGGCAACGACGGTGTCGGCTTCGCCGTCCCCTCGAACACGGTCGGCACGATCGCCGACGCGCTGATCTCGGACGGCTCGGTCGAGCACGCCTACCTGGGCGTCGCGACCGAGGACGCGTCGAGCTCGGGCGCCCGGCTCGCGGAGGTTCGTGCGGGGACGCCGGCGGCGAAGGCGAACCTTCGCAGCGGCGACGTCGTCACGAAGCTCGACGGCGAGACCGTCTCGTCGGCCGACGCACTCCGCCGGCTCGTGGACGAGAAGAGCCCGGGCGACTCCGTGCAGCTGACGGTCGTGCGCGGCGGCAAGACCATCACCGTGAACGTGACTCTCGGCACCCGGCCCAGCGCCTGATCAGCCAGCCCCCGAAAGGAGCAGGGATGAACAAGAGGACGAAGCTCGCAGCAGGCGCCGGCGCGGCACTCGCCGTAGTCGGCGCCGGCGGCGCTCTCGCGGCGGACAAGCTCACGCCCGCGGAGGAGAGCAAGGCCGTCGTGGACGACGCCGCCAAGCAGCTCGGCGTCGACCCGGCGAAGCTGAACGACGCGCTCAAGCAGGCGCTGGAGAACCGAGTCGACCAGGCGGTCGAGTCGGGCCGGCTGACGGAGGAGCAGGGCAAGGCGATGAAGCAGCGGATCGAGAACGACGACTTCCCGCTCTTCCCGGTTCCCGGGCCTGCGTTCGGCCCTCGCGGCTTCGGCCACCACGGCTTCCGCGACCTCGATGCCGCCGCGGCGTACCTCGGTGTCGACGAGGACGCGCTCCGGGCGCAGGTTCGCGACGGCGACACGCTCGCGGACATCGCCAAGGCGAAGGGCAAGTCGCTGGACGGCCTCGTCGGCGCGATCGTGGCCGCCACGACCAAGCGCCTCGACGCGGCCGTCTCGGCCGGCAGGATCACGAAGGCTCAACGCGACGAGATCGTCGCGGGGCTGAAGCAGCGGACGACGGAGATCGTCAACGGCGAGTTCCCGGCCCTTCGGGGCCGGGGAGGCCCTGGTCCGGCGTTCGGCTTCCGCGGCCCCGGCTTCGGCGGCCCCGGCCTGCACGCTCTCGAGCCGCCGCGCGACGCCTAGCGGCTCAGACCGGGCCGGGCGTCAGCTCGGCGTGACGCGATAGGCGTCGAAGACGCCGTCGAGGTTCCGGAGGACGCTCAGGATCGAGCGCAGCTCCTTCACGTCGCCGACCTCGGCCGTGTACCAGTTGCGCGCCATCCCGTCCTCGACGACGCCGCCGTACGAGACGATGTTGGCACCGTGCTCGGCGAAGCTCCGGGCCACGTCCTCGAGCAGCCTGGCCCGGTCGAACGAGTCGACTGCGATCTGGACGCGGAAGCTCGACGTCGTCGCGGTCCCCTCCCACTCGACCGGCGTGAACCGCTCGGGATTGCGCATCAGCGCCTTCGCGTTCGGGCAGTCCTCGCGGTGGATCGTGATCCCGCGGCCGAGCGAGATGTAGCCCATGATCGGGTCGCCCGGCACCGGCGTGCAGCACTTCGCCAGCCGCACGAGCACGTCCTCGATCCCCTGCACCTTGATCCCGAGGCTGTCCCCGGCGACCGTCGAGCGCGCCTTCGGCGGCTTCAGCGGGACGATCGCCTCCTCCGCGACCTCCTCCGTCTTCAGCCGGTTCAGGACCTTGTTGACGATCTGGCCGGACTGGAGCTTGCCGGCGCCGAGGGCGATGTAGAAGTCCTCGGCCTTGCGGAAGCCGGTCTCGCGGATCACCTGCGCCAGCACCGCGGAGCCCTGCAGCTTGCGGTAGGGCAGGTTCTGCGCCTTCAGGGCCTGGTCCAGGATCTCGCGGCCCTTCGCCTCCGTCTCGCCGCGTGTCTCCCGCTGGAACCACTGCCGGATCTTGTTCCGGGCGCGCGATGACGCGGCCAGGCTCATCCAGTCGCGCGACGGCCCGCGGCCCGACTTCGAGGTCAGGATCTCGACGAAGTCGCCGTTCTTGAGCCGGTAGTGGAGCGGGACGATCCGGCCGTTGATCTTGGCGCCGACGGTCTTGTGGCCGACATCGGTGTGGACGGCGTAGGCGAAGTCGATCGGCGTCGCGCCCTGCGGCAGCGTCTTCACCTCTCCCTTGGGCGTGAAGACGTAGACCTCGTCGTCGAACAGGTCGGTCCGGAACGTCTTCATGAACTCGCGCGGATCCGCCTCGTCCTGCTGCCAGTCCATCAGCGACTTCACCCACGCGAGCCAGTCGTCGTCCTGCTTGCCCTTGCCGCGCTTGTAGAGCCAGTGGGCCGCGATCCCGTACTCGGCCTCCTCGTGCATCTCGCGCGTCCGGACCTGGATCTCGAGCGGCGTCCCCTCCGGGCCGATCACGGTCGTGTGCAGCGAGCGGTAGCGGTTGAACTTCGGCATCGCGATGAAGTCCTTGAACCGCCCGGGCATGGGCTTCCAGAGCGAGTGGATCAGGCCCAGGGCGCCGTAGCAGTCGCGCGTTCCCTCGTCGCCCGCGCGCTCGACGGTGACGCGCATGGCCGTGAGGTCGTAGATCTCGTTGAACTCGCGGCCCTTCTTGGCCATCTTGTCGTAGATGGAGTAGAAGTGCTTCGCGCGGCCCGAGATCTCTGCGGGGATGTCGACCTTGTCCAGCTCGAGCTGCAGGATGCGTGCAGCCTCCGAGACATGTCCCTCGCGGTCGGCGCGCCGCTCGGTGACCATCGCCTTGATCTCCTCGTACTTGCGCGGATGCAGGGTCTCGAAGGCGAGATCCTCGAGCTCCCACTTCAGCGCGTGGATGCCGAGCCGGTGCGCGAGCGGCGCGTAGACCTCGAGCGTCTCCTTTGCCTTCTGCACCTGCTTCTGCTTGCCGAGGTACTCGATCTCGCGGAGGTTGTGGAGGCGGTCCGCGAGCTTGATCAGGATGACGCGGACGTCCTCGGCCATGGCGATGATCAGCTTGCGGTAGTTCTCCGCCTCCGCCTGCTCGCGGCTTTGGAACTGGACGCGCGTCAGCTTGGTCACACCCTCGACGAGCTTCGCGATCTCGTCGCCGAACTCCGCGCGGACGTCGTCGAGATCGACCTCGGTGTCTTCGACGACGTCGTGAAGGAGCGCGGCCGCGATCGTCTCGTCGTCGAGCTGGAGCTGGGCGCAGATCTTGGCCGCGCCCCACGGGTGGAGCACGAATTCCTCGCCCGACCGGCGCTGCTGGCCCTCGTGCGCGTCGGCGGCGAACAGGAACGCGCGCCGGATCAGCTCGCGGTCGACGTCGGGGTTGTACGCCGCGACGTCGGCGATCAGTTCGTCGATGAGCTCCTGATGCTGCTCGTGGGTCTCAAGGACGGCCATATTCCCAGTTTACTCCGCGGGTTTTTGGCTCCCTCCCCCGTCTCAGGGCCGTACCTCAAGGGCAGGAAAGCAAGTTCCGATGGGGAAAGGGACTCGCCCGTGACCTGGTATCGACGCCGACAGCAACGGAAGGCAGCGGAGCGCGCCGCGCGCCTGCTCATCGCGCTCAACGAGTGCGCTAGTACCCGAGCCCGAACGTCTCCGGCGGGTACACGGCTCGGCCCCGGACCGACGGGTCGTAAGCGCTTAGCGGCCTGAGCATGAAGTACTGCGGGCCGTGCGACTCGGGCGGCATCGCGATGCCGTGCTCGTCGGCGCGGGTGAAACCGAAGCGGCCGTAGTAGCTCGGGTCGCCCTCGATCAGCAACAGCGGCTCGCCGCGCTCGTCCGCGACGTGGATCGTCTCCTGCATCAGCGCGGTGCCGATCCCCCGGCGCTGGTGTAACGGCACCACCGCGAGGGGCCCGACCTGAAGGACACGTCTGCTGCCTGGCACCAGATCGACGTAACTGGAGATGACGTGTCCGACCGCCGCCCCGTCGGACACGGCTACGAGAGACAGAGCCGGCACGAAGCGGTCCGACCCGCGGATGCCGTCCACGATCTTGCTCGTGACCGTGTCGCCGAAGGCCTCGTCGATGACGCTGCGGATCGCGTGGTCGTCGTCGGGCGCCTCGGCCCGGATGATCACGCCGCGCGCAGCAGCGCCGGCTCGCCGAGCAGCGCGCGAAACGTCTCGGACTCGAGCGGATGACGTTTCGGACCGCCGGCCGCAACGTCGAGCTCGTCGAAGATCGTCTGAGCGAGTGGATCGCGGCTGCCGTTCGCACGCCACTGCTCGCGCAGCCACTCGTACTGCTCGTCGAAGCAGTCGTCCGCATCGAAGACGCGCCGGACGACGAGCTGCGGCGCGACCGTCCCGTTCCAGCGGTTCTCCTGCAGCCGGAACGCGACGTCGTAGCGGCCGACGCGACGAAAACGGTCGAGCTGCTTGCCCTGCCCGAACGCGATCGCTCCGCCCGCGTCGCGGCCGTCGCGATGGACGCGGAAGCGGAGGTGCTTGCCGTCGCCGACCGTCGCGAGGTCGCCGAGCTCGCACCCCGGTGCGAGCAGGGTCACCTCCGGATTGCCCAACCCGAACGGTGCGAGCCGCCGCAGCTCCTCGCAGAGCTCGAGGGTGAGCTTCGCGCCGCGCGGCAGCACGGCGTCGACGACGGTCGTCGGGACCAGGTCGTCCACGTCGAGCAACCCCTCGGCCTGCACGGCGAACGCAGCCGCGAACGGCTCGATCGACTCGGGCAGGATCGACAGCCCTGCCGCTGCGCGGTGACCGCCGAAGCGCTCGAGGAACTGCGCGCACCCGCCCAGCGCGGCGTGCAGGTCGAAGGACGGAATCGAGCGCCCCGAGCCTTTCCACAAGCCGTCGCCGCCCGCGAGCAGCACGACGGGACGGTGGTAACGCTCGACGAGGCGCGACGCGACGATCCCGATCACCCCTTCGTGCCAATCCTCGCCCCAGACGACGTACGCCTTGCGGCGACGCAGTGCTTCCGGCCACTCCTCGACCTGAGCGATCGCGGCGCGCAGGATCCTGTCCTCGACCGCCTGGCGATCGCGGTTCAGCTCCTCGAGACGGTCGGCAAGCCGGCGAGCCTCGTCGGCGTCGTCGGTGAGCAACAGCTCGAGCGCGGCGCCCGGATGTCCGAGGCGGCCCGCAGCGTTGATGCGCGGTGCCAGCCGGAAGCCGACCTGTCCGGTGTCGACGGTGGCCGGATCGACATGCGCCACCTTCATCAGCGCCTGCAGGCCGGGCTTCTGCGTCCGTGCGAGCGCGCGCAACCCGGCCGTCACGAGCGAGCGATTCTCTTCGAGTAGCGGCACGACGTCGGCGATGGTCGCCAGGGCGACGAGGTCGAGGTGGCGGCGCAGAAGCTCGGAGTCGGCGCCGAGCAGCGCCTGGCCGAGCTTGAACGCGACACCGGTGCCGCAGAGCTCCGTGCTGCGGACGATCGGGCAATCCGGCAACTCGTCGCCAGGGCGGTGATGATCGGTGACGACGACGTCGAGGCCGAGCTCCCGCGCCCGACGAACCTCGTCCACGGCGGTGATGCCGCAGTCGACGGTCAGCACGAGCCCGCAGCCTTCCTCGGCGAGCCGCTCGAGCGTCACGCCGCTGACGCCGTAGCCCTCGTCGAAACGGCTGGGCAGGTGCCACTCGACGTCGGCCCCGAGCTCGCGCAGCACCAGCACCGCCACCACGGTCGCGCAGATCCCGTCGACGTCGTAGTCGCCGTGGACACAGATGCGCTTGCCGCTCGCGACCGCCGTGCGGATGCGCTCGACCGCCTCGCGCATGTCGCCGAGCAGGAACGGGTCGGTGAGCGGCTGCTCGCCGACGAGGAACGCGCGGGCCGCGTCGGGGTCGCCGTAGCCGCGCCGGACGAGCACGCTTGACGTGATCTCGCTGAGGCCGAGCTGCTGGGCGAGCGAGTCGGCCTGCCGGTGCGGGCACGGACTGATCGTCCAGGTGCCCTCAGACATGCCCGATTACCGTACGAGGGGTGTCGGACGGCACCGGCCTGCGCGCGGAGTTCCTGCTCGACCCGGAGGTCACGTTCCTGAACCACGGCTCGTTCGGCGCGTGCCCGCGCGCCGTCTTCGAGCGCTATCAGGAGTGGCAGCTCGAGCTCGAGCGCCAACCCGTCCTCTTCCTGGCACGTCGGGTCGAGGCGCTGCTCGCCGACGCGCGCGCGGCGCTGGCCGAATACGTCAACGCCGATCCCGAAGATCTCGTCTTCGTTCCGAACGCGACTGCGGGCGTCAACATCGCGGCGTGGCCGCTCGGACTCCAGCGGGACGACGAGGTCTTGACGACGGATCTCGAATACGGCGCGCTCGACCTCACCTGGGAGCACGTCTGCGGCGACTTCGGCGCGCGCTACGTGCGCGTCCCGGTCTCGCTGCCGCTCTCGGACGAGGCGGAAATCGTCGAGACGGTGTGGTCGGCCGTCGGCCCGCGTACGCGGGTTCTCTACCTGAGCCATCACACGTCGTCGACGGCGCTGACGCTTCCGGTCGCAGAGCTGTGCCGCCGCGCACGCGAGCGGGGCATCCTCACCGTCGTCGACGGCGCGCACGTGCCCGGCCATTTTCCGCTGGACCTGCGCGAGCTCGACGTGGACTTCTATGCGGCCAATTGCCACAAGTGGCTGTGCGCGCCGAAGGGCGCGGGGTTCCTGTACGTCCGGCGCGAGCTGCAACGCGACGTCCATCCACTGATCTTCAGCTGGGGGTACGAGGGCGACGACCCGAGCTTCATCGTGCGACACGAGAAACAAGGAACACGCGACCCGGCGGCATACCTGACCGTCCCGGCCGCGATCGAATGGCAGCTGTCCCATGACTGGCACGAGGTACGCAAGCGCTGCCACGAGCTCGCCCGCCGTGCGGCCGGCGAGCTCGGCCTAGACGCGCTGGTGCCAGACAGCAGACATGACCTCTACGGACAGATGGTGTCGCTGCGGCTGCCCGACGACGCGCCTGACGATCTGCAGGAGCGTCTGTATGACGAGCACCGCATCGAGGTGCCCGTGCACGATCGCGACGGGATGCGCCTGATCCGCCCGTCGTTCCAGGGCTACAACGACGAGGCGGATCTCGACCGCCTCGAGGCCGCATTGCAGACGCTGCTCTAGCGGGCGAGAATCGCGCGATGCGAACGCTTTACCGCGACGCCGCGCTCACCGACGCCCGTTCGCCGACGCTGCAGCTCGGCATGAGCATTCTCGTCGAGGAGGGACGCATCGCGTGGATCCGTCCGAGCGACTCAGAGGAAGACGCCGGCGCCGCCGACGTCGTCGATGCCGGCGGCGCGACGATCGTCCCCGGGATGGTCGACTGCCACAGCCACTTGACCCTGCCGGGCGGCTCCCACTGGATCGACCGCGGCAGCGACACCCCGGACAAGCTCGTCGAGTACGCCGAGCACAACGCGACGCTGCAAACGGGCGCGGGCGTCCGCTGGGCGCGAGACGTCGGCGCACCGGTCGGGGAAGATCCCGTCGACGGACGAACGCGCGCGCTCAGCCTCGGCCTGCGCGACCGCTGGGCCGATCACACGCACTATCCCTACGTACGAGCTGCGGGCACATGGGTGACGAAAGCCGGCACGCTCCCGGCCGGTCTCACCGCCGAGGCGAACGATGCCGACGAGCTGCTCGCCCTCGCGCTCCGGCAACTCGACGACGGCGCCGACCTCGTCAAGCTCTACCTGGACGGGCCCGATCCCGACACGGCGCCGTGGACCGCGCACGAGGTCCGCCGCGTCGTCGACGCCGCGCACGAGCGTGGCGCGAAGGTCACGGCTCATGCCGGCCGCCTCAGCGGCAGCCGCGTCTGCGCCGATGCCGAGGTGGATTGCATCGAGCACGGCTTCGAGCTCGACGACGACTGCGCCCGCCTGATGAGCGAGCGTGGCATCGCGCTCGTCTCGACGCTCACCGTCCTCAAATCGTGGACGACGTTCGGGCAGACGACGACGATCGACCGCTTCGCGAGCGCCGAGGGGCGCAGGCGCATCGCCGAGCGTTGGGACGCCGCCCGTGCCAGCGTCCGCGCCGCGCACGCTGCCGGCGTGCTGCTCGGCGCCGGCACCGACTTCGGCGGCGGCTCGCCGCGGGCGAACCAGCTCGCCTGGGAGGTCGAGGCGCTGGTCGAGGCCGGGCTCGAGCCGTGGGAAGCGCTTGCGGCCGTCACGTGGAAGGCCGGCGAGATCCTCGGCGAGCCCGACGCCGGCGGACTGCGTGAGGGCGGGCCCGCGGACTTCTTCCTCGTGCACGGAGATCCGCTCTCGGACCCCGCCGCGCTCTGGCGCGTGTGGCGCGTCGCCTGGGCGGCCTGAAGCTAGCCCGCGTACGCGTACGGGTGCCGGAAGACGTCGAGCGCCTTCTCGGCCGGGGCGTGGACCTCGAAGCTTTCGCCGGAGCGGCTGTCCTCGACGGCGACGAGCAGCCGGTTCGTCAGCCGGCTCCAGAGCAGCGAGACCTCGATCCCATCCGCGGAGCGGTGGTCGAGCTGTGTGAGTGTGGCGGCGTCCATGCCCATGAATGTCCCAGACATCGGGAGCGGGTACGACGGAGTCAACCCCCGAGAGGGGGTTCGGCAAACCCCCTATTCGTGTGGGAGGTCGACCCCCAGCAGCGTCAGCACCACGAGCAGCGCGATGAACGCCAACGCCGCACCGGCGACCAGGGCGGGATGACGGCTGCGCCGCAGCGAGTCCCACCCGGTCCGTCCCCAGAAGATCAGCATCCCCGCGAGCGCGCCGACGCCGATCACGAGCACCGGCGCGAGCAGCGCTGCACGCTGGAACGAAAGGTCGGTCAGCCAGACGGCGCCGACCACGAGAGCGGTGACCGCGACAGACGCTGCGAACAGCCTGGTGCTCACAGGGCCACAGGCTATGCTCGGCGGGTGGTGGAGGCGAACTACGTCTCGGGTGACGACTACGTCATCGAGTTCCAGGACCATCGCTTCGGCTTCAATGCGGCGGACTTCGAAGAGCGCGTGACCGCGGCAGCCGTGAAGCTCGGCCTCGTCGCCGACAACGAGCTGGACGACGACGAGACGGCCGACCTCGTCGAGCTCGTCTGGCGCGACTGGATCGACGAGCCGCGCAGCGGCCTCGGCCGCTATCTCGTGCGCCACTGGGAGCGCGTCTCGCTCGTCGGCGGCGAGTCCTTGGTCTACTGGCTGAAGAAGCTCGTCTTCCGCAGCGCTTGGCTCGATCATCGCGTCAAGGAAGGCATCCTCGACGTCGCCTGGGACGAGGAGCTCGCCGACTTCGCCTACCGCGACCCGAAGGGCGACCGCGCCTTGCTGGAGCTCGCCCCCGTGCCGTCGTGGCACGAGCTGCAATTCCGCCGTTGATCCGCGCCGGCGCGATCGCCGGCTATCTCGCGGCGCTGCTCGCCGTCGACACGCAGGTCGACCTGCGCGGACAGCTCGTGCTCGGGGCCGCGACGTGGATCGCGCTTCTCGCCGCTGCCCGACCGCTCACCACCGAACGGCGGCTGCAAGTCACGGTCGTCATCTGCGCCGCGACGGTGGCGGAGGTGACGGGCTCGATCGTCTGGGGCGTGTACTCGTACCGGCTGCACAACCTGCCGACGTTCGTGCCGCCCGCGCACGGCCTCGTCTTCATCGCCGGACTGTCGCTGAGCGACGAGCTGCGCCGCCATACGCGTACGCTCGTGCTCGGAGCGGCTGCACTCGCGACGGCGTGGGGCATCCTCGGGCTGACCGCACTGCCGCGCATCGACGCCGCCGGCGCGCTCGGCGTGCCGTTGCTGCTCGCGTTCCTCTGGCGCTCGCGGGCACGCGCGGCGTACGCCGGCGTCTTCCTCGTCGTGGCCGCGCTCGAGCTGTACGGCACCGCGATCGGAACGTGGCGCTGGGCGGAGCACCTGCCGGGGACCGGGATCCCCGACGGCAATCCGCCCAGCGGTGTCGCTGCCGGTTACGTCTGGTTCGACGTCATGGCGCTACTGCTCGCGCCGCGCCTACCAGCTGCCGGGCGCCGGCTTCTCGTCCTGGTAGATCCACACCTTGAAGAACTGCGTCAGGTCCTGGCCGCTCTTCTTTTCCGCCAGCGCGATGAACTGCGGCGTCGTGACGGTGCCGTAGCGGTTCTGCGTGGCCCAGTCGCGCAGCAGCTGGAAGAAGGCGAGGTCGCCGATCTTCTCCCGCAGCGCCTGTAGCGTCATGCCGCCGCGGTAGTACACCGTCCCGTTGAAGAGCAGGGCCGGATCGAGGAAGTTCGCCACGGCCGGGCCCCAGAAGCGCGTGTCCTTCTCGGGCGTGTTGTAGAGCTGCTCGAACCACTGATGCGCCGACTTGTTGCCCTGGCGCTCGCTCCAGATCCACTCCGACCACGTCGCGAAGCCTTCGTGCAGCCAGATGTCGGGCCACGTCTTCAGCGTCACCGAGTCGCCGAACCACATGTGCGAGAGCTCGTGCACGAGCGTCGCCTCGTCCGGGACGTACGGGAAGTTCGGCTTCGTCTGCGTCTCGAGCGAGTAGCCGACGTACTTCGCGCTGTCGACGATCGCGCCGACGGAGTTGAACGGGTACGGCCCGTAAATCGACGCGTAGAAGTCGACGGCCTCCGGCAGCTTCGACAACACCTGCCCCTTCGCCAGCTGCGGATCGACGGCGACGTACGTCGGGATTCCCGAAGTCTGCGAGCGCGTCAGGTCGAACTTCCCCAGCGTGGTGGTTACGAGGTACGGCGCCATCGGATCCGTCTCGCGCCACAGCCACGTCGCCTTGCCGCCGGTGTGCGTCTCGGACACGAGCACGCCGTTCGCCATGACGGTCAGCCCTTCGGGCACGCTCACGCGGAACTCGAACGTCGCTTTGTCACGCGGGTTGTCGTTGACCGGATACCAGCCGGGTGAGCCCTGCGGCTCGTTCACGACGAAAGCGCCGTCATCCGTCGGCACCCAGCCCTCGATCGACTGATCGGGATCGGTCACGACGACGGGCTGCCCCGCGTAGTCGATGGTGACGGTGAACGTCTTGCCCTGTCCGAGCATCGCCGCGGGCGTGATCACGAGCTCCTGCTCCTTCTCGTAGCTGAACGACGCGGGCGCGCCGTTGACGAGCAGGCGTGTGACCGTGTCCTTCATGCGGAAGTCGAGATCGAAGCGCGACAGGTTCTGCGTCGCCCGCGCCGTGATGACCGCGGTGCCGCGCAGCTGGTTGCCCGCGGGTGCGTAGTCGAGCGTGAGCGAATAGTTCGAGACGTCGTAGCCGCCGTTGCCGGCCAGCGGAAACATCGGATCGCCGAGCCCTTCCGAGCCAGGCGTGCCGGCGGCCAGCGCCGCAGGCGTCAATGCGAGTGCGCCGAGAAACACGGCGGCACGCAGCACCGTGCGTCCCCTCATGCCCCCTCCCCAGTTGGATGACTGCTGGGCGGAGTGTAGACACGCGGCGGCCGCGAAGATTCCCCCCCGCGGCCGCCTTACGGAAGATGTGGGCTGCGGCCCCCCACGATCCTCCTGCGACTCAGAATCGATGCGGAACGCGGTTTTGGCACTCCCCCGAGAGGGTGAAGTGAAGCGCCCGGATGAACCACCCGAAGGGGGACGAATCAACCAGCCTGGGGCAGCCATGCTCCTCACGTATCACCTGTCCTCACAAGCTCTGTTCTGCGGCAGAGCCGGCCCCGAGAACTGCGGCACTGCGGCCCGGGGCGGACATTTCCGAAAGGCCGGGACCTGTGCGGCGGGTTCCGGCCTTTTCTATGTCACGCTTTCCCAGGCAAGGCAAAGCCCGGCCGGTGCTCTTCGTCGGCCGGCCCGAGGGTGATGCGCCGGATGGCGCCGACAGGGACGATCAGCTCTTCGCCGCCGTGCGCGGTCATCGTGAGGAAGCCGTAGCCGGGCTCGGCGTCGATGGAGGTGACGGCGAGGCGCTCCCCGTCGGCCAGCTCGACCTCGACATGCGAGCGCTCCGAGCTGTGCGTCGCCGTGTAGCGCTCGATCTGGCGATGCA
>JBJMJL010000017.1:0-10484 GCA_045806365.1 Gaiellaceae bacterium
GGCGAACCCGACCGCCGGCAGCGTGACGATCCCGCCGATCACGGCCCCTAGGCCGAGAGTCGTCCCCTCGAGGAACTTGCTGCGCGGAAAGCGCTCGCCCGGCTCGGGCTCGGGCATCGCGGCCTCGCCCTCGTGGGCGGGAATCGCGGGCGCGTCCGGCACCGGCTCGGACGGCGGCGGAGCGGCGGCAGGCTCGCTGCCGGTGGCTACGTCACGCGCCCAGAGCGCCCCGAAGGCGAGCGTGAGCACCGCGCCGACGGCGGCCACGGGCCAGCTGACCACCAGCCCGACGAGCAGGCACACGATCCCAACCGCGAAGCCCACCGGCCAGAGGCTCGGCGGTGGAAGCTGCGGTCGATCGTCCCCCGGGCGGTCATCCAAGCTGCGTGTCTCCTTTGGTTCCGGCGGCTGGATTCAATCGTTGCAGGTCAGCGGCGTCAACGACGTAACAGTTGGCGCAACGCGCTCCGGCTGCGGCCGTCGGCGCCGGCGTCCACGCCGATGCCGTAGTCGTCCCAGCGCGCGTCGACAAGGCGCCGCACCTCGTCCGTCATCTCGATCTCGTCCGGCCACGGCCGGGTCCCCTCGGCCGCGCTTTTGTGCGTCGCGTCGAAGCCGATCTTTCCGCCGAAGAACTGGAGCGTCGGCGCGTGGTCGAGGTGGTCGAGCGGGCCCTCGCTGATCAGCACGTCGCGCTTGGGATCGACGTTGGCCCCGACCCGGAAGAAGACGTCCTCGTAGTCGTGTACGTCGACCCATTCGTCGACGACCACGACCGACTTCGTCAGGCTCAGCAGACCGAGGCCCCAGATCGCGTGCATCACCTTCTGCGCGTGGCCGGGGTAGCGCTTGCGGATCGAGACGATGCAGCAGTTGTGGAAGACGCCCGCGACCGGCAGGTCGTAGTCGACGATCTCGGGCACGCTCATCCGGATCGCGGGCAGGAAGATCCGCTCGGTCGCCTTGCCGAGCCACGCGTCCTCCTGCGGCGGCTTCCCGACGACGATCGAGGGGTAGATCGCGTCGCGGCGCATCGTCATCGCGGTGACGTGGAAGATGGGGAACGGCTCGGGCGGCGTGTAGTAGCCGGTGTGGTCGCCGAACGGCCCCTCGTCGGTGAGCTCGTTCTTCTCGATGTAGCCCTCGAGGACGATCTCGGCGTTCGCGGGCACGTCGATGCCGACCGTCTTCGCGCGGACGAGCTCGACGGGCTCGCCGCGAAGAAAGCCCGCGACCATCAATTCGTCGATGTGCTTCGGCAGCGGCGCACTGGCGCTGTACGTCGTGACCGGGTCGGTGCCGAGTGCGACGGCGACCTCGATCTTGCCGTCGGTCGCGAGGTAGTCCGCACGCCCGTCCTTGTGGATCTGCCAGTGCATCGCGGTCGCGCGCGGGCCGAGCTTCTGCATGCGGTACATGCCGACGTTGCGCGTCCGCGTGCGCGGGTCGTGCGTGATGACGGAGGGGAGGGTGATGAACGGCGCTGCGTCGTCGGGCCAGCACTTCTGGATCGGGAGCAGGTCGAGCGACGCGTCGTCGCCCTCGAGGACGACTTCCTGGCACGGGGCGCTGCGCACCGTCTTCGGGCGCGAGTCGGCGATCGACTTCAGCTTCTGGAGGCCGCGGACCTTCTGCATCAGCCCCTGCGGCGGCTGCATCTCGAGCACGCGGCTGAGCTTCTCGGCGACGGCGTCGAGCGACGGGGCGTCGAACGCCATCGCCATGCGGCGCTCCGTCCCGAACTGGTTGATGAGGAGTGCGTGCTGCGAGCCCTTGACGTTCTCGAACAGCAGGGCGGGCCCGCCGGCCTTGACGGTGCGGTCGTTGATCTCCGTGATCTCGAGCTCGGGATCGACCTCCGCCGCGATGCGAACGAGCTCGCCCTCGGCCTCGAGTCGCGCGATCCATTCGCGCAGGTCACGCGGCGGCGCCATCGCAGCTCAGTCTACGGACCGATACGCGAGATCGACTCGCTAGCGGCGCCGGTGCCGCACCCAGTGCAGCGTCTGCCCGACTGCGATCACGCCGACGAAGATCAGTCCGGTGATGAGCATGCCGGTGATGACCTTCTTGCCTTCGGCGGCCGCATCCTCGGCCGCCAGGAACCAGTTCAGCGCCGCGAGCATCGCGCGACTTTAACGCAGGCGAGTCGTCCCCGTCCGAGCGTTGCGGACGGTTGTGCGAGCGAAGCCCGCACAACGTCTATGGCGGCTTCGACATGCCAAGCCGAGTGCGGTGAGCCGCGAGCGCGGCATCCACGCCGGCATCTCCGGCGACGGCGCGCGCGATCCGCTCGAGCGGCGCCGGGTCGTTGTCGAGCCGCAGCGATGTGCGAGCCTCGTCGAGCCTGCCCTGTCCGAGCGACGTCGCGGTCGCCGACCAGAGCGCGCCGTCGCCCGGAATGCCTTCGACGCGCAGGTACGCGCAAAGCGCGATCAGCTCCGCGAGGTCGTTGACTGCTTCCACCGTGCCGGCCTGCTCGATCCGCACGAGGCCGTGCGCATAGAGATAGTCGCCGAGCAGCAGCGCCGCGTCGCCGTCCTCAGGCGCAAACAGACGCGAGGTGCCGTAATGAAGGAGGTAGCCCTCGTAGATCGTCTCGATGCCGAGCGCGTAGCGCTCTTCGGCGAGCACAGAGAAGATCGGCTCGCGCTCCTGCTGCTCGCGCGCACGAAGCGCCGCAGTCCAGAGCTCGCTCTCGCGGCCGGCTTCGGCCGCGATCGTCTCCCACAAATCAACCGTCGAAGTCTGCAACTGCCTCGATGGTGCGCCCGATTTCCTCGTCGCCGTGCGCAAGCGACACGAACATGCACTCGAACTGGCTCGGCGCCACGTAGATCCCGCGCGAGAGCAGATGTCGGAACAGCGCACCGTAGCGCTCGGTGTCGCAGCGCTGCGCATCGTCGAAGTTGCGCACGCGCTCGTCGCTCATGAAGACCGTCGCCATCGCGCCGACGCGCTGCACGCGTCCGACCTGCGCCAGGCCCGCCTCGAGCCGCGCGGCGCGCCGCTCGAGGTCGTCGTACACGCGCGCGTCGCGCAGCCTCCGCAGCACCGAGAGGCCGGCCGCAGTCGCCAGCGGATTCCCGGACAACGTCCCCGCCTGGTAGACGTCGCCCGCCGGAGCGAGCCGGTCCATGATCTCCGCTCGTCCGCCGAACGCCGCGAGCGGCAACCCACCGCCGACGATCTTGCCGAGGATGGTGAGGTCGGGACGCACGCCGAACCGTTCCTGCGCGCCGCCGCGTGCGACGCGAAAGCCGGTGATCACCTCGTCGAAGATCAGCAGCGCGCCCGAGCCGTCGCACAGCCGGCGCAGCGCCGTGAGGAAGCCGCGCTCTGGTGGGACGACGCCCATGTTTCCCGCGACCGGCTCGACGATGATCGCTGCGAGCCCTTCCCCGTAGCGCGCGACCGCTTCGGCCGCCGCGTCGACGTCGTTGTACAGGGACACGATCGTGTGCTCGGTCGTGCGCGTCGGCACGCCCGGGCTCGACGGCAGGCCGAGCGTCGCGAAGCCGGAGCCTGCATTGGCGAGCAACGCGTCGACGTGCCCGTGATAACAGCCGGCGAACTTGAGGATGCGGTCGCGAGAGGTGTGCGCGCGCGCGAGCCGCACGGCGCTCATCGCTGCTTCGGTGCCTGACGACACGAGCCTCACCTTCTCGACTGAGGGAAACGCGTCGGCGATCTCCTCGGCGAGGTCGACCTCCGCTTCCGTCGGCGCGCCGAAGCTCGTGCCTCGTGCGGCGGCGTCGACGACGGCAGCGACCGTCGCGTCGTCGGCGTGGCCGAAGAGCAACGGCCCCCACGACATCACCCAGTCGACGTAGCGGTTGCCGTCGACGTCTTCGATGTACCCGCCCTCGCCGCGGCGCATGAACACCGGCTCGTCCAGCCCGACGGCCCGCATCGCGCGGACCGGCGAGTTGACGCCGCCGGGGATCAGCTCGAGCGCGCGGCGGTAGAGCTCGCTGCGCGTCGTCGGCGCCTTCAGAGCCAAGCCGCGAGCTCTTTGGTCCAGTACGAGACGATCAGATCCGCGCCCGCGCGCTTGATCGCGGTCAGCGACTCGAGCGCCGCCTGACGCTCGTCGAGGAAGCCCTTCGCGGCGGCGGCCTTCACCATCGCGTACTCGCCGGAGACGTTGTACGCAGCGAGCGGCAGCTCGAAGCGCTCCCGCGCGGCGCGAATGACGTCGAGGTACGGCAGCGCCGGCTTGACCATCAGCACGTCGGCTCCCTCCGCCACGTCCTGCTCGCACTCGCGCAGCGCCTCGCGCACGTTCGCCGGATCCATCTGGTAGCCGCGGCGGTCGCCGAACGCCGGCGCCGATTCCGCGGCTTCGCGGAACGGGCCGTAGAAAGCGGACGCGTACTTCGCCGAGTAGGCGACGATCGGCGTCTCCGGCAGCTCCTCGCGAATCGCCGCGACGCGCCCGTCCATCATGTCGCTCGGGCACACGGCGTGCGCTCCCGCCTCGACGTGGCTGACGGCGGTGCGCGCGATCAGCTCGAGCGTCTCGTCGTTGACGACCTCGCCGTCGCGCACGACACCGCAGTGCCCGTGCGACGTGTACTCGCAGAGGCAGACATCGGTCAGCAGCACGAGCCCGGTGCCGTCGAGCGCGCGCAACGCGCGCTGGACGATCCCGTCGTCGTCGTACGCGCCGGACGCCTCTTCGTCTTTGTCGTCGGGGATGCCGAACAGGATCACGCCGCGCACGCCGAGCCGTTCGAGCTCCTCCGCTTCGGCGACGACCGACTCGACGGAGTGGCGACGCAGGCCTGGAAGCTCGTCGTTCGGGAACGCCTCCGGCCCCACGAACAACGGCATGACGAAATCGTCGAGATCGAGACGGGTCTCGCGCACGAGGCTGCGCAGCGCATCGGTGCGACGCAGCCGCCGCAACCGCGTGACCGGGAAGGTGCTCACGCAGACAATGTACGCGTCACCGAGACGCCGCAGCAGGCGGCGGCGGGGGCACTTCCTCCAGCTCCACCTCGACCGGCGGAACGCCGCCTTCCTGCCACGACTCGAGCTCGACGCGCTCGGCGAAGAACTCCCACACGGCACGCCCGGCGGCGAGCATCGGCAGCGCGACGAGCGCGCCCGGCAACCCGTAGATCTCGCCGCCCGCCAGCAATCCGAAGATCACCAGCAGCGGATGGAGCCTCAGTGCGCTACCCATCACGTTGGGCACGACGATGTGTCCCTCGACCTGGTGGATGCCGAGGAAGAGCAGCCCGACCCAGAGCGCCGAGAGCGGGTGCACGACGAGCGCGTACAGGAGCGGCGGAATCGCGCCGAGCCACGGACCGAGGTACGGAATCAACTCGGTGATTGCGACCCACGCGCCGAACACCAGCGCGTACTTCTCGCCGCCCGGTAGCGCGCCGATCGCGCCGAGCACCCACAGCCCGACGCCGGCGCTCGTCCCGATGATCAGCGAGACGAGTGCCTGGCCCTTGATGTAGCTCGCGAGGGAATGCTCCATCCGGATCAGCAACGACTCGGAGCCGGGTTGCGGCGGGAACCGCCTGTCGATCGCACGCGCCAGGCGAGGGAAGTCGAGCAGCATGTAGATCGACACGACGATCAGCACGATCAGGCTGAAGAGCAGCTTCCCGATCGAGATCGCTGCTCCCTCGAGGAAGTCGACGACCTTGTTCGTGTACTTGCCGACGTCGTGCTTGCGGATGTCGCGCACCAGGTCATGTCCGGGCTTGGCGACGTGGATCGACCCGAGGCTGTGCCTGTCGAGCCAGCGCTGGAGACCGTCGACGTCGCGGTCTGCGTCGACGTTGCCGGTCCGTCCGTTTACGTCCGTAAAGTAGGAATCCACCCGTTTCGCGGCCGTTTTCGTCTCGCTGACGAGCACGGTCCCGAGCGCCCCGATGGCGGCGATCAAGACAACCGCGAACACGAGGTACACCAGCGCGACTGCGAAGCCGCGGGGGATGCGGACCCTCTGGACGATCGTGACGAGCGGGCTCAGCAGCAGCGCGACCAGCAGCGCCACGAGGAAGAGGAAGACGACGTGACGAACCGCGCCCGCCACGACCCAGACGAACAACAGGACAAGGGGCAGCCCGACCAGCTGGATCCAGCGCGGGATCTCGATCTTCGCCGCCCGGGCGGGCATGCGATTGATCGTAGCGCCGTCGTCGTACCTCTTCGGCGTCGCCGGTCAAAGAGCTCGAGCGGATCGACCGGTCGGTTCAGACGGATCGCAGGCACAGCCTCCGATCCTGATGGCGGCCGCGTTCGGCGTCGCCGGCCAGAGAGCTCGACCGGGTCGACCGGTCCGTTCAGACGGATCGCAGGCACAACCTCCGATCCTGACCACGGCGCCGCGCGGCCTCCGAGCTGGGAGTGGGAGTGGGGTCAGGCCGTCGACGGGAGCGCCGCGCTCGACCCGGCAGAATTGTGGGTCGACCCGCCGCGAAGTCGCGCGAGGGTTGGTACGGTGCCGCCGATGCCGGCCCCCCGCCAGGTCCTCGCGGCACCTGGGCATCGCAGGCGTAAGCCTGTGCCCAATCGCCCGCGCCATCGGACGCGCCGCCTGATCGTCCTGACCGTCGTCAGCGGCGCTCTGCTGGGCACGCTGTTCGTGACGGCGTTCGGGCAGAGCGCGACCCGCGGGACGTCGCAGGCGCTGCCCGGGCCGGCGAGCCGGCTGCTTCCGGTCGGGCCGCCGACGCCGCTCACGGTCGCGCTGCACAACGGCCTGCGCATCCAGCTGCCCCTCGCCCAGAGTCGTGTGACCGCGATCGGGTACCACGCCTCCGACGACGGCGCGCTGCCGTTGACGGCGCTCGGTCACCAGGGCAACGAAGGCGCGCTCTCGCGGCTCGCACACAAGATCTTCGGCGGCGCAGGCGGCGGCTTCGTCTACTACCAGCTGAGCGGCAGCTCGAGAGCAGTGCTCGACGTCGGCGCGCTGCCCGGCACGGACGTCTACGCGCCGGTGGACGGCACGATCGTCGGCATCTCCGACTACGTGCTCAACGGTCTCACGTACGGGTCGCGCATCGACATCCAGCCGGCGTCTTCGCCGTCGCTGATCGTGTCGCTCTCACATCTCACGCCCGATCCCGCGCTGACCGTCGGATCGGCACTCGCGGCGTCGAGCACCAAGGTCGGTCGAATCGTCGATCTGTCAGGCGTCGAGAAGCAGGCGCTCGCGAAGTACACGCAGGACGCGGGGAACCACGTCTCGATCGAGCTCCGACCCGCAGCGACGCTCAACCTCCCTTAGGCGTCGCTTGCGGCGCCTTCGCCGCGCGTCCGAATGAACCAACCATCTAGGGTCTCGACGATTTGACCCGGCGGAAGGAATCCGACTGAGACTCTTATTCGTTGCTGACGTCGTCGGCGTCCCGGGCCGGCGTGCGATCGAAGAGCGCCTGCCGTCGCTCAGGCAAGAGCTGCGCGTCGACGTCTGCATCATGAACGGGGAGAACCTCGCGGACGGCGTCGGCATCACGCCGAAGCTGGCCGACAAGATGCTCGCGTCCGGGGCCGACGCGCTCACGCTCGGGAACCACGTGTGGCGCCGCGGCGAGATCGTTCCGTACCTGAAGGAGACGAATCGTGTCGTGCGCCCGGGGAACCTGTCCGCACGCGCACCCGGGAAGCGCATGATCGTCGTGCACGACGTCGCGATCATCAACCTGCTCGGCTCGCTCTTCATCAATCCTCCGGTCAATCCGTTCGAGGTCGTCGACGAGTTGGTGGACGAAGCGCGCAAGCGCACGCCGATCATCGTCCTCGACATGCACGCGGAGGCGACGAGCGAGAAGGTCGCCATGTCGAAGTGGCTCGACGGCAAGGTCACGGCCGTGATCGGGACGCACACGCACGTGCAGACGAACGATGCGCGCGTGCAGCCGGGGGGAACGGCGGCGATCACCGACGCAGGCATGACGGGCCCGCACGACTCGGTGATCGGCGTGCAGTCCGACCTCGCGATCCGGCAGATGCGGACGGCGATGCCCGTTCGCTTCGAGACGGCATCGGGCGACGTGCGGATCGAAGGCGTGCTCGTCGAATGCGGCGACGACGGCCGCGCGACGGGCTGCGAGGCCGTCCGAATCCCCGTTCCCTAGTCGTAGATCGAGCGGCTCGCGCCCACGTGCGCGCTCGGCGGGTACGGCTCGAGGTCGTTCATATAGCCGGGCTGCGCCTGGACGCGTTGCAGCCAGGCGCTGAGCGCAGGGAACCGCGCCATGTCGAGACCCGCCTCGTGCGCGACGTGGACGTAGCCGTACACGCCGATGTCCGCGACGCTGTAGGCGGCGCCGACGAGGAAGTCGCGCGCGGCGAGCTCGTCGTCGAGGAGCTGCAGCACCTCATACGACGCATCGCGCCGGCGGGCGGCCGCCGCATCCTCCGCCGCGAGCCGGCCGGTGAACAGACGGAAGCGCAAACCGCCGATCGTCGGCACGACGTCGGCCTGCTCGAAGAAGAGCCAGCGGAAGACCTGCGGGTCGTCGGGGAGCAACGGCGTGCCGCGGGCGAGGTGGAGCAGGATCGCGTTGGACTCCGGCAGGAACGTGCCGGGTGGGTCCTCCAGCACCGGCGTCGTCCGCGCCGGATTGATGCGCGCGTACTCGTCGGTCAGCGTGTCGCCGCCGAAGATGTCGACGGGCACGCGCTCGTACTCCTTACCGAGATGCGCGAGCAGGAGGCGCACCTTGAAGCAATTCGCCGACGCGGCGTAGTCGTAGAGCTTCACGTTCGTGCTCCAACGGCTGCGGGCCGCCGAGTGTGAGACGGCCACGCGAGCAGCAGCGCCAGCGCGACCAGCGCGAGATCGCGCGCGAGCAGAACCCACGAGAGGCCGCCCTCGAAGTCCAGCGCCAGCCGGAAGTAGCGGGAGGGGAACCAGACCTGGGTCAGCACGAGCGCAACGAGCAGGAGGCCGCTCGCCCACACCCCGCGTCGCCCGCGGACGAGCGGCACGACCGGGATCAGCCAGATCAGGAACTGCGGCGACAGGACCTTCCCGAACGCGATGAACGCGCACACCGCCGCCGCGGAGGCGCGCACGAGGGTCGCCGCAGTGGCCGGCCCCCGTGCAAACGACCACCAGATCCAGACGAGCACGCCCGCCTGCAGCAGCGACGAGATGATCGCCAATGCAGCTGCCGCGCTGCCTGCGATGTTCTGCGACCCGTGGCTCGTCTCGCCGGCGAGGTCGAAGCCGAAGACGTGGTGGGCGACCAGCAGAAACGCGGCACCGACGCTCTCCACCTGCAGCGGCCGTCCGAGCTGCACGCTGACGCTGTGCCAGACGCCGCCGGGCGACAGCGCGACGAACGGCAGGAAGACGGCCAGGAAAGCACCCGCGCTCAAAGCGAGGCAGAGGAGAGCTTCTCTTCGGCCGCGCCGCTTCCACGTGTACGCCACGGCGAGCGGCAAGAGCACGCCGGGATAGAACTTCGCGACGGCGCCGAGGCCGAGCAGAAGGTGGCCGAGCCGGAAGCGCGCGGCGACCAGCAGAGCTATTCCGGCGGCCGCGAGCGCCGCGGGCCAGAGATCGAACCTGCTCAGGATCACGGTGCCGAGCGCGAGCGGCGCCAGCGCCGCGAAGAGCAACGGCGCCCACAGCGCACCGTCGAGCTCGCGCAGCGTGAAGGCCATGGCGAGCAGAGCGACCGCGCCGCACATCCACATGAGGGTCTCGAAAGTCCGTCGAAACCCGGGCCGGAGGTCGCGCTCACGGCCGTCGGGCGACACGATTCCGGGCAGCGCAAACGCCGGGAGCGCGCCCGGCGGGTACTCGAGCCGGAAGTCGCGGTAGGGGACCTTCCCGTGCGCGATCGCGTCGCCGTAGTGCTGGTAGACCGGCGTGTCGATGATCTGGCTGTGCGTGTAGAAGCCGTAGTGGAGAACCGTCCACGTTCCGACGAAGACGGCAACCGCGGTGAATGCCGCCAGCGCGACGGCGCGCTTAGGCGGTGGCTTCTCGTCCATTGACCAGAACCGCGTACGCGACGAACGGGAAGAACCACGGGATGTAGAGGTAGAACCAGTGCGTCAGGACGAGCTCGAAGCCGATCAGGAGGGCGCCCGTCAGCGCCGCCAGCTGTAGCGGGCTCTTCCGGCGCGGGAAGAACGCCGCGGCAATGGCGCCGACGACGAGCACACCCTCGAGTACCCACTGCAGGACGTGCAGATCGGGTATGCCGCGTGCGTGGTACTGGGCCCAGTCCCAGAGCGAGAACGGCGATTCACGGACGATCTGGGTCCGCAGCGTCCGGTCATAGAAGGCCTGCGCCGCCTGTACTGGATGCGCGTCGAGCAGAAGGATCGAGAACGCAGCAACCGTCGCGAGCAGGAATCCGCCGGCGAAGAGCAGCACCGGCCGCGGCCGCCCCCACGGGCCGGGATACGTCAGCCACATGGGTGCGACGACGAGCGCCGCGAATTTCGTCCATCCCGCTAGTGCCGCCGACGCGCCGCGCGCCCACGCGGTG
>JBJMJL010000018.1:0-18703 GCA_045806365.1 Gaiellaceae bacterium
ACGAGGTGGGCCGCGACCGGCCCTAGCCGGCGGCGAGCTCCTCGATCGCATCGAGCAGCTCCTGAATCGTCTCCTCGCTCGTGCTCGGCGCCGTGACCGTCATCCGCAGCCAGCGCTCGCCGTTCACCTCGGTGGAGCTGAGGTGGAAGCGCCGGTCGCGCAGCAGTCGCTCCCGCAGGCGGAGCTGAAGCTCCGAGTCGCGGCCGAAGCGGAAGCAGAGGATGTTCGACTCCGGCCGGGTGAGGCACTCGAAGCCAGGGCGGGCGTCGATCAGCTCGAAGAAGCGGGCCGTCTTGTCGTACTGCTCGGCCACGTAGCGGCCGATGCCGGCCTCCCCGCGGAAGGCGAGGTTCATGAAGATCCGCATCCCGAGCGCCGCCTTGGTGCACTCCACCTGCCTCTCGAGCAGGCTCGAGCTCGACTCGTCGACATCCTCGTAGATGAGGTAGGCGGCCTTCTGCCTGAAGGCGGCCTCGAGCCGCCGGCCGTCGCGAAGGAGCACGGCCGCGGCGAGCGCCGGGGTTCGCAGCATCTTGTGCGCGTCCCAGATCGCCGAGTCGGCGTGCTCGATCCCGCGCAGGAGCGGCCTGTGGGCGGGAGAGAGCAGCGCGCTCGCGCCGTGGGCGGCATCCACGTGGAACCAGATCCCGTGCTCGCGGCTGAAGCTGCCCACCGCCTCGAGATGGTGGTGCAGCCCGGTGCTGGTCGCGCACGCCGCCGCCACGAGCGCGATCGGCCGGCGCCCCGTCTCGCGGCAGCGCGCGAGCGCGTCCCCGAGCGCGCCGGGCACGATTCGCTCGTACTCGTCGACCTCCAGGTCCACCACGGCCCGCTCGCCGAGCCCGAGCATCGCGACGCTGCGCCGCACCGAGTAATGCGTGGAGGGCGGCGCCAGCACCGCGAGCGTGCCGTCCACGCCCTCGACCCAGGCGTCCGGCGCCGCCGCTGCGCGCGCCGCGAGCAGCACGGTGAGGTTCGCCAGCGAGCCGCCGTGGGTCAGCACGCCGCCGGCGCCCTCGGGCCAGCCGAGCTTCTCCGTCATCCACTCGACGACCACCCGCTCCATAGCATGAGCCGCAGGGCCCATCTCGTAGATCGACATCGGCTGGTTGATGGCGCCCTGGATCAGATCGGAGATCGCCGCGGGAACGTCCGGGGCCCCGACCTGGTGCGCGATCTGGGCAGGGTGATGGAGCCGCACGCTGTTCTCGAGCACGCTGCCGAGCCACGGCTCGAAGCGCTCTGCGTCGAGCCCGCCGTCCCGGACGAGCGAGCGCAGGCCGAGTCGCTCGATCAGGTCCGGCAGCGGCGGCGGGCTGCCGACCGGCGCGTGAGCGGACTGGCTCTCGTGCACGAAGCGCGCGACGGCGGCCACGGCGACCGCGGCGAGCCGCTCGTACTCCGCGGAGTCCCACACGGCTAGAGGATGGACAGGTAGCGGTCCAGCTCCCACTGCGTGACCTGGACGCGGTAGTCCTCCCACTCCTGCCGCTTGATCTCGACGTAGCGGTTGAAGATGTGCTCGCCGAAGGTGCGCAGCACGAGCTCGGACTCGGCGGTCAGCTCGATCGCCTCGCCGAGCGTCTCCGGCAGCTGCTCGATGCCGAGCCGGTGCCGCTCCTCCGGGCTGATGTGGTAGAGGTTCTTCTCCATCGGCTCGGGCAGCTCGTAGCCCTTCTCGATTCCCTCGAGGCCGGCGGCGAGCAGGACCGCGAAGGTCAGATACGGGTTGCAGGCCGGGTCCGGACAGCGCAGCTCCATGCGCGTCGCCTGCTCCTTGCCCGGGTGGTCGAGCGGCACCCTCACGAGCGCGGAGCGGTTGCGCCGCGACCAGGCGCAGTAGACCGGCGCCTCGTAGCCCGGCACCAGGCGCTTGTACGAGTTGACCCACTGGGCGAAGACCGAGCAGATCTCGCGGGCGTGCTTCAGCTGGCCGGCGATGAAGGCCTTGCCGGTGTCGGACAGGTAGTACTGGTCGTCCGCGTCGTAGAAGGCGTTCGAGCTCTCGCGGAAGAGCGACTGGTGCGTGTGCATCCCGGAGCCGTTCTCGCCGAACAGCGGCTTCGGCATGAAGGTCGCGTGCCAGCCGTACTTCATGGCGTACTCCTTGACGGTGATGCGATACGTCATGCAGTCGTCCGCCATCTTCAGCGCGTCCGCGTAGCGCATGTCGATCTCGTGCTGAGACGGGCCCACCTCGTGGTGGGTGTACTCCACGTGGATGCCGAGCTGCTCGAGCGCGAGGACGGTCTCGCGGCGCACGTCCGACCCGGCGTCCAGCGTGGTCAGGTCGAAGTAGCCGCCCTCGTCGAGGATCTCGGGGGCCGCCCCGGCCTCGGTCTTGGCGTTGCGGAAGTAGAAGTACTCGAGCTCAGGGCCGACGAAGTAGTTCGTGAAGCCCAGCGACTCGGCCCGCTCGAGCGCGCGGCGCAGCACTTGGCGCGGATCACCCTCGTAGGGCTCGCGGCTCGGCGTGACGACGTCACAGAACATCCGCGCCACGCCGCGGTCCTCGGGTCGCCAGGGCAGGACGTTGAAGGTCGCCGGGTCGGGCATGGCGATCATGTCCGACTCCTCGATCGCGTTGAAGCCGGTGATCGAGGAGCCGTCGAAGCCCATCCCGTCGTCGAGCGCACCCTCGATCTCGCTCGGCGTGACGGCGAAGCTCTTCAGGTGGCCCTCGATGTCCGAGAACCAGAGCAGCACGAACTCGATGCCCTCCTGCTCGATGCGGTCGCGCACCTGCTGGCGGGATTCTTCGCTCGACGTCGCGCGGTTCTGGGTCTCGACCTGGGCCATTGTCTGGGACGGGAGGGTATACCGTGACGCCGTGCGCGTTCTAGTCACGGGCGGCGCCGGCTTCATCGGCTCGCACTTCGTCAAGCGCCTGCTCGCCACCGGCGAGGATGTCGTCGTCCTCGACAAGTTCACGTACGCCGGTAACGCGGCGAACCTGCCCGCCGACGTCGACTGCCGGCGCGGCGACATCGCCGTCCGCGAAGACGTGGAGCAGATCGGCGAGGTCGACGCGATCGTGAATTTCGCCGCCGAGACGCACGTCGACCGCTCGATTCTCGGCCCGGAAGACTTCGTGCGGACCGACGTTCTCGGCACGCTGGTGCTGCTGCAGGTGGCGCGGGAGCTGAGCGCGCGGCTCGTGCACGTCTCGACGGACGAGGTCTACGGCGACATCGAGCCGGGCTGGTCGTCGCGCGAGGACGACCCGCTGCGTCCCTCCAGCCCGTACAGCGCGTCGAAAGCGGGCGGCGACCTGCAGGTACTCGCCGGCGTGCGCACCTTCGGCGTCAACGCGTCGGTGACCCGCGGGGCGAACACGTACGGGCCGAACCAGTATCCGGAGAAGCTGCTGCCGCTCTTTACGACGAACGCGCTCGACGACGATGCGCTGCCGGTCTACGGCGACGGGCGGCAGGTCCGAGACTGGCTGCACGTCGACGACCATTGCGGCGCGATCGAGCTGATCCTGCGCGAAGGGGAGGCGGGCGAGATCTACAACGTCGCCGCGAACGAGGAGCACGAGAACGCCGAGCTCGCGCGCCTGATCGTCGACCACCTCGGCAAAGACACGTCGCTCATCCGGCACGTCGAGGACCGTGCCGGCCACGACCGCCGCTACTCCCTCGACACGACGAAGCTCCGCGGCCTCGGCTGGGAGCCGCGGCGCGAGTGGGAGGACGGCATCCGCGCGACGATCGACTGGTATCGCGACAACCGCGACTGGTGGGAGCCGATCAAGCAGTCAGGCGGGTACCGCGAGTACTACGACAAGCAGTACTCCGCGCGGCTGAGCGTCTAGGCGCCGACAGCGCTCGACTAGCAGTTCTGCTCGGCCTGGGCGCGAAGGCGGTCGATCTCCGCGCGGTGGCCCTGAATCGCCTCCGACTGGCCGAGCAGGTCGAGCACCCCGTTGCAGTTGCCGAGGTGGTAGCGCGTGTACGCGAGGTTGTACTTCGCGTACGCCTCGTCGAGCACGTGCGTGCCCTCGAGCTTTCGCACCGCCTGCTCGAGCAGCGGCAGCGCGCGCGCGTAATCGCCGTCGCGCATCTTGGCGTAGCCGGCGTTGTTGAGCGCCGTGCCGCTCAACCCCGACGGCGGTGCGACCGGCGACTGCGTCGAGGGGGCGGGAGCGGGAGCGGTCGTCACCGTCACCCGGCGCTCGACCGTCGACACCTGTCCCTGTGTCGTCACCGTCTGGACACGCGTGACCACCTGCGGCGGCGGTGACTCGCCCGTGTCGCGCGTCAGGAAGTAGGCGAGCAATGCGCCCGCGAGCGCACCGATGACGAGCAGCGCGCCGAGCAGCGGCCAGGCGCCCGACGACCGACGCCGCGGCAGCGCGACGGTCTCGTACGAGGACACTGTCCGCAGGGAGCCCGTCTGGCCGGCGGCTTCCTCCACCGCCGCGCGCAGCGCAGCGACGAAATCGGCGCACGTTTCGAAGCGCAGCGCGGGATCTTTCGCCAGCGCCTGCTCGAACACTCCGTCGACCTGGCGCGGGAGACCGCTGCGCGCCGACACGGACGGAATCGGCGCGTTCACGTGCGCTGCCGCCTCGGCGGTCGGGCTATCCGCCTCGAACGGTCGTGTGCTGGTGAGGAGCTCGTACGCGACGACCGCGAGCGCGTACCGGTCGCTCGCCGGCGTTGCGCGCTCTCCCTGTGCCTGCTCGGGCGAGAGATAGCCGGCGGTCCCGAGCACCGTGCCCGTCACCGTCAGCGAGTCCATCCCGGCTGCGCTCGCGATGCCGAAGTCGGCGACGTGGACGCTCCCTTCGCGGTCGAGCATCAGGTTCGCCGGCTTGACGTCGCGGTGCACGACGCCGCGCCTGTGTGCGGCGTCGAGTGCACGGGCCGCCTCCTCGAGCCACGAGAACGCGCGCTGCGGCGGCTGCGCGCCTTCCCGCCGGAGCACGTCGTCGAGCGAACCGCCGCCGAGGTACTCCATGACGATGTACGGCCGCTCGTGGTATTCGCCGACGTCGAAGATCGTCACCGTGTTCGGTTCGCCCGAGAGACGCGCGGCGGCGAGCGCCTCACGGGTGAAGCGCTCGCGCACGGACTCGTCCTGCGCATAGCGGTCGGCCAGGATCTTGATCGCGACGTCGCGGCCGAGCACCGAGTCCGTCGCGCGGTAGATGTCGCCCATGCCGCCCCGGCCGATCTGGCCTGGGTCGCGGTAGCGAGGCGGGAGGATGTCCGTCAGGACGGCCACAGAGATAGAACGACTTTTGCCCGGCACGGGGTCGCGCAAACGATGACGTCAGCGTTCCGTAAAGAAAGAGGCTGCACATGAGCCCCTTTGCTAGCCTCGTGCGAGTCCTCCCCGGGGTCAGCTCGATGCGTCGAACGCTCGCACTCGCTTCCGTTCTCCTGCTCGCCGCTGCCCCGGCGGCGTCGTCGCGCACGGAGGCGCGCGTCTCGGCCGGCGCTGCCACCTTCGTCGTGACGGGCCACGGCTGGGGACACGGCGTCGGGATGAGCCAGTACGGCGCCTACGGGTACGCCCAGAAAGGCTGGCCGTACGCCAAGATCGTGCTGCACTACTTCCCGGGCACAGAGCTCGGAGCCGCCCCGATCTCACGGGTGCGCGTCCTACTGACGAGCGGCGTGTCGACGTTGCCGATCGGCTCGGCGGGCGACTTCCGCGTGAAGGACGCGACCGGCGCCGTGCACGACGTCGCCGCCGGCAAGTACACGTTGACGCCCGGCTTGAAGCTCAAGGTCGACGGCGCAGCGGCCGCGCGCGCGCTGCCCGGCCCGCTGCTCTTCCAGCCGGGTGGATCGCCGCTGCAGCTGAAGCACCTGTACCGCGGCTCCGTCCAGGTCGACGTCGTCAGCGGCAAGCTGCGCGCCGTCAACGTTGTCGCGCTCGAGCAGTACCTGTACGGCGTCGTCCCCTCCGAGATGCCGTTCTCGTGGCATCCCGAGGCGCTGAAGGCGCAGGCCGTCGTCGCGCGCTCGTACGCACTGGCGACGCGCAGAAGCGGCGCGTTCGACCTCTATCCGGATACACGCAGCCAGGTCTACCTCGGGATCGAGCACGAGAAGCCGTCGACGAACGCCGCGGTCGACGCGACCGCCGGCAAGGTCGTCCTCTACCAGGGCGAAGTCGCGAAGACGTTCTTCTTCTCCACGTCGGGCGGCCGTACCGCGTCGGCGGAGGACGTGTGGGGCTCCGCAGTCCCGTACCTCGTCTCCGTTGCGGACCCCTACGACTCGATCTCGCCACACCACGACTGGGGGCCGTTCGCGTACACAGGCACGAAGCTCGCCAAGCTGCTGAAGCTGAAGAGCCGCGTCGTCGACCTGCAACCGGAGCTCAACTCCTCCGGCCGCATCAAGGCGCTCGGCGTCGTCACCGCCGGCGGCACCGTCGTCATCCCCGGCGCCGACCTGCGCAAGCGTCTCGCCGTGCGCTCGACCTGGTTCAGCGTCGGCGTGCTCTCGCTGAGCGCGCCGAGCGCTCCTGTCGTCTACGGCTCCCGCGCGCAGCTCAGCGGCGTCGCGCGTGGTCTTGCCGGCGCCGTCCTGCAGCAGCAAGACGGCGCGTCGTGGAAGGACGTCGGCGCCGTGAAGGGCGCAAAGGACGGAACGGTGGCGCTGTCGATCAAGCCGCCGGTGACGACGCGCTACCGCCTGACGACGGGGAAGGTCAGCGCGCCGTCGGTGCGCGTGCCCGTCGCGCCGCTCGTGCGCTTCTACGCCCCGCGCACGCCCGACCAGCTGCGCGGCTACGTCCGTCCCCTCTCACTTGCCGGCGCGTCGGTGCTGGTTCAGCGACAGGCGGGCGCCGGCTGGATCACCGCGGCCCGAACGGCCGTCGCCGCCGACGGGACGTTCCTGACCGCGCTGCAGCTCACCGACGGCGTGTACCGCGCACGCGTCGCGTCCGGCCACGGCTACGTCGCCGGGATGACGCCGCTGCTACAAGTCTCCAACCAGTGAGGATTGCGGCGGCTGCGGCGCTCGCGCTCGTGCTGGCGCCGTCGGCGCTCGCGTTCCCCCTGGGCCCGGGCTTCACGCCGAACGACCCGCTCTCCTCGCGCCAGTATTACCTCCAGCAGGACCACGCATTCGACGCGTTCGGGAACGACCTGCCGGTCGTCAACCCGGTGCGCATCGCGATCATCGACTCCGGCCTGGACGGTGGCCATCCGGAGTTTCCGCGCTCGCGCATCTGGCAGGCGCGCACGTGGGTCGGCGGCAGCGCGCTGACCGACGAGCAGGGTCACGGAACGTTCGTCGCGGGTGAGATCGCCGCGGCGATCAACAACAACGAGGGCATCGCCGGGATGGCGTTCCCCGCGCAGCTCGTGATCGCCAAGATCGCGCGGTCCGACCAGACCATCGACGTTCGCGACGAAGCCGAGGCGATCCGCTGGGCGGTCGACGTCGGCGCCCGGGTGATCAACCTGTCGATCGGTGGCCTGCGGGATCCGTTCAACCGGAAGATCGACACGTACTCGAAGGCGGAAGCCGACGCGATGGAGTACGCCGTTCGCCACGACGTCGTGCTCGTCGCCGCCGTCGGCAACTCGGACGAGGCACCGCAGAGCCCGTGGCCGTACGCGAGCTATCCCGCCGCGTTGCCGCACGTGCTCGGCGTCAGCGCGCTGACGCCGACGGGGAACGTGCCGAGCTTCTCGGACCGCGACCGCATCTTCAACGACATCTCCGCGCCGGGGCAGGAGATCTACTCGACGCTGCCGCGTGCGCTGACGTCGCCGCGGCCGCTCTGCGCGAATCAGGGGTACTCCGAGTGCGGCCCGGACGACTTCCGGCACGCCGCCGGCACGTCGTTCGCCGCTCCGCAGGTCACCGCCGCAGCCGCGGTCCTCATTGCGCTGAAGCCGAGCCTGCAGCCGGACCAGGTCGTCAACATCCTCGAGCGCTCGGCGACGGACGTGAACGCGTCCAACGGCTGCCGCCTGTGCCCGCTCCAGCGCGACGCGCTCAGCGGTTGGGGGCGGCTCGACGTCGCGAAGGCGGTGGGCGCACTCGACGGCGTCGTCACGCCGCGCGACCGGCTCGAGCCGAACGACGACGCCGGCTCGCAGAGCGTGCGCCTCAGCGGCGCGGTCAAGTCGGTGAAGGCGACGATCGACTTCTGGGACGACCAGATCGACGTCTACCGCATCTATCTGCAGAAGGGCCGGCGCGTACGTCTGACGCTGAACGGCCCGGCCGGCGCGACGTCGAACCTGCTGCTCTGGAAGCCGGGGACGCGGCGCGTGAACGACGTGCTCAAGCAGAACCTCCGCGCGGCGCAATCGATCTCGCCCGGCGTATCGCACCGGCTTGGCTACCGCGCGGTGCGGAAAGGCTGGTACTACGTGGAGGCGAAGGTGACGACGCGCGGCGGCGGGCCGTACGAGCTGACGATCAGCCGGACGAAGTAAGCGTTTCATCCGGGGCGACGCTCCGAAGGACGCGCGCCGGGTTCCCGACGACGACGACCCCCGGCGCAACGTCGTCCACGACGACGGCCCCGGCGCCGACAAACGCCTCCTCGCCGATCTCCACCGCCGGACAGAGGACGGCGCCGACGCCGACGCGCGCGCCGCGGCGGATCGTCGGCCCCTTGCGCAGCGCATGTCGCTTCTCGGTGCGTCCCATGAAGTTGTCGTTCGAGGTCTGCACGCAGGGCGCGATGAAGACGTCGTCCTCGAGCACCGAGTAGGCCGTGACGTAGGCCATCGCCTGGATCTTGGTGCGCGCCCCGATCGTCGTGTCGTTCTCGACGAGCGAGCCGCGACCGATGACGACGTCGTCACCGACCTCGCAGCGTTCGCGCACGCAAGCCTGGTCGCCGACGATGACGCGCTCGCCGAGGCGCGTACCTGCGAAGACGATCGCCCCGGTCGAGACGACCGTGCCGGCGCCGAGCTCGAGCGGCGGCTGCTCTTCCTGCTCTGCCGTCGAGCGGGGCGACAGGGTCGGCTGCTTTCCAACGACGGCGTAGTCGAGGATCGTGCAGTCGTCGGGTACGACCGTCCCCGGGTAGACGATGGCGGTGTCGGCGATCAAACGACGGCCGTCTCGAGCGACGCCTGCAGCTGCTCGAGGGCGCGCACCACCGGCACGGCGCCGCGAGCCGCCTCGTGCGGATCGCCGTCGCCGGCGACGAGCCGTAGGAAGTGCTGGCACTCGAGCCGGAGCGGCTCGGTCGCGTCCACCTTCGGGCTGTAGACGTCTCCCGTGCGCGTGCGCCAGTTGTCGTAGACCGTGATCTTGCGCTCGCGCTCCATGTCGTCGAACACCGCCATGCGGTCGTTCCCGACGACGGTGATTCGCCGGATCTTGTGCGGATCGAGCCACGACAGATGCATGTGCGCCATCTTCCCGGACGGAAAGCGCAGGTAGCAGAAGACGACGTCCTCGACGCCGTCGTTGAGAAATGCGTTGCCGTGCGCGCGCACGTCGCTCGGCTCTTCCCCGAGCAGAAAGAGGAGCACAGAGAGGTCGTGGACGCCAAGTGACCAGAGCGCGTTCTCGTTCGTCCTGAACGTGCCGAGGTTCTGACGATTGCCGTAGACGTACAGGACGTCCCCGAGCTCGCCGGAGTCGACGATCTCCTTCAGCTTCTGCACGCCGGGGTGGTAGAGGAGCAAGTGGCCCGGCATCAACACCCGGCCGCGTTCCTCGGCCAGGTCGCAGAGCTCCTCGAGCTCGGCTCCGCGCATCGCCGGCGGCTTCTCGACGAAGACGTGCTTGCCGGCGTCGAGCGCGCGCCGGGCGAGGTCGTAGTGCGTCGGGACGGGCGTCGCGATGACGACGGACTCGACGGAGCCGTCGGCCAGCACATCGTCGAAGCTCGTCGTCAGCCGCGAATCCGGATAGCGCTGCGCGAGGTCGGCGTGCCGCTGCTCGTCGAGGTCGCAGAGCCAGACGAGCTCGGCCAGGTCGCCGAAGTTGCGCGCGAGGTTCTTGCCCCACTGGCCGAGGCCGACTTGTGCGAGGCGCGGGGTTCGAGCCATCTAGAGCTTCCAGACTTTTCCGTTGCCGATGCCGTTCCTGCCCGTGGCGTTCCTGAGGTCGACGACGATCTCCGCACGCTCGACCAAGTCGTCGTAGTCGATGGCAGTGTGCGCCGTGACGATCACGACCCCGTCGTAGCTCTCCGGCGTGTACTCCACCGACTGAAGGCCGTCGAACTCGGCGACGTGCGGGTCGTGGTACGCCACCTCCGCGCCCGCCTTCCGCAGCAGCTGAATGATCTTCTCGGCCGGCGACTCACGCACATCGTCGACGTCTGCCTTGTACGCCACGCCGAGCACGAGCAGTCGCGACCCCTTGAGCGACTTCTGCGCGCCGTGGTTCAGCGCCTGCGAGATCAGCGAGCGGCAGAAGTACGGCATGTTCGCGTTGATCTTTCCGGCGAGCTCGATGAACTCGGTGTAGAAGTCGTACTCGCGTGCCTTCCACGTGAGGTAGAAGGGGTCGATCGGGATGCAGTGCCCGCCGAGGCCCGGCCCCGGCTTGAAGCTCATGAACCCGAACGGCTTCGTCTCTGCCGCCTCGACGACCTCCCACACGTCGATGTCCATTCGCTCGCACAGCTGCGCGAGCTCGTTCACGAGCGCGATGTTGACCGCGCGGAAGATGTTCTCGAGGAGCTTCGTCAGCTCCGCAGCTTCCGGCGAGGAGACGGGCACGACCGTTTCGACGGCGCCGCGGTAGAGCTCGGCCGCGCGCTCGCTGCAGGCGGGCGTGACGCCGCCGACGATCTTCGGAGTGTTGCGCGTCGTCCAGTCTTTCCGGCCGGGGTCGACGCGCTCGGGTGAGAACGCGAGGTGGAAGTCCTCGCCGGCCTTGAGCCCGCTGTGCTCGAGGATCGGCTGCAGCACCTCGCGCGTCGTGCCCGGATAGGTCGTCGATTCGAGCACGACCAGCTGGCCCTTGCTCAGACGCTGCGCGATCTGCTCGACCGCGGCGCGGACGATCGAGAGATCAGGCTCGCGCTGGCTCGACAGCGGTGTCGGCAGCGCCACGAGGATTGCGGAGGCGTCGTTCAGCGCGTCGTAGTCGGTCGTAGCGCTGACGCGACCGTCGTCGACGAGCTTCTTCAGCTCGCCGGAGGGCACGTCGCCGATGTGGCTCTCGCCGCGCTCGATCCCGGCGACGACGTCCGCATCGATGTCGATCAGGACGACGCTCTTGCCGGCTTCGGCGAACACCTGCGCGAGCGGCATGCCGACGTAGCCCGCGCCGACGATTGCGACGTCCGCTTTCATCCGCGCAAGGCTACTTACGGCGAACCCCGGCTACACTACGCACCCGCGCTCGGGCCGTTAGCTCAGCTGGTAGAGCAGGGGACTCTTAATCCCAAGGTCGCAGGTTCGATCCCTGCACGGCCCATCGTGGCTGGGCGATTCGGACGTGTCCCGGGACTGTCCCGGGACATGTCCAGGACTGCAATAGCGTTGCCTCGGTGGGTACGGCGCCCTTCAGGCCGCTCTGGCGAAACCGCGACTTCGTCCTGCTGCAAGCCGGACAGTTCCTCTCGAGCATCGGTTCCCTGCTGACGTCGGTCGCCTATCCCCTGCTGACGCTCGCGCTCACGCACTCGGCTGCGAAAGCGGGGCTCGTCTCGTTCGCGCGGCTGCTGCCGTTCGGCGTCTTCGCGTTACCCGCGGGCGTTGCCGCGGACCGCTGGAGCCGCAGGCGACTGATGATCGCCGCGGACGCTTTGCGCGCCGCGGCAATGGGCGTGCTCGCGGCGCTCGTCCTCACGGGTAACGCCGGTCTCTGGCTGATCGTCGTCGTCGGCTTCGTCGACGGAAGCGGCTCGACGTTCTTCGGCGCGGCCGAGCCAGGAGCGTTCCGCGCCGTCGTCCCGGCACCGCAGCTGCCGGCCGCAGCCGGCGCGCGCGAAGGACGACGCGCAGTCGTGCGCCTCGGCGCTCCGCCGCTCGGCGGCGCGCTGTTCGGCATCAGCCATGCTCTGCCCTTCCTCGCAAACGCTGCGTCGTATGCCTTCTCGACGCTGTCGCTGCTGGCGATGCGCACGCCGTTCCAGGAGGAGCGCGAGCCTGAGCGGGCGCCGCTCCGCGCACAGATCGCCGAAGGCTTCCACTTCCTCTGGAGCAACGCCTTCCTGCGTACGGCGGCCTTTCTGTACGGCATCGGCAACTTCCTCGTGCCCGCGACGTTCCTCGTCATGGTCGTCGTCGGCCGCGGGCAAGGCCTCTCGCCGGCGCAGATCGGTCTGCTCTCGGCAGGCATAGGAGTCGGCACCCTGATCGGCTCGCTTGCCTCGCCGCTGGCCCGCAAGACGTTCTCGGTGCGCACGATCCTGCTGCTCGAGCTCTGGACGTGGCTCGGCAGCTGGCTCTTCGTCGTCTGGCCGAACGCATGGGTGCTCGCCGCGGCGCTGACGCTGTTCGGCGTCGCCGCACCCGTGACGGACTCGGTGGTCATCGGTTACCGCCTCGCGATGACGCCCGACCGTCTCGTCGGGCGCGTGGAGAGCGTCCGCAGCAACATCTCGCTGCTGATCGCACCACTCGGGCCGCTCGTCGCCGGGCTCCTGCTCGCGGTCACGTCTGCCCAGGCAACGGTCGCCGTGCTCGCTTCGGGAGGCCTGGCACTTGCGTTGTGGGGCACTTTGAGCCCGTCGATCCGCGCGGCACCGAGCCCGGGGGTCTGACCCCGGTAGGGTCAGACCCCCGCGCGCGTCGTGAGGAAATCTGGCGTAAGCCGAGTAAAGTCAGATGGTTCGCCCAACCCTTGGGGGGTTTTTTGGCGACTCGAGACGTCGAACGCCGAGCTTTAGAGGACGACCGGTTCTACAGCGACGAGATCGAGCGGCTGCGCCTGCTGCTCGAAGCCTCGTCGACCTTGCTCGGTTCGCTGAGCGTCGACGCGATGCTGCCGGAGATCCTCGGGCTCGCAAGCCGGACGCTCGCGGCCGACGCCTACGCGCTCTGGCGGAAGAGCTCGAACGACGGCACCTGGAGCATCGCCGCCGCCGATGGGCTTCCGCAGTCGTATGTCGACCAGGCCACGGAAGCGATCCGCGGTCAGGGGGACGCGATCCTGCAGGAGGGGCCGCTGATCGCCGAGGACATCGCCGACGCGACGTGGATCAGTCCTGCGCACCGAGAGGCACACGCCGCGGCGGGCACCCGCGCCATGCTCGTCGCCGGCCTGCGCTACGCCGATCGACTCGTCGGCACGCTCGTCTTCTACTACCGGCGGCCCAGGCGGTTCACCGAGCCGGAAAAGAACGCGGCCTCATTGCTCGCCAACCTCGTGGCCGCCGCCGTCGGCACGGCCGAGCTCTACGAGACGCAGCAACGTTCGGCGGAGGATCAGCGCTTCGTGGCGCGCGCGAGCGAGCTGCTCGCGTCGTCGCTCGACTACGAGCGCACCCTCGCAAATGTCGCCGCCCTCGCAGTGCCGCAGTTCGCCAACTGGTGCACAATCGAGATGCTCGGCGACGACGGCTCGCTCAAGCGCTTGGCCGTCGCGCACGCCGACCCCGACAAGGTGCGCCTGGCAGAGGAGCTCGGCGACAAGTATCCGCCCGACCCGGACGCTCCCTACGGCGTGCCGAAGGTGATCCGGACACGTCGTCCGGAGCTGCTCTCCTACATCACCGACGAGCTGCTCGAGCAGGCGACGGCCGACACGCCGGAGTTGCTCGAGGTGCTGCGCGAGCTCGGCCTGCGCTCGTCGATGTGCGTGCCGATCGTGGCGCGCGACCGAGTGCTCGGCGCAATGACGTTCGTTTCCGCCGAGACGGGGCGCCGCTACGACGAGGACGACCTCGCAATCGCGCAGGACCTTGCTCGCCGCGCGGGTGTGGCGATCGACAATGCCCGGCTGTTCGGCGCGACCCAGTCGGCCCGCCGCGAGGCCCAGGACTCGCTCGCCGTCGTCGATGCCGTCTTCGGCGCCGCGCCGGTCGGGCTCGCGTTCATGGACAGGGACTTCCACTACGTCCGCGTGAACCAGGCGCTCGCGGACATCAACGGGCTGCCCGCCGACGAGCACTTCGGACGGTCGCTCCGCGATGTCGTCGGCGACGACCTCGCCGCCACGATCGAGCCGTACCACCGGCAGGTGCTCGAAACCGGCGAGCCGATCCTCGAGCTGCCGATCAGGGGACGCACGGCTGCCGCGCCCGGAGAGCTGCGGAACTGGCTCGTGAGCTATTACCCCGTGCGCGACGCAGCCGACGACGTGCTCGGTGTGGGCGTCGTGATCACCGACGTGACGGAGCGCGAGGAAGCGCGCGCCGCAGCCGAAGCCGCCAGAGCACGGCTGAGCGTGCTCGCAGAGGCAAGTCAGCAGCTCGCCGGGACACTCGACTACGAGACGACGCTCGCGAACCTCGCCGACCTCCTGGTCCCGCGCTTCGCCGACTGGTATGCCGTCGACGTTCTCGCCGAGGGCGGACGCGGCTTCCGCCGCATTGCCGTCGTGCACAGGGATCCGGCGAAAGCGCAATGGGCGGAGAAGTCGCAGAAGCTGTTCGCTCCCGAAGTAGACGAGCTCGAGGGCACGGCGCGCGTCGTGCGAACGGGCGAGGCGGTGCTCTATCGAACGATCAGCGATGAGCTCCTCGCAGCTTCCACCCTCGGTCCCGAGCACCAGGAAGTGCTAAGGCAGCTCGGGATGGAGTCCGCGATGTGCGTACCGCTGACGGCCGCCGGCCGCACATTCGGAGCGCTGATGCTCGTGTCGGCGGACCCGGAGCGCCTTTACGACGAGGACGAGCTGGAGTTCGCAAAGCATCTCGGCCGCCGCGCAGCCGTTGCCGTCGACAACGCACGCTTGTATCGAGAGGCCGAGCAGCGTGCACGTGCCGCCGTCGTGGTCGAGCACGTCGCCGACGGAGTGCTGCTCGTCGACAACACCGGCGTCATCCGTCTGTGGAACCCCGCCGCCGAGCACATCACGGGGGTCCCCGCGCGCGATGCCGTCGGTCGGCCGGCGCACGAGCTGTTCCCCGGCTGGGCGAGGATCGACGCGCTCGCGCACACGGACGAGCTGCAGCCCTCAGCGCAGGCGGTGGCCATCGACGACCGCGAGCTCTGGCTTTCGATCACCGGCGTCAGCTTCGACGACGGCAGCGTGTACGCCTTCCGCGACCTGACCGAGGAACGCGCGGTCGAGGCGCTGAAGTCGGATTTCGTCTCGACGATCTCGCACGAGCTGCGAACGCCGCTCGCCGCGATCTACGGTGCAGCACTGACGCTTCGCCGGGAGGACATCGTTCTCGGCGAGCCGCAGCGCACGGCGCTCCTCGAGGTCATCGCCAGCGAGTCGGACCGGCTCGCGAGGATCGTCAACGACGTGCTCTGGGTCAGCCGGCTCGAGTCCGGCGGCCTGCGCACGGCGATCGAACGGTGCGACCTCGTCGAGCTCGCGCAGCGGGTCGTCGACGCCGCGCGGCAGTACATCCCGCCGGACATCAAGCTCGAGTTTTCCGACGGCGAGCCGGTAGCGGTCTTCGGGGATCCGGACAAGATCCGCCAGGTCCTGACGAACCTCGTCGACAACGCCGTGAAGTACTCGCCCGACGGCGGGCGTGTCAGCGTCGATGTCTCGGTCGCCGGCGAGAACGCACGCGTCTCGGTTCGCGACGAAGGCCTGGGCGTCCCGCCCGCGGAGCACCGCAGGATCTTCGAGAAGTTCTACCGGCTCGACCCCGACCTGACCCGCGGCGTCGGCGGGACCGGGCTCGGCCTCTTCATCACACGAGAGCTGCTCGAGCGGATGGGCGGACGCATCTGGGTCGAGTCGAGCGGGCACGACGGCTCCACGTTCGTGGCGGAGCTTCCTCTGGTCACCTAGAAAAGCGCGCGCTGCCGTGCCAGAGTGGTGGCATGAGCTCCGGCGGATCGGTTCTCTGGGCGGAGACGCCCGACGATGACGAGGACGAGACGCCGGAGGCGGAAGCCCACGTGGACGACAGCTTCGCCGCCCGCCGGCTGCGCCGCTGGCTGAAGGGGATGTTCGGCGGCAAGCCGACCGCGGCGGAGCCCGAGCCGGAAGAGCAAGAGCCCCGCCCGAAATCAGACGTCTAGTAGGCCGGCGGCGGCCCTTCGTCGACGTACGTCGCGCGGCGGCGTCCCCAGTACCCGGGCCCGGCCCACGACTGCCAGAAGAGCAGCGAGAGCAGGATGGCGAGCAGGCCGACGCCCATCAGGATCCAGCCGACCGTGTTGATGTCGACTGCGCCTGACGTGGTGTTGACGGCGAACGTGAGGATTGCGCCAACCGCGATCAGGAAGATTCCAACTCCGAGTCCCATGCAACCTCCTTTGCTGTGAACGTCACATTCCCGACTCGAAGAGGTCGAAAACCGGCGCGCGCTCCCGGCTCAGTCAAGTAGGCTCGCGGCGTCCGTGCGCCGGGGCCCGATCGTTCAGCTGATCTTGTTCGCGCTCGTCGCGTCGGCCGCCGGGTTGACGCTCGCGCTCGTGCCCGGCTGGCTACCGAAGTCCGCGTCCGACGAGGCAGGTCGCATCGACTTCGTCTTCTGGTTCGTGACGGGAATCTGCGTGTTCATCTTCGCCATCGTCGCGGCGGTGACTGTGTTCGCAATCTGGAAGTTCCGTGCGGACCCGGACGACGACTCCGACGGCCCGCCTATCCACGGGCACACGGGGCTCGAGATCGCGTGGACGGCCGTGCCGACGCTGCTCGTCACGGCGATCGCAGTCGTCAGCGCGATCGTCCTCGCCAAGGACGACGCCCAGGGAGCGAACCCGCTGCGCATCGAGGTGACGGGGCAACAGTTCTTCTGGAGCTACCGCTATCCGGGCTACGACAACAAGGCATCGAGCGTGCTGCGCCTGCCCGTGAACCGGTCGGTCGTGCTGCGCATGACCGCGAAAGACGTGATCCATTCGTTCTGGGTGCCTGAGTTCCGGCAGAAGCAGGATCTCGTACCGGGCGTCCATCCGACGCTGCACATCACGCCGAACAAGGTCGGCACGTATCCCGTCATCTGCACCGAGCTGTGCGGCGTCGGACACGCGCTGATGCGCTCGCGCGTGATCGTGATGACGCCCGGCGCGTTCGACAGGTGGGCCTCGAGAAAGAGACCAGGCGGATGACGATCGTCGCCGCCGGGCACGAGACGCATCCGGCGCACGAGGGCCTGCCGCCGCCGCCCGGCGGCTGGCGCCGGCTCGTGTATCCCGGCTTCCTGCGCGCCGCCTGGATGACGGCGCTGTTCTTCGGCATCGGCTGCGGCATCGTCGTGCTGTGCCGCTGGTGGGCCGGCTGGCACCCGGTCTGGTTCGGCGAGATCATCGTTCTCGTCGCCGCTCTGATCGCCGCTCCGATCGGCTTTCTCGCGGGCATCGGCGCGTTCGACTACTGGGTGCGCTACGCGATCGGTGCGCCGACCGTTCCCGAAGATCACTCAGGCCACGGTGCGTACAGCTGGCGCGACTACTTCCGCGTCAACACCGATCACAAGGTGATCGGCATGCAGTACCTGGCGACGACGATCTTCTTCTTCCTCGCCGGCGGGCTGCTCGCGCTGCTCGTGCGCGCTGAGCTCGCAAAGCCCGGCATGCAGTACTTCGACAACCAGACGTACAACGGTCTCTTCTCGGTCCACGCGTCGCTGATGATCTTCCTGTTCGTGATCCCGGCGTTCGCCGGGCTCGCGAACTTCGTCGTGCCGCTGATGCTCGGCGCGCCCGACATGGCGTTCCCGCGCCTCAACGCCCTGTCGTACTGGCTGCTGCCGATCGCGGGGATCATGATGCTGTCGAGCTTCCTCGTTCCCGGCGGCGCGTTCGCGTCGGGCTGGACCGGTTACGCGCCGCTGTCGGTGCACCAGCCGCTCGGCACGATCTTCTTCAACATGGGCGTCCAGTGGGCCGGCGCGAGCTCGATCATGACCGCCCTCAACTTCCTGGTCACCATCATCACGATGCGCGCGCCGGGCATGACGTTCTGGCGCATGCCGCTCCTCGTCTGGGCGAACTTCACGACGTCGCTGCTCGTCGTGATCGCGACACCCTTCATCGCCGGCTCGCAGTTCTTCGTGATGTTCGACCGCGTCATGCACACCAGCTTCTTCGACACCGGCGGCGGCGGTTACCCGCTCGGGTACCAGCACATCTTCTGGTTCTACTCGCACCCGGCGGTCTACATCATGATGCTGCCCGGCTTCGGCATCGCATCGGAGGTGATCTCCGCGTTGTCGCGGAAGCCGATCTTCGGCTACCGCCTGATGGCGCTGTCGTTGATGGCGATCCTGGTGCTCGGCTTCTCCGTCTGGGCGCACCACATGTTCGTGTCGGGCATGGCGCCCTGGCTGCGCGTTCCGATGATGATCACGACGCTCATGATCGCGGTGCCGACCGGAATCAAGGTCTTCTCCTGGCTCGCCACGATGTGGGAGGGGAAGCTCCATTTCCGGACGCCGATGCTGTTCGCGCTCGGCTTCATCTCGATGTTCGTGCTCGGCGGGCTCTCGGGCATCTACCTGGCCTCGGTCCCGATCGACATCCACGCCAGCGACACCTACTTCATCGTCGCGCACATCCACTACGTGCTCTTCGGCGGCTCCGTGTTCACGATCTTCGCCGGGATCTACTACTGGTTCCCGAAGATGACCGGCCGAATGTACGACGAGCGGCTCGGCAAACTGCACTTCTGGACGACGTTCGTCGCGTTCAACCTGACGTTCTTCCCGATGCATCTGATCG
>JBJMJL010000019.1:0-12752 GCA_045806365.1 Gaiellaceae bacterium
TTCGCCGAGCGCATGATCAGCTTGAGGAACAGTCGACGATCGGTGTCGTCGGTGAAGAGCACTGCTCCGTACACGGCGCGATTGTGCGCGTGGAAGTAGCCGTCCGGGAGCGTGGTACGAAGAACGCGCGGCATGCACCGACGGTACGCGTGCGACCGCGCCGGCAGCACCCTTGGCGCGCCGTTCGACACACTTTCGTCACACTCCCGACACCAAGGGTCAGACCCTGGTGTTCCGGGCACGTGTCGTTTCGCGATGCCGCTGGGCGGTCGCCTAGCCTCCGAGACGTTCGACGAGGCCGTACACGCGGCGCGGCTCGGGGACGTAGTCGATCTCGAGGTCGCCCGCGACGATCGTCCCGTAGCCGAGCAGCCGTCCCAGTAGGCCCTGCTCGATCTCGACCGCGCCGATGCGTGCGAGTCTCACCGCGGCGGCGCGCTTGCGCAGCGTGCCGTGCACGACGAAGAGCTTGTCGGTCGTCAGCACGACGCGCGTCTGCTCCCAGCTCCACACCGCGCGCAACGCGATCGCAGCGCCGAGCACCTGCAGCGCAACCCCTGGGATCGACGCCGGCCAGCCGATCGCCATCAGCCCGATTCCGACGGCCGCCAGGCCGAGCGCGCGCGCGAACGCGCCCGCGAGGACGATCGCGTGCCGCCGCTGATCGAGGCAGACCCGTTCCCACGTGGACGTGTCCATGCGTTTGACGCTTTCGGCGAGCGGCGAAAAATCCCTGGTCATGAAGGAAACTGCAAAGCGCGCAGCGCTCGCGACACTCGTCGTGATTGGGCTGGTCGCGGCGACGTTGGCCCTGTGGAAGCTGAAGCTCGTGATCGCGCTCATCTTCCTGGGGTTCATTCTCGCCGCCGCGATGCGCCCCGGCATCGACGCGCTCCGGCGGCGCGGCATCGGCCGCGGCTTCGGCCTCGCGCTGCACTACCTGGTGTTCGCCGCCCTCGTCGCACTCTTCCTCTGGCTCGTCGTCCCCCGTGCCGTCGACCAGGTGCAGAACGCCCTCGGTGGAACGACGAAGGCGCAGATCCATCACGAGGCGCAGCAGTCCAAAGGCATCAAGCACGAGATCCTCACGGCGCTCGACAAGCGCCTGCGCGAGCTGCCGCGTGCAAGGAGCCTCTTCCATCCGGCGCTCGAGGTGACGAAGAAGGCGTTCGAGATCTTGCTCGGGATCTTCTTCGTGCTCGCGACCGCCGCGTACTGGATCTTCGAGCGCGAGCGGGCGGTGGGGGTCGTCGCGTCGCTGTTACCCAGGCCGAAGCGCAAGAAGATGCGGGACACGTGGGACCTGATCGACCTCAAGCTCGGCGCGTTCGTGCGCGGACAGGGGCTGCTCGTCCTCCTCGTCGGCACGCTGCTCTCACTCGCGTTCTGGGCGATCGGCGAGCCGTACTTCATCCTCGTCGGCGCCTTCGCGGGTCTGGTGGAGATCGTCCCGGTGATCGGGCCGATCGCGGCCGGCGTCGTCGCGGTCGGCGTCGGGCTGACGGAGTCCTGGCACGTCGGGCTCGCGGCCGGGCTCTGCGTGCTGGCCGTCCGGCTGCTCGAGGACTACCTCGTCGTGCCGCGCGTGCTCGGCGACGCCGTCGGCCTCTCGCCGCTGCTCGTCCTGATCTCGGTCACCGCCGTCGGGATCCTGTTCGGCGGCTTCGCCGTCGTCCTCGCGGTCCCGCTCGTCGCGGTGATCGTCACGGTCATCGACGTCGTCGTCCGCGACAAGGATCCCGCCGAGGAGGACGTTCCGGCCGTCCTCTTCCCGGCGAAGGAAGCAGAGACGCGCTAGCGAGCGAGCGTTAGGCGCGCCGCCAAGTCGGCGCCTAGGCGAGGGCGCCGGCGATTGCGCGCTCGAGCTCGGCCAGCGGGAAGGGCTTGACCAGATACGCGACGGGCTGGAGCTGCTTGCTCGCGATGCTCGGCGGCTCGATGCTCGCGCAGATGATGGGCAGACCCTCGAGCCGGCCTCGTAGCCTGGCTGCCGCTGCCAAGCCCTCCGCAGAGGCCGGCTCGAGGATCATCAGGTGAGGCGCGTCACCGTTGGTCAGCTCGCCATGGCCAACCGGCTCGTGACCGGCCCGGGTGACGACGGCCTCGAGCAGGACCCTGACGTCGGGGTGAGGTTCGTGAATCAGGATCCGTGCCATGTGGGAAGTGTCGGCGAGTGCGGTAGCAAAGCCGCGTGGGGCACGGTATGAAAGCGGTATGAACGAGCAGCGCGTGCTCGTGATCGACGACGACGATGACATCCGCATCCTCGTCGTCGAGCTGCTGCAGCGGGCGGGCCTCCAGGTGACCGAGGCGAGCGACGGGCGGGCCGGCCTGCGCGTCCTGCACCAGTCGCCACCCGATCTCGTCGTCCTCGACGTGTCGATGCCGGAAATGGACGGCTGGCAGACGCTCGAGCGCATCCGCGACCTCTCCGACGTCCCCGTGCTGATGCTCACCGCCCGCGGCGCCGAGCTCGAGCGCGTCCGCGGGCTGCAGGGCGGCGCCGACGACTACATGGTGAAGCCGTTCGGCCGCCAGGAGCTCGTCGCGCGTGTCCAGGCGCTGCTCCGCCGCTCGCGCGCGAGCGGCATCGACACGCGGGAGACGTACGCCGACGACCGCGTCTCGATCGACTTCGGCCAGCGTGCGGTGACATATGAAGGGCGCGAGGTCGCGCTGACGCCGCTCGAGTTCAAGCTGCTCTCGGTCCTCGTCCGCCATCCACGGCAGGTCCTCTCGCGCGACCAGCTGCTCGAGCTCGTATGGGGCGACGCGTACGGCGTCTCCGGCGATCAGGTGAAGCTCTACGTCGGCTACCTGCGGCGCAAGCTCGACCCGGAGCAGCCGGAGAGCGTGCCGATCGAGACAGTGCGCGGCTTCGGCTACCGCTACGTCCGCTAGGCCGCGACCGCGGCGCGTGCGAGCGGCAGCTGGAGGGAGAAGGTGCTGCCGCGGCCGAGCTCGCTGGAGACTTCGAGCGTCCCGTCGTGGGCCTCGGCGATCGCGCGGGAGATGTAGAGCCCGAGCCCCGTGCCGGGCAGTTGCCGGTCGATCGCAGTCGAGCTCCGGAAGAACCGTTCGAACAGACGCCGCTGATCTTCGGGCGAGATGCCGATCCCGCTGTCGCTCACCTCGAGCCGCACTCTGCCGCCCGTGTTTGCCAGCACGACGTGAACCTCGCCGCCCGCAGGCGTGAACTTCACGGCGTTCGAGAGGAGGTTCTCGAGCAGTTGCAGCAGGCGCCCCCGGTCGGCATGCACAGGCGCCACCGGCGCGAGCGCCGTCGTCAACCTGATCTCCTTCCCTGCTCTGCGCGCCTCGATCGCCGCAACGGCGTCACGCACGACCTCGCCGAGGTCGACGTCGTCGCGCTCGAGCGAGAGCTGGCCGGCCTGGAGGCGGGCGACGAACAACAGGTCGTTGACGAGCTCGAGCAGGCGCTGCGCATTTCGCTCGACGACGCGGAGGTACTGGCGCACCTCGTCGCCGAGCTCCTCTTCCTGCGCCAGCTCGAGGTAGCCCGTGATCGACGTCAGCGGCGTGCGCAGGTCGTGGGAGACGAGCGCGACGAACTCGTCCTTCAATCGGTCGGCCTCGCGTAGGCGTTCGTTCTGCTCCGTCAGCAGCCGCTGCGCACTCTCGGCTTCGGCGCGCGCGAGCGCCTCGGTCTCGCGCAGCCGATCGAGCGCGTGAACGACGTCGGTCATGCGCAGCAGGACGAGCGCGGAGAGGATGCCGCCGCCGACGGCGATCGCGAGCGCGTCGATTCCGGTCCCGGTTGCCCACTGCGCCGCGAGAATGGCAGGCGCGGCGATCAGCGCAATCGCCAGCATCGCAAAGCGCAACGGCGACACGCGCGGATCGCCCTTGGCGGGCTCGGACAGCTCGCGCATCGACGGGTGCAGCGCGGCGACGCCCCAGAGCACGTAGGAGAGCAGCCAGCCGGCGTCGAGCCACGAGGCGGACGCGTACGCGTCCGGGTTCAGCTGGTAGATCTCGTCGGCGACGAGCAGCAGGACGATGCTCGCAGTGAGGTAGCGGTACGAAACCGTCCGCCACGTCGGCGTCAGCGCGAAGAAGACGAGCGCGGCGAGCAACACGATGTCCATCGCGGGGTAGGAGAAGGCGACGAAGCGCTCGCCGATCGATCCCTCCTGCACCTGATCGGAGATCACGAAGACCCACTGACAGAGCGCGAAGCCGCCGATCAGCATCGCGGCGTCGAGGCGGCCATGGCGGCGCTCCTGCGAGCCGAGGCAGCGCACGAGCAGCACGAGACCGACGGTCAGGAACGGGTAACCGGCGAGGTAGAAGACGTCGGCGATGGATGGGACGGGCGGGTCGCGATCCCAGACGAAGGAGTACAGGTTGAAGAGAACGTCGCCGATCGCGAAAGACAGCAGGCCGGCGCCGAACAGGTACCAGGGCAATCGCAGCCGCGGCCGGTAGATGAGCGCGCCGGCGACGGCAGCAGCGGCGGCGGAGACGCCGATCGCGTCGTAGACGAGCGTCTGCCCGAAGCTCCCCCACGGCAGAGCGAAGTAGAGCGCCGTTGCGCCCACGCCCGCAACGAGGTAAACGCGTGCAGCGCGCATTTCTCAGGGTCGGCAATCGGCGGATGCCCGCCGAGGCTGAGCCTAGCGCGCGTCGCTGACGGTGATGCTCGCCGCGGCGCTGGTATTGCCTGCGGCGTCCGTCGCCGTCACGGAGTACGTCACGCTGATGGGGGCGTTGTTCTTGCCGTTGACGGCCGCCACGGCGCTGCTGTAGGCGCCGCTGCCGTTGGCCGTCGTGTTGTACGTCGCGGTCGGGGCGGGCGACTGCTTCGTGATCGTGATCGAGGTGTTCGCCTCGGCGCTGCCGGAGACCGCGTCGGCGGAGTTGTTGTTGTCCGTGTAGCTCACGCTCGGTGCGCTCGGCGCGCCCGTGTCCTTGGTGACGCCGGCGCTCGTGCTCGCAGACACGTTCCCGGCGAGGTCGGTGGACTTCGCGTTCATCGTCAGCGCTCCGTCGCCGAGCCCCGCGACATCGATCCCGGTGAACGTGACCGGCCCGGCGCCGTTGCTGCCTGCGTGCGTCGCCGTGACGCTGCTGGAGCCGTTCGAGATCGTCAGCTCGACGGCGTCGGTCGTCAGCGACCCCGCGGGCAACACGACGGAGACCGACAGGTTGCCGGAGTTACCGCCGTTGACGTAGCCGCCGCCGGCGCCGCCGCCGTTCGCGAGCGTCACCGAGGACGGCGCCCCCGGCGGCGTCGCATCCGCGGTCGCCGTGACGGTCGCGCTGTCGAGGCTGTCGAACGACGGCGTGCCGCTCGAGACCGCGCGCAGCTTGTACGTATAGGTGGTGCCGTCCGTCGTAGCGGTGTCCGAATAGGTCAGACCCGTGAGTGGAGTCGAGTTCACCTTCGTGTAGGCGCCGCCGCCGTTCGAGCGGTAGACGTCGTAGCCGGCGAGGTTCGTGACCGTCGACGACGCCGTCCAGGCCAGGTCGAGGCGACCTGCGGGCTTCTGCGCCGCGGTCGGCGCGCCCGGGGCCTCGGGGGCCTCGTCGAGTGAGAACGAGTAGTCGCGGTAGAGCCAGCTGATGCCGGAGAGCGCCAGCCGCAGCGTGCCGGTGCCGCGCCCGGCGACGAGCGGAGACGTCGTGACGCTCACCGTCGTCGACGCGCCCGCCGCGAGCGCCGCCGAGGTGCCACCGCTCGAGGCGAAGAAGACGGACGACACCTGCGGGACGTTCGAAAGCGTGAGGATGGCCGTGCGCGTCGCGCTGCTGACGTTCTTGACCCGGAAGACCGAGGTCAACGTGCGCGCGGACGGCACGAGGCCGAAGTTGAGGGACAGAGTGTCCACGTCGCCGCTCGCCGCAGCGCTGATCGGCGTGACCGAGAAGTAGTTGTGCAGCGCGTCGACAGTGACGGCATTGGACGAGATCGTCGTCGGCGGCGCCGTGAACTGCGCCGAGCTCAGCTGCGCGAACAGCCCGGAGAGGGCGAGGCCGAGACATGCAACTGTGACGAGCCGCTTCACGCTTCGGCCCTTGCCGGCTGCGGTGTGCGCCAGATCCGCCGGAGCAGCGCGAACAGCGCCAGGAGGGCCGCGACCGCGATCAGCGCGCCGCGCACCTCGCGGGTGTGTGCGTAATAGAGGACGTAGCCCGCGGCCGGCACGTGGAAGGCGACGCGCCCGACCTGGCCGGTCAGGCGAATCGTCCAGGGATCGCGCGCCGCGTTGGCGTCGCCCTTCGTGCGATAAGCAAGGCCGTGCGTCGTGGGAATGATCCGCACGACACGGTGCGTCACCAGGCGGCCGCGCACGAGCGGATCGTTGAAAGTGATGACGTCGCCGACACGCACGTCACGCGCCGGGATCGCGCGGTCGACTGCGAGCGAGCCGACGCCGAGCGTCGGACGCATCGAGCCGGAGTACACGGCGACAGGCTTGAAGCCGGTCACCAAGAGCACGGCGTAGCCCGCCACGAGGGCGATGACGAGGCCTGCCAGGAGGCCCGTCGTCGCCCGCGCGATGGTGTCGAAAGGACGCCGCATGGTCCTTCCTACGCTTGTGTCGCCGACCAGGTGAAGTCCTCGCTCGCCGAGAGGCCCTGCAGGGCGTTGTCGCCCGCGTCGGACCCCGTCGAGGGGAGACTCACGTGGAAGTAGTAGGTGTGGGAGCCGCCGCTCGCGGCGAACGTCCCGAGGGCCGCAGACAGGCTGCCGAGCGATCCGTCATAGATCGCCGTGCCGCCGTCGACGTCCTTGTACAACGTCAGGTGCAGCTGGTTGGCGAGCGCCGCGTTGCCCGAGCCCGTGCCGGTGAGCGTGTACGCGCCCATCAGCGTGCCCGTGTTCGTGATCGTGACCGAGCCCGTCGCGGTGTCACCGATCTTCATCGACGCAGAGCTGAAGATCGCGCCCGTGCCAGACCGGCTCATCGTCAGCGTGCCCGACGCGAAAGCATTCGACGAGATCGTCGTCGGGGTCGCCGTGAAGTTGGCGAAAGTCCCTCCCACCGCCGCGACTGCCACGACTGCGATCGCCGCGAGGCTGAGGAGGATCTTCGTCAGTGGGAGGTGCTTGAACATGACTGCTTGCCTTTCGGTTGCTGACAAGCAGGAGCATCGGGCCCGCCCGCATGGAGACGGGGGCCGCTTTGGAATGAATTAGGTAGGAGTGGCTAGCGCTTAGGCTTTGCGCCAGCGGCCGAAGACCAGGCCGCCGAGCGTGAAGCCCAAGCCGAACGTCCCGACGGCGAACCCGCCGACGGCAAGTGCCTTGCGCCACGTCGAGAGCCGGTGCCACCGTCCGAGCGCCTCGCGCTCTTCCAGTGTCAGCGGCTCGCCGCGGCGCTGCTTACGGATGGCGCCGCCCGCTCGTAGACCGAGATAGAGGTCGTCGAAAATCTCGGCGGAGTCTTCCGTCACGCAATTCAGTGTATAGCCTGCTCCGGCGGTGCTTACACGCGTTCTGCACCTGTCGGACTTGCATTTCGGCGCGGGCGACGACGACGCAATCGAGCACGGCGCGCCCGTGTTGATCGAGCGTTTTCGGCCCGAGCTGGTGATCGCGAGTGGCGATCTGAGCCACCGCGGTCGCGAGGACCAGCTCGCGAGCGCGGCGCGTTTCCTGCGCTCGCTCGGGCCGCCTGTGCTCGCGATCCCCGGCAACCACGACATCCCGTACAGCTTCCCGGCGCGCTTCACGCGCTCGTTTCGGGAGTTCGAGCGGCAGTGGCAGACGACAGAGCCGACCTACTCGTCGGAGACGCTGCACGTGATCGGCCTGAACTCGGTGCGGCCGTGGCGGCACCAGTCCGGCGGTCTCCGCACGCACAAGCTCACCGAGGCGGAGGAGCGCCTGCGCGCAGCCGCGCCGTCGGCGTTCCAGATCGTCGTCCTGCACCACCACCTGATCGGCGCGCCCTGGCGGTCGCGGAAGAAGCCGGTCGCGCGGCGCAACCACGTGCTCGCCTCGCTCGTCGGCGCCGGCGCGGATCTGATCCTCGCGGGCCACATTCACCAGGCCGCCGTCAGCGAGCGCCACGAGTTCGAGATCTCCCGCGGCGGCGAGCACGGCGTCGTCGTCTCGGTCGCGCCCGGTCTCGGCCAGCCACGTCCGAAGCGGCAAGGCGAGGCGCGTGGCGTGCACATCTACGAGGTCGAGGAAAAGTGCCTGCGGATCCAGACGTTCATCTGGCGAGACACGGATTGGGGCCTCACGGCCGAGCGACAGTTCCCGCGCGGCCGTGAGCCCCTGGAGTCAGAGCGGGTTTAGACCCTGGCGGGCGCACCGCCGCGGCCGGCCATACGGCCGACGAGCGCGACGAGGATCACCGCGACGACGACACCGATGATGAACGCCAACCAGCCGCTCGAGATGAGCGCGGCGACCAGCATCGAGACGACGCCGATGGCAATCGTGAGCAACCAGCCCATTGGATCCCGACCCGGATGCAAGAGGCGACCGAGAGCTCCGACGATCGCCCCGACGATGATGAACCAGATGAAGTGCATGGCCCCACCGTTTCCGGCGCGCACCAGCCGGAAACACCTAGCGCCCCTGTAGCTGAGCCTTCTTCGCTTCGAATTCCTCGTCGGTGAGGATCCCGGCCTCGTGCAGGTCTTGCAGCTTCTGCAGGTTCGAGTCCGTCGGCTGCGTCGATGCCTGCTCGAACTGGGCCTTGCGCATCATGTCCTCCAGCTGCTGGTGCCGCGCGCGGAAGCGCTCGATCCCGAAGCCGCGTTCCGGGAACTTGAGGGCACCGGGGCCGTAGACGGGTCGCTTTTGCACGAATCGCCGGTACGCGACGACGAGCAGGACGCTGCCGATGAACGCCATGATGCCGAGCCCCTGCGTGCCCTTGCCCCAGACGGCGAGGGCGATGCCGCCGCCCGCCGCGGAGCCGACGAGCCCGATTCCGATCGTCAGCCAGATCGGCATCGGATCGGGGCCTGGGACCGCCAGGCGCGCCAGGCTGCCGGTGATGAAGCCGAACAGCATGATCATCAGGACAGAGCCGAACACCGGCTCAAGTCTAGGTCAGTGCCCGAGCTGCGCCAGGCGCTGTTCGAGGAAGTTCCGCTCGGCATCGGAGTGCACGAGCTCGAGCGCGCGCCGGTACGACACGCCGGCATCTTCGATGCGGCCGAGGCGGCGCAGCAGCTCCGCACGCGTCGCGTGCAGGTAGTGGTACTCGTCGAGCTCGAGGCGGTCGACGATCGACAGCGCCGTATCGACGTCGCCGGCTTCGGCGAGCGCGGCCGCGTGGTTCAGCTCGACGACGTCGGAGCCGGTGCGCCGCGCCAGCTCGCCGTACAGCGCCGCGAGCTGCGACCAGTCCTGCCGCTCCTCCGTGTGCAGCGACGCGAGCGCCGCCTGCAGCACGTACTCGCCGCGTCCGCCTAGCGCGAGCGCGCGGTCCAGCGCTGCACGCCCCTCCGCGACCTGTTCCGCGTTCCACAGCGAGCGGTCCTGGTCGGCGAGCAGAACGAGGCGGCCGTCCCGGAAGCGTGCGTCCCGCCGCGCATCGTTGAGCAGCATCAGCGCGAGCAAGCCGTGCACCTCCGCTTCGTCCGGCATCAGCTCGGCGAGCACACGACCGAGGCGGATCGCCTCCGCTGCCAGCTCGCCGCGCCCCGCGTACCCTTCGTTGAAGATCAAGTACACGACAGCGAGCACGGCCGTGAGCCGGTCCGGCAGCAGCTCAGCCGGCGGTACGCGGAACGGGATGCCGGCCGACTTGATCTTGTTCTTCGCGCGGACGAGCCGCTTCAGCATGGTCGACTCAGGGACGAGGAACGCACGCGCGATCTCGTCGGTCGTCAAGCCGCCGAGCGTGCGCAGCGTCAGTGCCACCTGCGCGTCGACGGCGAGCGCGGGATGACAGCAGGTGAAGATGAGCTCGAGCCGCTCGTCCGGAATCGTCGTCTCAGCCATCTCGTCCTCGGTGGTCTCGCGCACGTCGAGCAGCTGCGTCTTGTTCGCCAGCGTGCGGTCCCGCCTGATCCGATCGATCGCGCGGTTCCGTGCGGTCGTCACGAGCCACGCGCGCGGATTTGCCGGGAGGCCGTCCCGCGGCCAGCGCTCGGCGGCGATCGCGAACGCGTCCTGCGCGGCTTCCTCGGCGAGGTCGAAGTCGCCGAGGAAGCCGATCAGCGTCGCGAGCACGCGACCCCATTCGTCGCGGAAGACCTGCTCGACGATCGCTAGTGCTCCACGAGCGGACGCACCTCGACCGCGCCGCCCAGCCGCGCCGCGGGCACGCGAGCGGCGACCTCGAGCGCGGCGTCGAGGTCGTCGGCCTCGAAAAAGAAGTAGCCGCCGAGCGCCTCCTTCACGGCCACGAACGGCCCGTCGGTCGTCAGTGTCTGACCGTTCTCCACCCGCACCGTCGTAGCCGCTTCCGGTGGCTGCATCTGCGCGCCCGGGGTCACACCCGGCGTCTGGTTGATCGCCTGGTAATCGCGGAAGATCTGCTGCTGCTCCTCCTCCGACAAGCGGCCCCACTCCTCGGGGGCGTACGGCGTCGGCGCGTCCCCTTGGTGAATCAGCATGACGTACTTCATCGTGTCCTCCTCTGCCGGGATGGTCTCACCGTTGAGACGAACGGGAGACCGCGAAAAGGACAGCCCTATGCAGGAGCCTGCGCGGTGGCCGCGACCAGCTCGCGGCGGAGGTCCTTGATCTCGTCGCGCCGCTTGGCCGCGTACTCGAAGCGCAGCTCCTCCGCGGCAGCGAACATCTCCTCCTCGAGCTCGATGATCAGCTTCTCGAGCTCGCTCGGGGCCATTCCCTCCACGTCCTTGCGACCGCGCCGCCGCTTCGACGCCGGCACGGTCGGCGACTCGAGCGTGAGGAACTCGGCGATGTCGGACACACCCTTGACGATCGTCTCCGGCGTGATGCCGTGCTCCTCGTTGTACTCAAGCTGGATCTCCCGCCGCCGGTTCGTCTCGTCCATCGCCTCCTGGATGGCCTGCGTGACCTTGTCCGCGTAGAGCAGCACCTTGCCGTTCACGTTGCGTGCCGCGCGCCCGATCGTCTGGATCAATGAGGTGCGCCCTCGCAGGAAGCCCTCCTTGTCCGCGTCGAGCACGGCGACGAGCGAAACCTCGGGCAGGTCGAGCCCTTCGCGCAGGAGGTTGACGCCGACGAGCACGTCGTACTCGCCGAGCCGCAGCTCGCGGATGATCTGGATGCGCTCGAGCGTGTCGATCTCGGAGTGCAGATAGCGCGCCTTCACGCCGGACTCGAGCAGGTAGTCGGTCAGGTCTTCGGCCATCTTCTTCGTCAGTGTCGTGACGAGCACGCGCTCCCCCGCCTCCTCGCGCCGCCGCACCTCGTTGAGCAGGTCGTCGATCTGGTTCTTCGTCGCGCGCAGCTCGACCTCGGGGTCGACGATGCCCGTTGGACGGATCAGCTGCTCGGCGAGGCGCTTCGCGTGGCGGAGCTCGAACGGCCCCGGGGTTGCCGAGACGAAAACGAGCTGCGGGACCTTCTCGAGGAACTCGTCGAAGCGGAGCGGCCGATTGTCGAGCGCCGACGGCAGCCGGAAGCCGTACTCGACGAGCGTCTGCTTGCGCGAGCGGTCGCCCTCGTGCATGCCGCCGATCTGCGGGACGGTCTGGTGCGACTCGTCGACGAAGACGACGAAGTCGTTCGGGAAGTAGTCGAGGAGCGTGAAGGGATGCGTCCCCGGACCGCGGCCTTCGAGGATGCGCGAGTAGTTCTCGATCCCGTTGCAGAAGCCGAGCTCCTGCATCATCTCGAGGTCGTACTCGGTGCGCTGCCGGATGCGGTGCGCCTCGAGCATCTTCCCCTCGCTCTCGAACAGCTTGATCTGCTCGTTCAGCTCGTGCTTGATCTCGTCGATCGCACGCTCGATCGTCGGCTTCGACGTCACGTACTGCGTCGCCGGGAAGACCGTGATCTGGTCGTACTTCGAGAGCACCTCGCCGGTGAGCGGATCGAAGTGCGTGATCGCCTCGACGAGGTCGCCGAAGAACGAGATGCGGTACGCGGTCTCGCTGTACGCCGGCTGCACCTCGACCACGTCGCCCTTGACGCGGAACCGGCCGCGGCCGAGCAGCGTGTCGTTCCGGACGTACTGGATGTCGATCAGCTTGCGGAGCATCAGGTCGCGGTCCTGCTCCTCGCCGACGTTCACGAAGACGACGCGCTCCTTGTACTCCTCCGGCGAGCCGAGGCCGTAGATGCACGAGACCGAGGCGACGACGATCACGTCGCGCCGGGAGAGCAGGTTCGACGAGGCGCTGTGCCGCAGCCGGTCGATGTCGTCGTTCCGCGAGGAGTCCTTCTCGATGTAGAGGTCGGCCTGCGGCACGTAGGCCTCGGGCTGGTAGTAGTCGTAGTACGAGACGAAGTACTCCACCGCGTTCTGCGGGAAGAACTCGCGGAACTCGTTGCAGAGCTGCGCGGCCAGCGTCTTGTTGTGCGCGATGATCAGCGCCGGGCGGCCGGTCTTCTCGATCGTCCAGGCCATCGTCGCCGTCTTGCCGGTGCCGGTGGCCCCGATCAGCGTCTGGTAGCGCTCGCCGTTGTCGAGCCCCTCGGCGAGGACGTCGATCGCCTTCGGCTGGTCGCCGGTGGGGCGGTAGTCCGTCGATGTTTTCAGCGCGGCCAAGAGAGACAGGGTATCCACGATGGCCACGTCTACCCGCGTCCCGCACAGCGCCTACGCGGCGATCATGGGCACGTTCGTCACGGGCCTCGCGGGTGCGGGGCTGCTCGCCCG
>JBJMJL010000020.1:0-39523 GCA_045806365.1 Gaiellaceae bacterium
TTCGCGAGCGCGATCAGCCGCTGCACCTGCGAGTCGAGCACGCCTGTGAGCGCGAAGCCGAGCGTGCCGCGCTCGTGCAGCAGTGTCGTCATCGCGACTTGCCAGCCGCCGCCGATCTCGCCGAGGAGGTTCTCGCGCGGGACGTGCACGTCGCTGAAGAAGATCTCGTTGAACTCGGCCTCGCCGGTGATCTGCCGCAGCGGCCGCACCTCGACGCCCGGCGCGTGCATGTCGACGATGACGTACGTCAGCCCGGCATGACGTTGTGACTCGGGGTCGCTGCGTCCGACGAGGATGCAGTAGTCGGCGAGGTGCGCGACCGACGACCACACCTTCTGGCCGTTGACGACGAAGCCGCCGTCGCCCGGCTCGACGCGTGTGCGCACTGCTGAGAGGTCCGAGCCGGCGCCCGGCTCGGAGAAGCCCTGGCACCAGATCTCGTCGGCGGACAGCATCTTCGGCAGGTAGCGCTGCTTCTGCTCCTCGGTGCCGTGCACCATGATCGTCGGCCCGGCCATGCCGAGCGCGATCACGTTCATGTGATTCGGCGCGCCCGCCTTCGCGAACTCCTCGAGCGCAATCGCCTGATGGCTGTACGGCTCGCCGCGGCCGCCGTACTCCACCGGCCAGGTGAGCCCGGCGAAGCCGGCGTCGTAGATCTTGCGGCTCCATTCGGGCCCCGGCTCGGCCGGCAGGTTGTCGGCGAGCCAGGAGCGGACGCGCTCGCGGAACGCTGCTTCGTCGGGGCTGTCGCGCAGGTCCACCGAGCGAATTAGACCACGATCACCGAGCGGATCAGGTCGGGCGACGTCTTCAGCTCGTCCAGAGCGGCGGGAGCGTCCTGGAGCGCAATGCGCTTCGTGACCATTCCGGCGAGGTCGAGCTTGCCTTCGAGCGCCCACTGCGCGAGGCGCGGGAAGTCCTCGTGCGGCAAGTGGTCGCCGCCGTGCGAGACGCGGATCGTCGCCCGCTTCGCGAACAACGTGGGCAGCTCGATCTCCGCCTTCTCGCCGGCAGGGGAGAGGCCGATCAGCACCGCCGTCCCGCCGCCGCGCAGCAGCTCGAGTGCCAGCTCGAACGTCGAGCGGCGGCCGACGAGGTCGAAGGCGAAGTCGACCGGGCCCTGGCCGACGTCGGTCGCGCCGAACTGCAGCGCCCGCTGCTGCTTGCGCTCATCGATGTCGATCGCGCGGATCTCGGACGCGCCGGCGATGCGTGCGCCCTGCACGACCGACAGGCCGACGGCGCCGCAGCCGATCACGGCGACGCGCGCACCTTCGGGAACGCGCGCCGTCTCGAGGACGGACATCACGCCCGTCGCCACGGCGCACGCGAGGAGGCAGGCTTGCTCCGCGGGCAGTTCCTCCGGAGTCTTCACGGCGGCGACGGCCGGCACGACCGTGCGCGTCGCGTACGTGCCCGTGCGCAGGACGGGCGTCAGCAGCTCCCCGTCCGCGCGGTGCAGCCGTCCGGCTGCGGCCGGCGGCCGCTTGCACTGTCGTGGCAGGCCGCGCGCGCACATCTCGCACTCGCCGCACGCCGTGTGCCAGCCGAGCACGACACGGTCGCCGACGGCGAGACCATCGACGTCCGCGCCGACGGCATCGACAATCCCGGCACCCTCGTGGCCCAGCAGCACCGGCAGGGGATGTCCCCAGCCGTCCTCCTCGACGACGTGCAGGTCGGTGTGACAGACGCCGCTCGCCTCGATGCGCACGGCCACCTCGCGGGGACCGGGCTCGTCGACGACGATCTCCTCGAGCGCGACCGCGCCCGGTGAGCTCAGGACGAGTCCGCGATCCACGACGAGTCGAGCTCGGTGACGGAGCGCGCGCCCATCAGTGCGAGCGTCAGGTCCGTCTCCGCAGCGAGCTGCTCGATCAGCGCGGCGACGCCTTCCTCGCCACCGACCGCGAGCGCGTAGACGTACGGTCGGCCGACGAGCACGGCGTTGGCGCCGAGCGCCATCGCCTTGACGATGTCGGCGCCACCGCGGATCCCGCCGTCGACCAGCACGACGGCGTCTGCGCCGACCGCAGCGCGCACCTCGACGAGCGCGTCGAGTGATGCGACAGCGCCGTCGACCTGGCGCCCGCCGTGGTTCGAGACGATGACGCCGTCGACGCCCGCCTGCAGCGCGCGCTCGGCGTCCTCCGCCGTCAGCACGCCTTTGACGAGCAGCGGGAGCGGTGTCAGCTCGCGCAGCCAGGCGAGGTCGTCCCAGCGCAGCGCGAGGTTCGGGAACATCGCCAGCATCGTCCCGGCGGCGACGAGCGGATCGTCTTCGACCGGAACCGAGAGCCGACTGGTGAACACGGGGTCGCTCGTGAACTGCGCGATGCCCTCGCCCTCGCGGAACGGCAGGTACGAGTTGCGCAGGTCGCGTGGACGCCAGCCGAGCACGAGCGTGTCGAGCGTGACCACGATCCCGCGGTAGCCGGCCGCCTCCGCGCGCCGCACGAGGCTCTCGACGACGTCGCGCTCGCTGACCCAGTAGAGCTGGAACCAGCGCGGCGCGTCGCCCATCGCCGCGGCGATCTCCTCGATCGAGTGCGAGGCCGCCGTCGAGAGGACGAACGGCACGCGCACGGCCGCAGCCGCTCGCGCCGGCGCGAGCTCGCCGTCGGCGTGCGCGATGCTGAGCACGCCGACGGGCGCGAGGAAGAAGGGGAACGGCGATTGCGTCCCGAGAACCTCGACGTCGAGCTCGCGCTTCGTGTGCCCGCCGAGCATGTGTGGACGCAGACGCCGGCGCTCGAACGCCGCGCGATTCGCATGCATCGTCGCCTCCGCCCCGGCACCTCCCGCGATGTAGCCGTACGGCCCCTCGTCGAGCTTCTCGACGGCGCGCGCTTCCCACTCGTCGGCGCCGATCGGCCACGGTGATTCACCGCTGATGTAGATCTCGTTTTGAACCTGAGTACCGTCGAAAGCCATTCGCGCGCCCGGACGGTCATATCATCCCGCGAATCCGATGGCGCTCCTGGCGGTAGAGAACGTCACCCGGCGGTTCGGCGGCATCCTCGCGCTGGCCGACGTCTCGCTGGAGCTGCGGCAGGGGCAGATCGGCGGACTGATCGGACCGAACGGCGCGGGCAAGACGACGCTCTTCAACGTGATCACGCGGCTGTACCGGCCGAACGAGGGCACTGTCATGTTCGAGGACAAGGACCTGACGCGGACGAAGCCGCATCGCATCGTGCGTCTCGGGATCGCCCGCACGTTCCAGAACGTCGTCCTCTTCCAGAACATGACCGTCCTCGAGAACCTGCTCGTCGGCGCACACTCGCGCCTGCGTCCGTTCTCGGAACGGCGTGGGCGTAAGCAGGCGCTCGAGGCGCTCGAGTACGTCGAGCTCGGGCACATCGCCGACCGGCTGCCCGGCGGTCTGCCGTTCGGAACGCTGAAGCGCGTCGAGCTCGCGCGCGCTCTGGCGGCCCAGCCGCGGCTGTTGCTGCTCGACGAGCCCGCCGGCGGGCTGAACCACGAGGAGGTCGGGGAGCTCGCGGACGCGATCCGCAAGCTGCGCCAGGACTTCGACCTGACCGTGCTGCTCGTCGAGCACCACATGAACCTCGTGATGAACGTGTGCGACCACGTGCACGTGCTCAACTTCGGCCGCACGATCGCGGACGGCACGCCGGGAGAGGTGCAGCGGAATCCGGAGGTCATCGAGGCGTACCTGGGAGCGGACGATTCCGCCGCTGCTTGAGCTGCGCAACCTCGAGGCGCGCTACGGGCCGATCAAGGCCCTGCACGGCGTGTCGCTCCACGTCGACGACGGCGAGATCGTCGCGCTGCTCGGCGCGAACGGCGCCGGCAAGACGACGACGCTGCGAGCCGTCTCGAGCACCGTCCGGCACAGCGGCGAGATCGTGTTCGACGGCAAGCGACTGTCGCGGGCGAGTGCCGACGCGGTCGCGCGCGCGGGCATCGCGCACGTCCCAGAAGGCCGGGGCCTCTTCGCCGAGCTGAGCGTGTGGGAGAACTTGCGCATGGGTGCCTATGTGCGCGGCGAACGGCGCACGCTGCGCGCCGAGGCGCCTCGCGTCTTCAAATACTTCCCATGGATGGAGCGGCGGCGCGACCAGCAGGCCGGCACGCTCAGCGGCGGGGAGCAGCAGATGCTCGCGCTCGCGCGTGCGCTCGTCGCGCGCCCGCGGTTGATCATGCTGGACGAGCCGTCGCTCGGGCTCGCGCCGACCGTCGTGCAGGAGATCTTCCGCATCGTCAAGGAGCTGAACACCGAAGACGGGCTGACGGCGCTCGTGGTCGAGCAGAACGCGAATGTCGCGCTCGACGCCGCGGCTCGTGCGTACGTGCTGGAGGTCGGGCAGGTGGCGATCGAAGGCGACAGCGCGGAGCTGCGCAGGCACGAAGGCGTCCGCAAGTCCTACCTGGGTTATTGATGCTGCTTTTCTTTACCTGGAGCGATTTCGCGCAGCAGGTCACGAGCGGGCTCGCGGCCGGCTCGATCTACGCCAGCCTCGCCCTCGCGCTCGTCCTCATCTACCAGACGACGAACGTCGTGAACTTCGCGCAGGGCGAGATGGCGACGTTCACCACGTTCATCGCGTGGATGTTCATGGATCGCGGAATGCCGTACTGGCCGGCGTTCGTGCTCACGCTGCTGGTCGCGTTCGGCGGTGGGGTTGCCGTCGAGCGCGTGCTGATCCGGCCGATCGAGCACCGGCCGGAGATCGTGATCGTGATCATGACGATCGGTCTGCTGATCGCACTCAACGGGCTCACCGGCTGGATCTGGGGGCCCGAGGTCAAGGCGTTCGCCAGTCCGTTTCCCAACAAATCCGTGATCATCGGCGACGTCGCGATCTCCGTCCGCGATATCGGCACGTTCTGCGTCTGTCTCGGCGTCGTCTTCATCCTCTGGCTCTTCTTCCGCTTCACGACGCTCGGGCTCGCGATGCGCGCGGTCGCGTTCAACGCCAACGCGAGCCGCCTGATGGGCGTGCGCGTCGGGTGGATGCTCGCGCTCGGTTGGGGCTTCGCCGCGGTGCTCGGCGCGATCGCCGGGATGATGGCGGCGCCGTCGGTCTTTCTCGACCCGGACATGATGCTCGTCGTCCTGATCTACGGCTTCGCCGCGGCCGTCCTCGGCGGGATCGACAGTCCCGTCGGCGCTGTGGTGGGAGGATTGCTGCTCGGCGTCGTGATCAACCTGCTCGGCGCGTACGTCGACTTCGTCGGCAACGAGCTGCGGCTGCCGACGGCGCTCGCCGTGCTGCTGGTGGTGCTGACCGTCCGTCCGACGGGTCTCTTCGGACGCGTCCATGTGAGGCGCGTTTGATCGCCCGTCGCTGGGTCGGTCCCGCGCTGACCGCGCTCGTGCTTGCCGGCGCGGCCGTCCTGATCGTGCTGATGCCGCGGCTGACGACCGAGTTCCGGCTCGGGCAGTTCACCTACGTCGCCATTTACTTCATCGCGCTACTCGGGCTGAACATCCTCACCGGTTACAACGGGCAGATCTCGCTCGGCCACGCTGCCTTCATGGCGGTCGGCGGCTACACCGCGGCCGTCCTGATCCTCGGACAGGAGGGTTTCAGGCTCGTCGGGCAGGAACCGGCGGGGATCATCCCCGAGCACGGCATCGCGCCGATCTGGACGATTCCTGTCGCCGCCGTCGTCACGGGGATCATCGGCTACCTCTTCGGGCTGCCCGCCCTCCGCCTCGCCGGCGTCTCGCTCGCGCTCGCCACGTTCGCCGTGGCCGTGTCGATGCCGGCGATCGCGAAGCGCTTCGAGCACCTGACGGGAGGGGGCGGCGGGCTATCTCTGCCGTTGCCGGAGGCGCCGTTCGGCTGGGACATCTCGCCGCCGCACTGGCTCTACTACGAGGCGTGGGCCACGGCCGCGATCCTCTTCGTCGTGGCGTGGCTGCTCGTCCGCGGCCGCGTCGGGCGCGCGTGGCGCGCGATCCGCGCCGGGGAGGTCGCGGCCGTGTCGTCCGGCGTCAGTCCTGCCGTCTACAAGACGCTCGCCTTCGGCATCTCGTCGGCCTACGCGGGGGTCGCCGGGGCGCTCTTCGCGATCCAGACGGCGTACATCAACCCCGACACGTTTCCGCTCAGCCTCTCGATCCTGCTGCTCGCGAGCGTCGTGATCGGCGGCCTTTCCTCGCTCTCGGGCGTGATCGTCGGAGCGCTGGTGCTCGAGTTCCTGCCGATCTACGCGCAGGAGCCACCCGTCTTCGACATCAACTTCGCCAAGCAGGCGGCGCCGGTGGTCTTCGGCCTTGTGCTGATGCTGATCGTGTTCCTCCTGCCGGGCGGCGCCGCCGCCTTGATCCGGCGGCTGACACGTCCGATCGTCGCCGCGGCATCGCGGCGCTCTTGATAATGGGCGGCGGTGGGCCAACAATGACCCTGCGGTGGACGTCGAAATTCGGGCAGAGGGGCACCTTTCCGAAGGAGGGAGATTCGTGAACAGAGCGCTGGTTGCGCTCGCGGCGGTGCTGGCAGCGCTCGCCGTGTGCATTCCAGGCGCCTTCGCACGTGTGGACAATCGCGGTGGTTCGACCGCGACCCCGGGCGTGACGAAGTCGTCGATCACCATTGGCGGCACGTTCCCGCTGAGCGGGCCTGCATCGCTCTACGCGCCGATTCCGCGCGGAATGGAGGCCTATTTCAACTGGGTGAACACCCGCAAGGGGCCGGACGGCAAGATCGGCATCCGCGGACGCAAGATCGTCTGGAAGTACTACGACGACGGCTACAACCCGGCGCAGACAGTCCAGCTGACGAACAAGCTCGTCCTCGAGGACAAGATCTTCGCGGACGTGGGGTCGCTGGGGACGGAGCACAACCAGGCGATCCGTCCGATGCTGAACCAGCGGAGGATTCCGCAGGTGCTGATCGCGACCGGAGCCAGCTACTGGGGCCTGCAGTACAAGCAGTTCCCCTGGACGATCGGCTGGCAGCCGGACTACATCGCCGAGGGCCGCTCGTACGGCACGTGGATCACGAGAAACGCGCCGAACGCAAAGATCGCGGTCTTCTACCAGAACGACGATTACGGCAAGGACTACCTGCGCGGGCTGAAGATCGGCCTCGGCGGGAAGCGGAGCCTGATCGTCTCCGAGCAGAGCTACGAGGCGACCGACACGAGCTACGCGTCGCAGATCGCGCGGCAGAAGGCGTCCGGCGCCGACACGTGGGTGCTCCTGACGATCCCGACGCCGACGGTGCGCGCGCTCGCAACCGCGAAGGCGCTCAACTGGAAGCCTGACACGATCGTGATCAACTCGGTCGGAGCGATCGACCTCGTGATGAAGGCCGCGGCGACCTCTGCCGGGCCGCAGTACGTCAACGGCGCGATCAGCTCCGGCTACCTGAAGAACAACGCCAACCCCAAGTACACCAACGATCCGATCGTCCGTCAGTACGAGCGGCTGCTCGCACAGTACGGGCCGAACGGCGCGGATCCGAAGAACACGTTCTACTTCTACGGCTTCGCCAAGGGGTACGACGTGGTCAAGCTGCTGTACAACGCGGGCAAGAACCCGACGCGGCAGTCGCTGATCAACGCGACACGGAAGATGAACTGGCGGAACCCGTACATGATCGCCGGGATCAGGGTCAAGACCGGTAAGAACGACCGCTTCCCGATCTCGCAGTTGAAGCTCGTTCGCTACGGCGACGGGACGTTCAACGAGTTCGGCCCCCTGATCAAGGGTCGCTGACAGAGGATGTGGGGCCGGCGTTCGCGCCGGCCCCACGTTTCTCCATGGACTTCTCTCTCACCGAAGAGCAGGAACTGATCCGCGCGTCCGCGCGCGAGTTCTGCGAGCGCGAGGTTCTGCCGCACGCCCGCGACTGGGATCGCGAGGAAGACATCGACCGAGGGCTCGTCGCGAAGCTCGCCGACGTCGGCTACCTCGGCGCGTGGGAGCTCGACACGATCTCGTACGCCCTCGTGATGGAGGAGCTCGGACGTGCCGACTCGTCGGTGCGCGGGATCGTCTCGGTCAACGTCGGCCTCGTCGGCAAGACGATCCTGAAGTGGGGGACAGAGGAGCAGAAGGCCAAGTGGCTGCCGAAGCTCGCGTCCGGCGAGGCGCTCGGCTGCTATGCGCTGACGGAGCCCGGCTCGGGGTCTGACCCCTCGAGTCTGGTCACCCGCGCGGAGCGCGACGGCGCCGAGTGGGTGCTCTCCGGCTCGAAGATCTTCATCACGCTCGGCTCGTGGGCCGGGCTCGCGCTGGTGTTCGCCCGGACGAGCGCGGAGGGCGCGCGCGGGCTGACGTGCTTCATGGTTCCGACGTCCTCTGATGGCTTCTCGGCGACGCGGATCAAGGGCAAGCTCGGCTTGCGCGCGCAGGACACCGCGGAGCTCACGCTCGAGCGTGTGCGGGTGCCCGACTCCGCACGGCTCGGCGCAGAGGGCGACGGCTTCAAGGTCGCGATGTCCGCGCTCGACAACGGTCGCATCTCGCTCGCTGCCGGGTGCGTCGGGATCGCGCAGGGCTGCCTCGACGCGTGCGTGCGCTATGCCGGCGAGCGGCAGCAGTTCGGCAAGCCGATCGCGTCGCACCAGCTGGTCCAGGAGCTGATCGCCGAGATCGCCGTCGAATGCGACGCGGCGAGGCTGCTCACGTGGCGCGCGGCGGCCCTCGCCGACGCAGGCGTCCGGCACACGCTCGAGTCGTCCGTCGCGAAGTACTACGCCAGCGAGGCCTCGGTGCGGGCTGCCAACGCGGCCGTACAGGTGCACGGCGGCTACGGCTACATCGACGAGTATCCGGTCGGCAAGTACCTGCGCGACGCACGGGTGACGACGCTGTACGAAGGAACGAGCCAGATCCAGAAGCTGATCATCGGGCGCGCGCTCACGGGCGAGTCCGCATTCGTGTAACTGGAGGGACGCATGCCGAACCTGGAGGGGAAGGTCGCGATCGTCACCGGCGCCGGGCGCGGGATCGGCCGGGAGCATGCGCTCGCGCTCGCGCGCGCCGGCGCGAAGATCCTCGTCAACGACCTCGGCGCATCGCTCGCCGGCGAGGGCGCCGACGAAGGCCCGGCCCACGACGTGGTGCGCGAGATCGAGTCGCTGGGCGGCGAGGCCGTCGCGAACGGCGAGAACGTCGCCGACTTCGCCGGCGCCAAACGTCTGGTCGAGGCGGCGCTCGAATCGTTCGGGCGGCTCGACATACTCGTCAACAACGCCGGGATCCTCCGCGACCGCATGCTCGTCAACATGGACGAGCACGAGTGGGATGCAGTAATCGACGTGCACCTCAAAGGGCACTTCGCGCCGACGCGCCATGCGGCCGCGCACTGGCGCGAGCTCTCGAAGGCCGGCGAGGACGTGCGCGCGCGGGTCATCAATACGTCGAGCCCCTCGGGCGTGTTCGGCAACGTCGGTCAGGCGAACTACGGCGCGGCGAAGGCGGGCATCGTCGGGTTCACCCTGATCGCCGCGCAGGAGCTGCAGCGTTACGGCATCACGGTCAACGCAATCGCGCCGAACGCGCGCACACGGATGACGGAGGCTGCGTTCGGCGAGATCCCACCGCCCGAGGAGGGCTTCGATCCGGCCGATCCCGCGAACAACTCTCCGATCGTCGTCGCGCTCTGCGCGGACGAGGCACAGCACGTCACCGGCCAGGTCTTCTTCATCTACGGCGGCGTCGTCAACATGCTGCGCGGCTGGGAGGCGGGCGAGCTGTTCGCGAGTGAGCAGCGCTGGGATCCCGACGACCTGCTACGCGAGCTCCAGGAGCGGCTGCCCGAGGGCGCGGCTCCGCCCGGCATGCTCGAGTCGATGCATCGCGCCGGCGGCCAGTCGATGCGCGAACGATGAGCCGCGCGCGCAATCTCGCGCGTCTCGCCGAGGCAACCTTCGAGCGGCGCGGCGAGTATCCCGCGCTCTGGTTCGACGGCGACTGGCACTCGTCCGGGGAGCTGTTCGACCGCGCACAGCGCATCGATCTGGGCGTCGAACCGGGCGACCGCGTCGTCGTGCTGATGGAGAACTCGCCCGATGTCGGCATCGCATACCACGCCATCTGGCGCGCGGGCGCCGTGGTCACGCCCGCCGTCTTCTTGCTGACGCGCGAGGAGCTCGAGCGGCTGATCCTCGATGCCGAGCCGGCGCTCGTGCTGACGTCGGAGACGTTTGCCGACACGGCCCGCGCCGCCGCGGGCGACGTGCGCGTCGTCACCGGCCTCGCGGAGCTCGAGGCCGCGGAGTCGCCGATCGTCGACCGTGACGACTCCGACCTCGCCGCGCTGGTGTACACGGGCGGCACGACGGGTCGCGCGAAGGGCGTGATGCTGACGCACGCGAACCTGTTCGAAGCCGGGCGCGCCGGACACGAGGCGGGACATGTCGACGGCATCGACCGGTCGCTTTCCTGCCTGCCGCTGGCGCACTCGTACGGCCTGCTCGTGCTCAACGTCGCACTGCACCACCCGGGCCGGCAGCAGTCCGTGCTGATGCGCTGGTTCGACCCGGAGCTGTGGCTTCAGCTCGCGCAGGAGCACCGCGCGCAGATCGCGCCGCTCGTCCCGTCGATGCTCTACCTCCTGCTGCAGCAGCCGCTCGAGGAGTACGACCTCTCGGAGCTGCGGTACGTCGCGTCGGGCGCTGCGCCCCTCGCCGTCGGCGCGATCGACGAGTTCCTCCGGCGTGTCCCCGGCGTGCAGATCCGCGAGGGCTACGGCCTCACCGAGACGTCGGCGCTCGTGTCGACGAACCCGCCCGGCCGCTCGAAGTACGGCACGGTCGGCCCGCCGGTGCCCGGCACCGAGGTGCGCACCGTGGACGACGGGGAGGTCTGCGTCCGCTCGGAGCTCGTGATGGCCGGCTACTGGAACGCGCCGGAGCTGACGGCCGAGACGATCCGCGACGGCTGGCTCTACACCGGTGACATGGGCCGGCTCGACGAGGACGGCTACCTGACGATCGTCGACCGCAAGAAGGACCTGATCATCCGCGGCGGCTTCAACGTCTTCCCGCGCGACGTCGAGGAGGCGCTGCTCGAGCATCCCGCGATCGCGACTGCGTGCGTGCTCGGCCGGGCCCATCCGGTCTACGGCGAGGAGGTCGTCGCCTTCGTGACGGTGAGCGAGGACGTCGATGCCGACAGCCTCGTCGCCTTCGGTCGAGAGCGCCTGGGCGGGTACAAGTATCCCCGTGAGATTCATGTGGTGGACGCACTGCCGCTGACGCCGATCGGCAAGGCCGACCGGAAGGCGCTGCGCGAGCTGCTGGCGACAGAAGAGGGGGCACGAGCATGACGACGACGATGACGCTGGCGGAGCTCGAAGGCGCGATCGACCGCGAGCTCGGCACGAGCGACTGGCACCAGATCGGGCAGGAGCAGATCGATCAGTTCGCGGAGGCGACCGGGGACCACCAGTGGATCCACGTCGATCCGGAGGCGGCCGCGAACGGCCCGTTCGGCACGACGGTGGCGCACGGCTACCTGACGCTGTCGATGCTGCCGATGATGCTCAGCGAGGTCGTCTCGGTGAGCGACGCCGTGATGGGTGTGAACTACGGGACCGAGAAGATCCGCTTCACGAGCCCCGTCCCGTCAGGCTCCCGCGTACGCCTGCACGCAAAGCTGACCCGCGCGGAGCGGCGCGGGCCGAGCGTCGTCTGGACGGTCGGGGTGCAGGTCGAGATCGAAGGCAAGGACAAGCCGGCGCTCGTCGGCGAGGTCGTGTACATGGCCGCCGGTGCACCCGATGCCTGACGCGGTGATCGTCGCCGCCACGCGCACGCCGATCGGGCGCGCACGCAAGGGCTCGCTCGTCGACGCGCGCCCTGACGACCTCGTCGCGTTCGCGATCGCAGCGGCTCTCGACCGGGTGCCGGCGCTGCCACGCGACGAGATCGTCGACGTGATGGTCGGCTGCGGCTTCCCGCAGGAGAAGCAGGGCATGAACCTCGCCCGTCGGGCGGCGCTCCTGTCCGGCCTGCCCGAGACCGTGCCCGGGACGACGGTGAACCGCTTCTGCGCATCGAGCCTGCAGACGATCCGCATGGCGTTCCACGCGATCCGCGCCGGCGAGGGCGACGCATACGTCGCCGCCGGCGTCGAGTCGATCACGCAGGTCGACGGCTACCCGAAAGACGCCGAGGAGCTTCATCCCAAGCTGTTCGGCGACGACGCGCCGATCGCGAACGTGTACATCCCGATGGGCCTGACGGCCGAGAACGTCGCCGAGAAATGGGACGTCTCGCGCGAGGACATGGACCGCTTCGCGCAGCAGTCGCAGGAGCGAGCCGTCGCGGCGCAGGACTCGGGGTTCTTCGAGCGCGAGATCACGCCGTGGGACGGTGTCGCCAAGGACGACGGCCCGCGCCGCGCGTCGACGGTCGAGAAGCTCGGCGAGCTCGAGCCGGCGTTCAAGCCGGGCGGGAAGGTCACCGCGGGCAACTCGTGTCCTTTGAACGACGGCGCCGCGGCGGTCGTCGTCATGAGTGACACGCGCGCGCGCGAGCTCGGGATCGAGCCGCGGGCGCGGATCATCGCGTCGGCGGTCTCCGGCGTCGCGCCGGAGATCATGGGCGTCGGCCCGATCGGCGCCGTTCGCAGCGTGCTGAAGCAGGCCGGGATGACGATCGACGACATCGACGTCGTCGAGCTCAACGAGGCATTCGCGGCGCAGGTGCTGCCCGTCTGCCGTGAGCTCGGCGTCGACCCGTTCAGCGACAAGCTGAACCCGCACGGCGGCGCGATCGCGCTCGGGCATCCCTACGGGATGACCGGCGCACGCATCATGTCCACGCTGCTGAACGATCTCGAGACGGACGACAGGACGATCGGGCTCGAGACCATGTGCGTCGGCGGCGGCCAGGGCATGGCCATGATCGTCGAGCGCGTCTGAGACACGTCCCGGGACAGTCGCATGTGCCATCGTATTGCGGGTGGTCATCGCCGGCGTCCCGGTGCGCGTGCAGTACCGCGCCTTCATCGACGAGCACATCGTTCCGGTCGAGGACGTTCTCTTCCGCGAGGACGACGCGGCCGACGCGCTCCTGCGCGAGCTGCGCGCACGCGCGAAGGCGGAGAGCCTCTGGGCGCCGCATCTCCCGCCGGACGTGGGCGGGACGGGCGAGGGCTTTCTCGCGTACGCCGACCTGAACGAAGAGATCGGGCGCGTCACCTGGGCGCAGTACGTCTTCAATTGCCAGGCGCCCGACGCGGGCAACGGCGAGATCCTCCACATGTTCGGCACCGACGAGCAGAAGGAGCGCTGGCTGAGACCGCTCGTGGACGGCGATGCGCGCTCGTTCTTCTCGATGACGGAGCCTGACGTCTCCGGCGCCGACCCGACCGGCCTCAAGACCGCGGCGGTGCTCGACGGCGGCGAGTGGGTGATCAACGGACGAAAATGGTTCTCGTCCGGCGCGGAGGGCTCGTCTTTCGGGATCGTGATGGCGGTGACGGAGCCGGATGCCGAACCACGCCGCCGCATGAGTCAGATCGTCGTGCCGTCGGACGTCCCGGGCTTGACGATCGAGCCGGTGCCGATCCTCGGCCATCGCGGCCGCGGCTGGACGACGCACTGCGAGGTGACGTACGACAATGTGCGCGTCCCGGCCGAAAACCTGCTCGGCGAGCGCGGCTCCGGGTTCCTGATCGCACAGAAGCGGCTCGGCCCAGGCCGCATCCACCACGTTATGCGCTGGCTGGGACAGATGCAGCGCGCCTTCGAGTTGATGTGCACACGCGCGCTCGAGCGCGAGGCCTTCGGCGGCCCGCTCGCCGACAAGCAGACGGTGCAGAACTGGATCGCCGACTCCGCCGCCGAGATCCAGGCGTGCCGCCTGCTGACGCTCGACGCAGCGCGCAAGATCGACGAGGGCGACGATGCACGCGTCGAGATCTCGCTGATCAAGTTCTACGCAGCGGACGTCCTCTCGCGCGTGATCGACCGCGCGGTGCAGGTGCACGGCGCACTCGGCCTCACCGACCGCTCGCCCCTGTCGCACATGTACTCCCAGGCTCGCGGGGCGCACATCTACGACGGCCCCGACGAGGTGCACCGCATGGTCGTGAGCCGCCGCATCCTGAAGGCGTTCGCCGACGGCGAGGGCTGGCGCTTCAGCTAGGCGGCAGGCCGACCGGTGCGCCGGAGGGGTCGCGCGGGCCGGGGATGTTCGGGAAGCGGAACGGCAGCGGCTCGCGGCCCGGCTGCACGACCCAGATCTCGCCGGTCTCCTCGCTGCGTGCGGCGGTCAGGACGGCCTGTGCGACCTCGTCCGGCTGCAGCAGCGGAAAGCCCGCGTCGACGAAGTGCGCCCGCCCCTGCGCTCCGAGAAGCGGTGTGTCGACGAAACCGGGCGCGATCGCGTTGATGCGGATGCCGCGCTCGCCGAGCTGCGGCGCGACGCTGCGGACGAAGCCGACGACCGCGTGCTTCGTCAGGGTGTACAGCGTGTCCTGAGGCGCGGGGACGAGGCCCGCGAGCGAGGCGGTGACGACGATCGCGCTGCCGTTCGCCATTACGTCTGCCAGGCGCCGCACGCCGTAGACCACCCCGTCGACGTTGGCGCCGCGGATCCGCGCATACGCCTCGTCCGACACCTTGCGAATGTCGGTCTCGCCCGTCGTTACGCCGGCGTTCAGGCACGCGAGCTCGACGGCGTCCACCGAACCCCACGCACGTGGGTCGGCCACGTCGAAGCCGCCTGCGAGGTCGAGCGCCTGCACGCGAGTCCCTGCGGCATGCAGCAGCTCGACGACCGACGCGCCGATGCCGGACGCGGAGCCGGTCACCAAAGCGGTGCGCGGGAACATCGGGAGATACTGACCCATCCGAATCGGGATGACCATTCCGTTCGAGGGAGTCGCGCTGCACGAGCTGGGCCCCCTCGCGAAGCGCGCCGAAGACCTCGGCTACGACGGGCTCTGGTCGGCGGAGTCGACACACCACGACGGCTTCACGCCTCTCGTGATCGCGGCGGAGCACACCGAGCGCGTGCGACTCGCGACCGGCATCGTCAACGTGTTCACGCGAGGGCCGGCGCTCCTCGCGCAGACAGCCGCCTCGCTCGCGGACGTGAGCAACGGCCGCTTCGTGCTCGGACTCGGCGCCTCGTCGAACGTGATCGTGGAACAGTGGAACGAGATCCCGTTCCGCCGGCCGCTTGCGAAGGTGGAGGAAACGGTCGCGTACCTGCGCACGGTGCTCGCCGGCGAACGCGGCCGCGGTGGGTTCAAGCTGGGCGCGGCTCCGGCGCGCGAGGTGCCGATCATCCTCGCGGCGCTGCGCGAGCCCATGCTCCGGCTGGCCGCCCGCGTCGCCGACGGCGCGTTCACGAACTTCCTGCCGCTCAGCCGCGTCGGGCAGGTCGCCGACGCGTTCGACGCACGGGAGAAGGAGCTCGCATGCCGGTTCTTCTCCTTCCACGGCGAGGATGCGCTCGAGCGGGCGACGCGGACCTTCGTCGCGTACGCGACGGTGCCCGTGTACACCGAGTTCTTCCGCTGGCTCGGCTTCGGCGAGCAGCTCGCGCCGCTGATCGACGCCTGGAACGGCGGCGACCGCAAGCGCGCGGTCGAGCTCGTCCCGGACGAGCTCGTGCGGGACATCTTCCTGCTCGGGCCGGTGGAGGCGCAGCGCGAGCGGCTCGCGGCGTTCGGCGACGCCGGAATCGCGACCGGCGTGCTCGCGCTGTCCTGCCGGCCGGACGAGCTGCCCGGGCTGCTGGAGGCGTTCGCGCCGCGCTAGGGCAGGCCGGCGTGCGCCGCCTCGACCGTGGTCGCGAGCACGACGGCGTCAAGCGGCTTGTCCTCGTCGAAGCTCGAGGCCGCGCAGATCGCGAGCGTGCGCCCGTCCTCGCCGCCGAGCATGCACGCGAAGCACCGGAGCCCGTCCGGCACGTTCACGACGTCGACGACCTCGCCGCCGCGCGCGACGCGGATGCAGCGGTTCGAGCGCGCGTCGGCGAACCAGATGCAGCCCTCCTCGTCGAGGGTGCAGCCGTCGGGTGCGGTGCCGGGGATCACGGCGAAGGGGCGCCGGTCCCGCAGCGAGCCGTCAGGCTCGACGGAGAACTCGGTCAGGCGTGCGGCCCACGTCTCGGCGACGGTCAGCTTGCCGTCGTGCAGCGTCATACCGTTCGGGAAGAGCAGATCGCCCGCGACACGTCTTGCGTTGCCGTCCGGATCGACGTAAACGAGCGCCGTCTCGCGCGGCGATGTGCTGCCGAGGTCGAAGCCGAAGTTGCCGACGTACGCACCCCCGTCGGCTGCCACCACCATGTCGTTCGCGTGCCAGTCGCACAGCGCCGACAGATCGGCATGCAGCACGAGGCCTCCGTCATGCAGGCGCAGGACGCGACGGTCGCGCATCGAGACGACCAGCAGCGACCCGTCCCCGCGCCAGCCGAGCCCTGACGGCATCCCGTCGACACGCAGGATCTCATCGCCGTCGGCGAGGACGACGCGGCGGAAGAAGTCCGAGAACCACCAGCGACCCGCGTGCCAGCGCGGGCTCTCGAAGAACGCGCCGCCGCCGAGCAAGGTCTCCACGCGCGGATGGTGGCAGGATCGCAGCGTGACTGCGCAACCGCCGCTCCTGATCCTCGACGCCGTGCGCGCGTTCCTCGACGAGCACGGTCTCGGGTCCGGCGAGCTCCGCGCGCAGAGGATCGGCGAAGGCGGCGGCTCGAACTTCTCCTTCCTGCTCGAGCGCGACGACGGCTCACGCTTCGTGCTGCGGCGCCCGCCTCGTCCGCCGCTGCCGCCGACCGCGCACGACGTCGTGCGCGAATCGCGAGTGCAGCTCGCGCTCGCGCCGCTGGGCATCCGCGTGCCCGCCATTCGCGCTGTCTGCGAGGACGACTCGCTGCTCGGCGTGCCCTTCTACGTCATGGACTACATCGACGGTCACGTGCTCACCACGGAGCTGCCGTCGCCGCTCGACCGCGACTCCGCCGCCCGGCGCCGGCTCGCCGAGGATCTCGTCGACACGCTCGTCGAGATCCACGCCGCCGACGTGACGACCTCGGCACTCGCGGCGTTCGCGCGTCCCGGCAACTACAACGAGCGCCAGGTTCGGCGGTTCGCGCAGCTGTGGGAGATCAATCAGACGCGTGAGCTGCCGGCTGTAGTCGATGTCGGCACATGGCTCGCGGCAAACGTCCCGGAGCAGCTGCCGCCCACCGTCGTCCACGGCGACTACCGGCTGGGGAACATGATCGTCACACGTGAGCGGCCGGATCGCATCGCCGCCGTGCTCGACTGGGAGATGGGGACGATCGGCGATCCGCGGGCGGACGTCGGCTATCTCGTCGCGACGTACAGCGAGCCGGGCGGGCAAGCCAACCCGCTCGGAACGTCACCGGTCACGGCGACCGAGGGATTCCTCACCCGCCGCGAGCTCGTGGCGCGCTACGCGGAGCGGAGCGGCCGCGACGTCGAGCCGCTCGCGTGGTTCGAGGCGCTCGCGCTGTGGAAGGCGGCGGTGTTCTGCGAGGCGATCTACGGCCGGTACGTCCGTGGCGAGCTGACCGAGGACGACGAGCGCGCACGCCGCTTCGAAACCGGCGTGCCGCAGCTGGCGCAGACCGCCGCCGCGGTGATTCAGGGACGCGGCCCGGCGGCGGTCGCGAGCCAGTAGCTCTCCCACGTCGCGTACTTGTTGCAAACGTAGTCGCACTCCTGGAAGAGGCCGAACACCGTGCTCCCTTTCGGTGGGATGCCGCCGTCGGGGAGGATCTGGACGCGCTCGTCGGGGATGCCTTCCTCCGCCGCGTGCCAGCGCGCCTGCTCCTGCGCGCCGCGATCGTCGTAGTCGATGTAGATCGCCTTGCCGGTTCCGAAGGCCTGGTCGAGCAGCGCCGGCACGCCGGCGTCGAAGAGCACGAGTCGTGCTGGGCCGCGCGTTCTGTAGATGTGCACGAAGTGCACGAACTGCACGACGACGCTGACCGCGATCACCGCGACCGCCACACGCGCGACCCAACCGCGCCGCGCGGAAGCTAGGAGCGTTTCGAGCGCCGGGATCGAGAGGACGATTGCCAGGACCGGCAGCGCCGCGAGGCGAATCGCGTTGTGCCGGTCGACGGTGAGGGCCGCCGGAATCGGCGCGAGCACCGTGATCGCGAGGACGTAGCGCCACCACAGATCGTCGCGCCGCGTCCGAATCACCATCACGAGGCCGACGAGCGCGAGCACGACGATCGCGACGTACAGCGCGCCGTATCCGCCGTTGTGGACGTACGGAGCCGGATCGCCGGCAGTCGCCCAGTGCCATGGGTTGATGTCGTGGAACCAGTTCGCGATCGCATGGCCGACGACCCACGGACGCGAGCGCCCGGGCTGTGCGATCGACGTCGCTTCGTAACGGGACGTGAGCGCGCCCGGGTGTCGGAGCGCGTAGCTGAGCAACAGCAGGAGAAAGGCACCGAACGTCGCCCACGCGGTGAGCAGCCAGCGCCAGCGGCCACCGCCGGCGAACACGACGAGCGCCGCCGCGAACAGCGGCGCGAGCAGGCGGTTTCCGGTGTACGAGTAGAGGAGCAAGCCGAGCGCAGTCCCGGTGAGGACGCCGCTTCCGATCGTCCAACGCTTCCGCAGCAGGATGAGCAGCAGCAACGTGACGAGCAGCGGCTGCGTCGCCACCTCCAGGGCGACGCGCCCGAGCTCGAACAGCCAGGGCGTGAAGCCGGCCAGAACGACCACCGCGAGCGCGACGACATCGTCGCCGGTCAGCCGTCTCGCGAGCAGTCCCAGCAGGAGGACGGCGGCGAGCCCGAGCACGGCGGACAGCGCGCGCGCCGCTTCCCTGTGCGGGCCGGTGACCCTGAACACCGCCGCGACGAGGTACGGGTAGAGCGGGCTCTTGTAGTCGCCGTAGGAGCGGAAGAAGAGCGGCATCCTGCCGCCGTCCTCGTCGCGCCCGGTCGTGGAGATCAGGTGCGCGTCGAGCGCGATCGAGGCCTCGTCACGGTGGAACCCGGGCGGGTTCGACGGCGTCACCCAGAGCTGGAAGACGGCCGTCGCGACGACCGCGGCCGCCGCGCCGATTGCGAAGAGCTTAGGTCCCATGCCGCAAATGCCGATTTTGGAAGGAGATGAAGCAGGTTTTCAACACCTCGGTCGGCACGGTCGAGATCATCGTCGACCGGGACAGTCGCACGATCTCGATCTACCGCTTCGACGAGCAGCATCGCGCCGTCGCCGCCGCGATCGAGAGCTGGGATCACGTCGACCTCATCGACGTCCTCAACCGCCAGGCGGGTGTGCCGCTCACGGAGGCGAACCGCATCGCGGCAACGCTGCGTGAGCAGCACAGCGCGATGGGCTCGCTCGCCGAGCGCCTCGAGCCGCGTAAGCGTGAACGGGGCTGGAGCTCGCTCGAGCATGCCGGCATCGCGCTGCGCTTCGTCGCGGTGCTGCTCGACGGGATCATCGTCCTCTTCCCGCTCGCCATCGTCGTCGGCCTGTTCGCAGGCGGCGGCCACGCCGAGCGAGGCGTGGGCTACACGAACGCCGGGGTGAACGTCACCGGCAACGCGTTCTGGGCGTTCGTGATGCTCGCGGTGGCGTATTACGTGATCTGCGAGGCGATGTCCGGCGCGACGCTCGGAAAGCGCATGGTCGGCATCCGCGTCGTCGGCGAGGACGGCGAGCACGTCACCTTCGGAGCCGCCGTCGTCCGGAACCTCCTGCGCGTGGTCGACGCGCTCTTCTTCTATCTCGTCGGCTTCGTCTTCGCGTTGCTGTCGACCCGCGGGCAACGGCTCGGAGACCGAGCCGCACACACGCTCGTCGTGCGCCGCTAGCGCGGGCTGAAGCGCGCCGCCTCTTCCGCCCCGCCCGTCGCGTCGCCCGCGCTGTAGGAATGCGCGCCGGCACCGGCAAGCGCCCCGCCGGTGACGATCAGGTACTCATCGCGGATGGGGCGGCCGTCGAACCAGCACTCGAGGATCTCGCGCACGCCGGCGGCGTAACGCGTCTGCGCCGACAGGCTCGTCCCCGAGGTGTGCGGCGTCATGCCGTTGTTCGGCATCGTCCGCCACGGGTGGTCGTTCGGCGCCGGCTGCGGGAACCACACGTCGCCCGCGTAGCCGGCGAGCTGCCCGCTCTCGCACGCGCGCGCGACGGCGTCGCGATCGCAGATCTTGCCGCGCGCGGTGTTGACGAGATACGCGCCGCGCTTCATCTGCCCGATCAGGCGCGCATCGAAGAGCCCTTCGGTCTCCGGATGCAGCGGGGCGTTGATCGTCACGACGTCGCAGGCCTGCACGAGCGATTCGACATCGGGATGGAACGTCACTCCGAGGCGCTGCTCGACGTCGTTCGGCAAGCGGTGACGATCGGTGTAGTGGAGGCCGACGTCGAACGGTTCGAGCCTTCGCAGCACGGCCGAGCCGATGCGCCCTGCGCCGACGGTCCCGACCTGCATCCCTTCGAGGTCGTACGAGCGCGACACGCAGTCGGCGATGTGCCAGCCGCCGTCGACCGCCGTCTGGTGCGCCGGCAGGTAGTCGCGCACGAGCACGAGGATCAGCATCACGACGTGCTCGGCGACGCTGATGCTGTTGGAGTACGTCACCTCCGCGACGGTGATGCCATGGTCGATCGCTGCCTGGACATCGACGTGGTCGGAGCCGATGCCCGCTGTGATCGCGAGCTTCAGCTTCGGCGCCTTCGCGATCCGCTCGGCGGTCAGGTAGGCGGGCCAGAACGGCTGTGAGATCACGACTTCCGCCTCTGGGAGGCGGCGGTCGAACTCGGAGCCCTCGCCGTCCTTGTCCGATGTGACGACGAGCTCGTGGCCCGCCTGCTCGAGGAAGCGGCGCAACCCGAGCTCCCCGGAGACGCACCCGACCAGGTCACCGGGCGAGAAGTCGAGCGCCGACGGCGTCGGTGCCGTCTGCCCGCCTGGATAGCGGTCGATCTTCGGGATGCTGTCGCGGGCGTACGACGGCGGGTAGCCGTCGCTCGGGTCGTCGTACAGAACGCACAGAACCTCAGCCATCGTTTCTCCCTTCGTTGGCGTGCCGGTCGATCTTGCGCTCCAGCAGCTCTTTCACGCGCGGCCAGTCGTCGTCGACGATCGCGTACCAGGCGGAATCGCGGATCGAGTCCGGCAGCACCATGTGCTTGCGGAAGATCCCTTCGAAGGTCGCGCCGATCCCGAGGAGTGCGCCGCGGACGCGCAGATTGCGCGCGTCGGTCTTGAACTCGACGCGCATCGCGCTCCAGTCTTCGAACGCACGCCGGAGGAGCAGGTACTTCGTCTCGATGTTCGCGCCGTTGCCCCATTGTGCGCGCTCGAGCCACGTCCAGCCGATCTCCGCGCGCCGGTGCTGCGGGTCGATGTTGAGGAAGCGTGTCGATCCGGCGGGTCGATCGCGGACGTGGACGACGAACGGCACCTCGTCCTCGTTTGCGAGCGCGGCGTCGAACCAGCGATCGAAGCCAAGCGTGTACATGTTCGTGTAGCGATGGATCTGCGGCTCGCGCTCGGCCGCTTCGCGCAGGCCCTCGCGATGCCTCTCTGCGATCGGCTCGACGCGGACGATGCGACCTTCGAGCGGCCCCTCCGGGCGGAGCGATTGCGATGATCCGGCGCTGATGCGACCGATCATCGCCGCTGCAGCCGTCGCGGTGCTCGGCCTCTGCGCCGGCCTCGCAACGGGCCTGCTCACGACGCGCCAGCGGGAAACCGTGACGACGACGGTGGTGGAGGCGCTCAACAACCCGCACGAAGGAACGGGATATGCGCCGTTGCCGACGCTGCTGGAGGGCGCGATCGACCCGCGCGACCTCGCGCTCTGGAGCGCCGTTCCGGTCGACGCGAACCTGGAGACGGCTGCCTACGTGGTGCAGGCGCCGCGCCAGCTCGTCGTCACCTGGGATCGCCGCGACCGCCGAGGAATCGCCGTCTGGCAGCTGGACAACCCCGAGACGGCCACGTGGCACCGCGTCTATACGCGAGAGGCGAAGTACTACGCCTACTCTGCAACGCTCGGCGACGTCAGCGGAGACCGCCGTCCCGAGATCCTCGTTCACCTCGACACCGACGGGAGCGCCGGCAACGGCAGCTATCACCTGCTCCTGAGCAGCGGCTCGCGGCTGCGCGAGATCTATGCGCGGCGGCTCTCATTCGACGAGGGCCGCATCCTGCTCGGCCGCGGCGCGCTGATCGTGCGCGAGGGCGTCGACCATTACGGCACGGCGATTCACTGCTGCTGGCGGAAGGTGCGCGAGACGCGCTACCGCTGGAACGGACGCCGTCTGCTCGTAGTCTGCCGCGCACTCACGAGGTGGGGAGCGCCTTCGCATACGTGCCGAGCACGCGCGTGAACGTCGCGTGCTCGCTCAGCGCCTCGAGTGCGTCGACCATCGCGGCGAGTTGCACAGGCGCCTCGACGTCGGCATAGAAGACGTACTCCCACGGACGCCCCGGCCGCGGGCGAGACTCGAGCTTCGTCAGGTTGAGGTGGCGCTCGGCGAGGGCGCCGAGACAGCGGTAGAGCGAACCGGCGACGTGTCCGACGCCGAAGACGAGCGAGGTCTTGTTCGGCTCGGCGAGCGGCGCCGGGTCACGCGCGAGAGCTCCGAAGCGCGTGTAGTTGTCGGGATACGTCTGAATTCGCTCGGCGAGGGCGATGAGGCCGTACAGCTCGCCGGCTCGCCGCGACGCGATCGCGGCGACACCGTCGAGGTTCTGGTCGGCGATGCGCTTCGCCGCTCCGGCGGTGTTGTACTCCGCTCGCACGTTCGCAGCGAGCCCCGACAGGAACTCTTCGCACTGGGCGATCGCCTGTGGATGCGAGATGACCTCGCGCACGTCGTCGATGCTCGTGCCTGGCAATGCCAGCAGCGCGTGGTCGACGCGCACGATCGTCTCGCCGACCAGGTGCAATCCGTGCCGCAGGAAGAGGTCGTACGTCTCGTTGATGCTGCCGGCCTGCGAGTTGTCCATCGGCACGAGACCGCTGTGCGCGCGACCGACCTCGACCGCCTCGAAAACGGTGCGGATCGACGGGAAGGGCTGGTGCTCGTCCTCGGGGAAAAGTGCCAGCGCCCCTTCCTCCGAGTACGCGCCCGCCTCGCCCTGGTACGCAACGACGGCCACGGCCAGAGCTTAGGCGGCGCCGGCGAGGGAACCATCCGCGCATGGCGCTGCCCGTGCGACCGCCGTTCGCACCGATGCTCGCGCGGCTGGAGCGCGAGCTGCCGCGCGGCGGCTACGTGTACGAGCCGAAGTGGGACGGCTTCCGCTGCCTCGTCTTCCGCGACGGCGGCGACGTCGACCTGCGCAGCCGCAACCAGCGTCCGCTCGCGCGTTACTTCCCCGAGCTCGCGACGGCGCTGCGCGCGTTGCCCGTCGAGAGCTTCGCCCTGGACGGCGAGATCGTCGCGGCCGACTTCGAGACCTTGCTCCGCCGCCTGCATCCGGCGGCCTCGCGCGTCGAGCGCCTGAGTGTCGAGACGCCTGCGACGTTCGTCGCGTTCGATCTGATGGCCTACGACGGGAAGGACGTCCGGGCACGGCCGTTCGTCGAGCGGCGACGAGTGTTGGAGAAGTTGTTCGCCGGCGTGCGCGCGCCGCTCGCATTGACGGAGGCGACGGACGACGAGCGGCGCGCAGCCGTCTGGCTCGACGCGGGCAACGGCATCGACGGCGTCGTCGCGAAGCACCGCGACCTCCGTTATGAGCCCGGTGCCCGCGCGATGGTGAAGGTCAAGCGCGAGCGCACGGCGGACTGCGTCGTCGCCGGCTTTCGTTGGCAGCTCGACAGGCCGCTTCCGCGCACGTTGCTGCTGGGTCTGTACGACGACGCGGGCGCACTGCACCACGTCGGGGTCGTCTCGTCGATTCCGCAGTCTCGCCGCGAGGCGCTGCTCGAGCACATCGCGCCGTACGTCGTGGACATCGAGGGTCATCCATGGGAGCGCGGCTTCCTGCTCGGCGGTGGTTCGACGGGCAAGCTGCCCGGCGCCGCCGGTCGCTGGACGCCCGAGATGACACAGGACTGGGTGCCGCTGGCGCCCGAGCTCGTTTGCGAGGTCGCGTACGACCAGGCCGACGGCCACCGCTTTCGCCATCCCGCCCGGTTTCGCCGCTGGCGCCCCGATCTCGACGCGCGTGGCTGCACGCTCGTGCAGCTGGAATGAGCGCCATCGAAATCGAGGGTCGCCGTCTGCGGCTGACGAATCTCGACAAGGTCCTGTGGCCGCAGGTCGGGCGGACGAAGGCGTGGCTGCTCGAGTACTACACGCGCGTCGCGCCCGTGCTGCTCCCGCATCTCGCCGGGCGCCCGCTGACGATGCGCCGCTTTCCCGACGGCGTGGACGGAGTGAGCTGGCATCAGAACGAATGCCGTGGCGAGCCGGAGTGGTTCCACGTGCTGGAGACGGGCGGCAAGGGCGGACGAACGCTCAGGTTCTGCGTCGCCGACGACCTCCCGTCGCTGGTGTGGCTCGCGAACCAGGGCACGATCGAGCTCCACCCGTTCCAGTGGACGGTTGACGCGCCGCGGCGGCCGGCAACGCTCGTATTCGATCTCGACCCCGGGCCGCCGGCGGCGCTGGCGGAGTGCGCGCGCGTCGCGCTACGCCTGCGTGACTTGCTCGACGAGCTCGGGCTGACGCCGTTCGCGAAGACGTCCGGCTCGCTCGGGCTGCATCTGCACGTCCCGCTGGGGAGGCCGCATGACGCCGAGCACGTGAAGCGCTTCGCGCGCGCCGTGGCCGAGGCGCTCGCGCAGTCGCATCCGGACGAGGTGGTCGCGGAGGTCGACAAGTCGCGGCGCGCCGGCAAGGTCTTCCTCGACTGGCTGCAGAACGACCCGACGCGGCAGACGGTGGCGCCGTACTCGCTGCGCGGGCTGCCGTTTCCGACGGTCGCGGCGCCTGTGACGTGGGAGGAGATCGAGCGCGGCGGCGCGCTCAGCTTCCTCGGCGAGGACGTGCTCGGGCGGATCGAGCGCGACGGCGATCTCTTCGCAGAGGTCCTGACCTTGGAGCAGCGGTTGCCCGCGATCTAGAGGGCCACGCGCGACGCGCGCTATGCGGGAACGACTTCCTCCCGCTCGCTCGGACCTGTCCCGCGACCGTCCGCGGACATGTCCTCCTGCGCCTTGCGCTCGTCGACGTAGCGCTGTGCATCGCCCAGCGCGGTGAAGAAACGGAAGAACGCCGCGATGCAGATCGTCAGGATCCCGATCGCGCCGTAGACGGCCGCGACGTTGTCCGTCTCGCTGATGACCCAGCCCCCGAGCAGGGCGCCGGCGGGGATCGCCGACCACGCGAGCACGCTGGCAATCGACATCACGCGGGAGAGGAGCTGGTTCGGAACGATCGCCTGCCGGAGGCTGCCGGTGTTGATGTTGAAGAGGATGCCGAGCCCGCCCGCCGCCGCCCAAAGCGGCACCGCCGGCCAGAACCAACGCATGCCGGCGAAGACGATCGTGCAGAGCCCCATCAGCATGAGCGACGTCATCGCGAGCGCGGTGAAGCTGAAGCGCTTGCGCAGGCGCCCGGCGAGCAACCCGGTCACGACGACGCCGGCACTTCCGGCCGCGAACAGGATCCCGATCTGGAACCTGCTCGCACCGAGCCGGTCCGTAGCGAACAGGACGAGCTGCGCGTAGGTCGATGCGCCGACGAAGTTGATCAGCGCCATCATGAGCGAGATGTTCCGCAGCACCGGATGCGAGAGCACGTAGCGCAGCCCCTCGCGCACGTCGTGCAGGATCGACGTCGGCTCCTTCGGCTCGTCGCTCGCGACGTTGAAGCTCTGCCGGATCAGCGCGAGGACGAGCGCCGAGACGGCGAACGAGCCTGCGTCGAACGCCATCACCCAGACGAGCGGCAGGAACGAGAGCATCGCTCCGGCGAGCAGCGGGCCCGCGACCTGCGCCGCCGAATACGTCGCCTGGATCCGGCCGTTCGCGGTGACGAGATCGTCCGTCGACACGAGGCTCGGGATGGCGGCGAACTCGCCCGCGCTGAACGCGATGAAGATCGTCGACTGGATGAACGTCACCGCATAGATCCACCACACCGTCAGGTCGCCGAACGTGGCGACGAGCGGGATCGAGACCACGACGAGCGCGTTGGTCGCGTCGAGCGCGATCATCGCGCGCTTCCGGTCGATGCGGTCCATCCACGCTCCGAGCGGGAGGCCGAACAGGAGGAAGGGCAGGAACGTCGCCGCAGTCGCGAGGCCTAGGTTGAGCGCCGAGTGCGTCAGCTGGAAGACGAGTAGCGGCACCGCCCACTGCGTGAACGAGCTGCCGAGGTTCGAGATCGTCTGCCCGACCCAGAACTTGGCGAAGTCGCGGCTCATGCGACCTCGCGGAGGATCTCGAGCAGCTGCTTCTGCTGTGCCGCCGAGAGAGAGCCGAGCGTCGGGTTCTGTGCGAGGCAGCCGACGAGGCGCTTGCGCATGCGCACTCCTTCGGCCGTCAGCCGGACGATGCGCACGCGCTTGTCGTGCACGGCCGGGCGGGTCGTGACCAGCCTGCGCTCCGCCAGCTGGTCGACGACCGTCGAGAGGTTGGACGGGTCGACGCCGCAGCGCCGCGCCGCTTCCTTCAGGGACGGCGTATCGCTCGCGTTCAGCCGCCAGATCAGCTTCGCCTGCGAGTACGTCAGCTCGAGCGTCTCCAGGCACGACCCCTGGTGGTCGAGGGTGCGCGCGAAGAGCTCCATCAGGCGGGACACGAGCTCCTCGCGCTGGTGCACCATTACCGGTACTTTACCGGCTTCATGGCCGCGGCGGCGACGCTAGTACAGTGGCGCGAAATGTCGCGACGGCGTTCGAATAATCGGGACAAGCGGACGCGCGCATGGCAGTAGAAGCGGCCGAGCGCGTCGACAACGCTGAAGCGTCGGCAGTCGCTCGGCCTGTACGGCACCGGCGCCTCGGCGACGTGCTCGTCTTCGCGCTGTCGATCGCGGCCGCGCTCGCATTCTGGGAGCTCGTCTCCCGCACCGGGGTGATCTCGCAGAAGGACCTGCCGGCGATGAGCACGACGTTCGCCGAGTTCTGGAACCTCGTGCAGACGGGCGCGTTCTGGCATGCATTCCTGCAGACGGTGCGCGGCTGGGCGCTCGGGCTCGGGGTGGCGGCAGCACTTGCGATTCCGCTCGGGATCCTGCTCGGGTCGAGCGAGTTCGCCGGGACCGCGTTCCGCGTTCCGATCGAGTTCCTGCGTCCGATTCCGAGCGCGGCTCTGATTCCCGTGCTCTTCCTGACGCTGGGCACGACTTTGCAGAGCGAGATCTTCCTGGCCGCGTTCGGCGCGTTCTGGCCGCTGCTCGTACAGACGATGTACGGCGTGCGCGATGTCGATCCCGTCGCTCTCGACACGGCGCGCTCCTTCGGGGTCGGCCGCTTCGAACGCCTCTATCGCATCAAGCTGCCGAGCGCGGTGCCGTACATCGCGACGGGCATGCGCATCGCCTCGGGCGTCGCGCTGATCCTCGCGTTCACGGCCGAGCTGTTCATGGGCAACCCGGGGCTCGGCCAGAAGGTGAACATCGCCCAGTCGTTCGGGCTCGAGAACCAGCTCTACGCGTACGCGCTCGCGACCGGCTTCCTCGGCCTCGGCATCCATCTGCTCTCGTCCGCCGCCGAACGTCGTGCGCTGCGCTGGCATCCGTCGCAACGACTGGGAACGACGTGAGCCGGCGCACGTACGTCACGGCCAAGATCGCCGCGGAGATCGCCGTGCCCGTCGCGATCGTCCTGGCCTGGCAGGCGTGGGCGACGAACCGCGACGATCCGAAGTTCCCGCCGCCGTCCACGATCCTCGCGAAATTCCAAGACATGTGGCTGTTCTCGGAGTTCGGCACGCACGTCGTCCCGAGCCTCCAGCGGATCGCGCTCGGCTTCGCGATCGCCGTCATCGCGGGCATTGCGATCGGCATCCCGCTCGGGTTGTCGCGGCCGGCGCGGCTGTGGGCGACGCCGCACGTCGAGTACTGGCGCGCGATGCCGCCGCCTGCGCTGCTGCCGATCTCGATCGTCCTGCTGCACTCGATCGGGAATCTGCAGAAGGTCTCGTTCATCGCGTTCTTCTGCCTCTTCCCGGTGCTGCTCAACACCGTCGACGGCGTGCGCGGAATCGATCCGACCTTCCTCGACACGGCGCGCTCGTACGGGCTCGGCACGTTCGAGCGGATTCACCGCATCGTCCTCCCGGCCGCCTTCCCGCAGATCGTCGCCGGCATGCGCAACAGCCTGTCGCTCGCGGTGATCATGATGGTGCTGTCGGAGTACTTCTCCAGCACCAGTGGTGTCGGCTACGTGCTGCTGATCTCGAAGAACACGTTCGACTTCCAACCGATGTGGGCCGCGATCCTGCTCATCGGTCTGCTCGGGTACCTCCTGAACGTCGCTTTCCTGCTCGCAGAGCGCCGCTTGCTCGCGTGGCACCGCGGCTGGCGCGCGACCGCGCCGCTCTGATGCTCGAGACGCGCGGAATCGCCAAGATCTACGGCACCGGGCCGAAGGCGACGCATGCGCTCGAGGACGTCGCGTTCACGGTCGCCGACGGCGAGTTCGTCTGCGTCGTCGGCCCGTCGGGCTGCGGCAAGACGACGCTGCTGAAGTGCATCGCAGGCCTGATGCGGCCGACGCGCGGCGAGGTCTTGCTGCGCGGCAAGCGCGTGCTCGAGCCGCCCGAAGAGCTCGCGCTCGTGTTCCAGGACTACAGCCGCTCGCTGATGCCGTGGTCGACGGTGCGTAACAACGTGCTGCTTCCGCTTCGGCACAAAAAGCTCTCCACAGGGGAGCGGAAAGACCTCGTCGAGGAGTCGCTCGAATCGGTCGGCCTGTCGCGCTTCATCGAGCACTATCCCTGGCAGCTGTCCGGCGGCATGCAGCAGCGCGTCGCGATCGCACGCGCGCTGGCGTACCAGCCGTCGATCTTGCTGATGGACGAGCCGTTCGCGTCCGTCGACGCGCAGACGCGCGGCGACCTCGAGGATCTGATCCTCCGCGTGCGCGACGAGTACGGGATCACCATCCTGTTCGTCACGCACGACATCGACGAGTCCGTTTATCTCGCCGACCGGGTCGTCGTGCTCACGCACTCGCCGACGAACGTGAAGGAGATCGTTCCCGTCCACCTGCCGCGCCCGCGCGACCAGATCGGGACGAAGGAGCTGCCCGAGTTCATCGATCTCCGCGGCCATGTCTACCGCCTGATCAGACGCGAGCTGGAGCCCATCGAGCTCGCGGCTGTCCCGGATGGTGGGACAACCGTCTAGGCGTTCGGACAACAGCTGAGATAATCGCGCTCCGACGCGACCGAAAGGACAAGGGACCAATGAGCCGTATCGCCGTTGTCGCTGCCTGCTTGCTCGCCGCACTCACGCTCTTCGGCGGTAGCGCCGCGAGCGCGCCGAGCCGGCAGCTCGTGACCATCACCGTCGACACGCTGCCGATCGCGAATGCGCTGCCGATGGACCTCGGCATCAAGAAGGGCTTCTTCACCGCGCAGGGCCTCGACATCAACAAGCGCACGCTGCAGAGCGGCAACGACATCGTGCTCGCCCTGGCGAACCACAACGGTGAGATCGGCTATCTCGGCTGGGTGCCGATGATGATCGCGAGCACGCAGGGAATCGCGATCAGCGCAGTTGCGCCGAGCGAGGTCGAGGGCACGAACGCGGCCGACAACTGGCAGAACATCCTCGTCAAAGGCGACAGCTCGATCCGCACGCCGTCGGACCTCGCGGGCAAGACGATCGCCGTCAACGCGCTCAAGGGCGTCGGCGAGGTGATGATCAAGGCGGCGCTGCGGAAGGTCGGCGTGAACGCGAGCTCGATCCGGTTGCTCGCGATGCCGTTCCCGACGATGCGAACGGCGTTGCGCAACGGCCAGGTCGACGCGATCTGGACGCCCGAGCCGTTCCTCTCGCAGGCGCTGAACCTCGACAACGCGCGCATCGTCATGGCTCCCGGGCCCGTGCTCGGCAAGTTCTGGCCGATCGGCGGCTACGCGTCGCTCACGGAGTGGGGACGCTCCAATCCCGCGCTCGCCAGGAAGTTCCGCACCGCGATCAACCGGTCGCTCGTCTACGCACAGAGCCATCCGGACGAGATTCGCGACCTGCTGCCGGCCGGCACCGGCAGCGTGCGCCTGCCGATCTGGAGCCCGATCGTCGATCGCACGAAGGTGTTGCAGACGGCGAAATACGCGCGCGACTTCGACGTGATCAGCAAGCTGCCCAGCATGCTGCAGCTCGTCCCGCGCAGCATCACGGGCGGGAAGACGCTGCAGGGTCAGATCACGAAGACGGCGATCAAGCTGCTGCTCGACGGCCGCGGCGTCAAGACGCTGCCGCAGGGGGAGTACACGTTCGTCGTCACCGATCGGTCGAAGACCGGCAGCTTCCGGCTGAAGGGGCCGGGTGTGAACCGGACGACGTCGGTGAAGGGTGTCCGCCGCTACACGTGGACGCTCTCGCTGGGGCCCGGCCGCTATACGTACAGCTCCACCGGCGCGCCGAGGTTCAAGAAGACGTTTCGAGTTCTCAGCTAGGGCATGAACGTCGCGGTCGGCGCGATCGCGACGTCGAGGAGGAGCGGCTCGTTGCGCGCGGCGAGCGTGGGTATCACGTCGTCGAGCCCGGCGAGCAGCTCCTCGTGGTGCTCGATCCGCCGTGCCTCGCAACCAAACGCCCGTGACAGGCCGGCGATGTCGACGTCGTCGAACGACGGCCACGGCGCGGTGCCGCCGGCGCGTTCGGCGAGGCGGTCCATGATCGCGTAGCCGCCGTTCGAGAGGATCACGAACAGGACGCCGACGTCGTAATGGGCGGCGCTCCACAACGCTTGAATCCCGTACAGCGAGGAACCGTCGCCGACGACCGCGACGACGGGTCGATCCGGCAGGGCCATGCGCACGCCGGTCGCACCGCCGAGCGCAAACCCGAGGCCGCCCATCGCCGCGCTGAGGAAGCCGAGCGGCTCGCGGGCGAGCAGCCGCTCGTGCAGCTCCGGGCGGTCGACCGGCGCCTCCTCGACGACGACCGCGTTGCGCGGCAGCCGTTCCGCGAGCGCCGCGAGGACGTGCCCGGCGACGAGCGGATGTGCCGGGGCGGGCGGCGCGGGCGGCGTGTACTGCTCCGGCGGTTCGGCGTCGCGTTGCGGCAGCCGTTCGGCGAGCGCCGCGCATGCCGACGCAGGCGGTGCGAGCACCGCGAGCTCGACGGGGCTGCGGTGGACTTCGTCGGCATCGGCGCTGATCAGCGCGATGCGGGTCCCGTCGGGCGTGAAGCGGCCCGGCGCCCATGGCGATTGCCGGAAGACCGGCGCGCCCACGACCAGGACGACGTCATGCCGCTCGAGCTTCTCGCGGAGCCGCGGCCGGTCGGCGGGCAGAACGCCGGCGAAGAGCCGGTGATCCTGCGGGAAGCCGGCACGCGCCCCGAAGGACTCCTGGAAGACCGGCGCAACGAGCCGCTCGGCGAGCTGCGCCAGCGCTTGCCACGTCGCGGCGTCGTCCGCGCCGGCGCCGACGACGAGCGCAGGTGCGCGCGCGCCTTCGAGCAGCTCCGCGAGCGCGCCGATCGCGGCGGGATCGGCCGACGCCGCCGTAAGCACCCTCGCGGCGGCCGCGTCCTCACGCTCGCCGTCCGCGTCGGCGGACCAGTCGTCCATCGGAACGATCACGATCGCCGGCCCGCGGTGCGTCGCGGCCTCGTTGCACGCACGCTCGATCGCACCGGGCACGTCGCCCGCGCGGAGCGGCAGGTCGACCCAGACGGGATAGTCCCCGGCGAGCTTCTCCAGGCGCCCGGTCAGGAACGGCTCGAACACGAGATGACGCCGGTCCTGCTGCCCGACGAGGATCACGACCGGCGCGCGGTTGACACGCGCCGTCGCGATGGCGCCGACGGCATTTCCCAACCCCGCGGTCGTGTGCAGCACGGCGAGCGACGGCGCTCGGCCGCCGAGCGCATAGCCCGTCGCCATCGCGACGACCGGCCCCTCGTGCAGGCCGAGGACGAACTCGATGTCTTCCGGCAGGTCGGCGAGGAACGGAACCTCCGTCGAGCCCGGATTCGAGAAGAGCTTCGTCAGGCCGCGCCGACGGAACACGTCGAGCGCGGCATCGCGGACGGTGCTCAGCCCCAGACTTCCTCGGCGACCTCGACGATCAACGCGAGCTTCGCCCATTGCTGGTCGGCGCTCAGCTCGTTTCCCTCGACCGTCGAGGAGAACCCGCATTGCGGCGAGAGGCACAGCTGCTCGAGCGGCGCGTACTTCGCCGCCTCGTCGATCCGCCGCTTCAGGTCGTCCTTCGACTCGAGCTCGCCGCGCTTCGTCGTCACGAGGCCGAGCACGACGATCTTGCCCTTCGGCACGAACCGCAGCGGCTCGAAGCCGCCGGACCGCTCGTCGTCGTACTCGAGGAAGAAGCCGTCCACGTCGAGCTGCGAGAAGAGGACCTCGGCCACGAAGTCATAGCCACCCTCGGCCGCCCACGACGAGCGGAAGTTGCCGCGGCACATGTGCGTGGTGACCCGCATACCCTCCGGGCGGCCGGCGATAGCGGCGTTGACATTGGCGACGTACCGCTCATGCAGGTGCTCGGGGTCCCCGCCCTGGGCCGCGACCATCGCGCGCTGTTCGGGGTCGTTGAGGTAGGCGAGGCTGGTGTCGTCGAGCTGGAGGTAGGTGCAGCCGAGCTCCCCGAGACGGCGGACCTCGTCTGCGTACGCCGCGGTGAGGTCCGCCCAGAACGGCTCGAGCTCGGCGTAGACCGACTCGTCGATCGCCGCCCGGCCGCCGCGGTAGTGGACCATGTTCGGCGAGGGGATGGTCAGCTTCGGCACCTGGTCGCCGGTCGTCACTCCCGACAGGTACTCGAAGGCGTCCCCGAAGATCGTGTGCCCGAGCCGTACCCGGTCGTGGACGCTGAGTGCCGCGGTCTCGAAGTCGAGGTCACCGGCCTTGTTGTGGAAGTGCACCGCGAGCTTCTGGTCGGTCGGGTCGACGCCCTCGAGCTGGTAGATGAAGTCCATGTGCCACGACGTGCGACGGAACTCGCCGTCGGTCGCGGTGCGCAGGCCCGCGTCGCGCTGGAGGGCCACCGCGTCGCGGATCGCCGTGTCCTCGGCCGCCCGCAACCCTGCGTCGTCGAGATCACCGGCCCGGTGCCGGGCCCGCGCGTCGAGCAGCGCCGGCGGTCGCAGGAGGCTGCCGACGTGGTCGGCACGGAACGGCGGGAGTGTGCGCGCTGCCATGCCTCGCAGCCTACTCGCGCGCGTCCTCCACGTAGTGCGCGTCGGGATGGCGAGCTGTGTTCACTCCTCTCACCAGTTCCACGAACCGCATCGGCCGAAATCGACAGCATGGCGACCAGCACTTGGTCATCACCTCCTCATCGGACGGCGACATGCTGGTCGGTCCCCGAGCCGGAGTGACGCAGATGAGCCATTCGCGGCGCTGATGCGAGTCCCGATCACGCGCCGCTGAAACCGCTGAGAAGGAGCCAGAACACAAGCACGCCGACGAACGATGCAAGCAGCCCCCAACACACGCCGGTCAACGCGCGTCGTCCCGTGGGTGCGCCGACGCGCGCAAGGGCAGGGAGAGCAACCGTGACACCGGCGCCGATCAGTGCCATGCCAAGCAGTTGGACCGGGACGATCCAGTTCTCGGTTCCTTGGCCGTCAAGCACGTACGCGGCCAAGGGCAGGCTCAGCATGCCGGCGACCAGCAGCGCCAGCACGCCGACCACGCGCTGCAACACGGGACTCACGTCGAAGAACCTAGTGCCGCGGAACTACATCAGACGTACTGCGGTGTTGAAGTCCACGCAGGGGACCGGCACGCGAGTCATCGCAGGCGTCACCAACTCGGCCGAACGGCGGGTAGCTTGCCGCCGTGCGACGCGAGTATGACCGTGTGCAGTGTGCGTCTGAGCCGTCTCAGGGAGGACGCACCGATGGCCTTGGCCCATTCGGCCTCCAGCTCTCGGTAGATGTCCTCGACATCGGCCAGGAGTTCGGTGCCCTCGGGACTCAGGCGTAGCGGGCGTTGTCGGCCGTCGTCCGAGCCGGCGCCCGCGACGAGGTATCCGGCGTCGATCATCGCCGCCGCTAGCTTCGACGCCGCCTGCTTGGTCGTGCCCATCAGGGCGGCGAGCCCGGTGATGGTTATCGGTGCCTCTCGAGCGGCGAGGAGCGCGAACCCGAACGCCGGGCGCACGTCCTGCCAACCGCGTTCGCGCAGCCGATCGTGCAAGTTGTCGATGAGGTCCCGATACGCCATGGCGAGTAGGCGGGCCAGCGGGATCGGCTCGTCGGCGTCGGTCACTGCGCCCACGGCGGCGTGAACGGCTCACCACCGGGCATGCGGCCTTGGCCACCCACCGGCATGCAGCACAGCAGTCGCAGCGGCGCCTCGCCGTCGTTTGCCAGCGCGAACTCGACATCTGCCGGGACCACGATCGCGTCGCCCGGGTGAGCGCGGGACTGCACGCCGCCGATGTCGACGGAAGCTTCTCCATCGAGCACCACAAACACCTCCTCGCGGGTCAGCGAGTGCGGTGTGGCGGGGGTGTGCGGCGCGATCTCGACGCGCCACACAGAGGTCTCCTGGCTCCCGCGGGATGGCGTGGCCAGCGAGGTGAAGCTGGTCGTTCCGATGTCGTGCGTGGCGCCAGCCGGTGCTGCGATGACCGCCATGGTGGGCTCCTGACTCCAGATATGGTCAACTCAATTGACCATATCCTCGCGGTGATGACCCGTCAACCAGGTTGACCATGAGCGGGCCAAGGGTGAGTACCGCCGCGGGTGGGGGACTTCGGGAGGGGTCAATCCCGGATGACCCCCATGACCGACCGGTGGTCAAGGATTCTGCAAGTCGCCGCACGCATGCTCGATACCGGCACGGGCTAGGGCACCGTGCTTGTCGGCTCAATGCCGAGGACTCGCGCATGGCACTTGGAGGCTCACCATGACGAAGCACGGCACGGCTGTGTCGGACCACCTCGCTCGCCCGTGGGTGCGCGCTCGTGCGATCGACCGGGAGCGCGACGAGTCGCTGTCTCGCCGGGATCGGGACGAGTACGAGCACGCAGGAGAGAAGCGGTGACCTGGGTGGACAGCTCGGCGAACGACGTCGAGCAGCAGCTCACGTTTCTGTTACGGCGTGGTCATCGGGTCCATCTGTCGACCCAGCACGGTGATGTCGCTCTCGAAAGGTCGGCGTACGGGATTCTGTGCCGGCTCGCCGACGACGGCCCACAACGGTTGGGGGCGCTCGCCGCCGCATTCGGCCTCGACCCCTCGACCGTGACCCGCCAGGTCCAGGACCTCGAGAGGAGTGGGCTGGCGTTCCGGAGGAAGGACCCCTCCGATGGGCGTGCGGTCATCCTCGACCTGACCGCCAGCGGCCGCGACGTCCTGGAACGAACCCGCGACCATCGACGGGAACAGCTGGCGAAGGCGCTGGCGGACTGGCCGGAGGCCGAGCTGAGCGATCTCGGTCGGCTGCTGGGGCGCTTCAACCGGTCCATCGACCGGCTCGGCGGGCACGTGCTCCTCGCCTTGGGTGTCCTCCTCGACTTTCCGATGTGAAGCACACCGACCAGGCTTTGACTTCCTGTCACGAGGTTCGTTCGCGCGCGAGGCGGTTGCGGCGCTCCTCCTCGCGTTTTGAGTATGCGGCCGCGCGGATCGCCTCGTCCGACTCCAGGCCGGTGCCGAGGCCGCCCCCGACGGTAGCCGCTGACGCGACGAACCAGGTCACCACGAACAGGTCGCCGTAGCCGATCGACGCGTGGAGATAGCCGCCCATCACCGCGGGGTCGAGGACGAACAGCGCCCAGGCCAGATTCACCAGGTAGAGCGCGAGGTAGCAGATGAGCACCCCGGCGGTCAGGGTGATCAGGGTCGAGGTGTTGTAGAGACGGGATCTCTCGCGAGCCTCGGCGGAGTTGTCGTCCGGATGGTCCCACAGTTGGCCATCGATCACGAGCCACGCGACGACGAGCGTGATGGAGGCGATCGTCGCGACCATGAGCCGCCACCACGACATGGAGCCGGCCAGCAGCCAGACCGTGGAGTTGATGGTGGCGACGGCTCCGGTTGCCAGGGCCGCGACGAGCGCGGACTTGAGCCCGGGCACGAGTAGCCACGGACGGTTGGCGAGCACCATTCCCAAGAGCAGCCGCCAGCGGCCACTGAGGCGGGGCAGTGGCACCCGGTGCTCGTCCTCGGATGACTGGTCGGCCATGCCGTCGACGAGCGCGCGCACTGCGTGACGGGTGCGCGCGTGCAATCGGAGCCCGCCCAGTGCGGGCAGCGACAACACCGCAGTCCGTCGCTGCGGGTCGGACTCGACCAGCAGGTACCGGCCGTCATCGTCGCGAAGCGGAAGCTCGGTCAGCCCGACGACGAGGTCCCATTCGTGCTGCCGAGCATGCTCTCCTAGTCACCCCACCGCGGTGTCGACGTCCTCGGACCCGACGGTGAAGGGCTCGCTGACGACCTCGATGTCCCAGGCGGCGCGATCCTCGCCGTCCGGGGGCTCGAGGTCGCTCATCCGATCGCGCTCGCACAGAAACGCCGTGCGGCGGACGCCGTCCCCTCATCGGCTGTCCGCGCCGGTTCCGGCATGAACAGACCCGCGTTTGGGGGCGTCCTCATACTCGGACCTTGTGGTGAGCTTCCTTCTGTCTGTCACGTTCGCGTGCGGGGTTGTCATCGCGGTGGCGCATGTCTTCAACCGCGGGTTCATTGCCCCCGTCTATGACGTGATCGCGAATATCACCGCCTTCGCGTGCGCCGTCGCGGCCTCGTTGCTGCTTCGACACTTCGCCCCAGCCCTACTCTCGGCCGGCGCGATACTGTGCTGGTTGGTACTCGCGCGACGTACGGCACTCGCTCGCCGTCGTTGACTCCTCGCACGCCGTGAACCGGCGGAACGATGCCAGCGAGGCTCGGTCCAGGGGTCTGGCTGGTCGCTCTCTCATCGGCTGCCCACGTGGGTCAGGTTGCTCTCATGTGGCCTGTGTGGCCGATCGGACGCCCCGGGGTCGGTATTGGCATGTCTGCCGATACCCACCCCACGCCCGGCCGGGTGTAATCGAGGCGCGCCCCCAAAGAGGTGGGACGCATCAGCGACGAGGAGGCAGCATGAAGGCAGTGGTGTACGAGGGGCCGCGGCAGGTCACCGTCAAGGATGTACCCGACGCGCGGATCGAGCGGCCGACCGACGTCCTGGTGCGGATCACGTCGGCAAACATCTGCGGCTCGGACCTCCACATGTATGAGGGGCGCACCGACTTCGAGCCCGGTCGCTGGTTCGGACACGAGAACCTGGGTGAGGTCGTCGAGGTCGGCGACGGGGTCGACAAGGTCCAGGTGGGGGAGTACGTCGTCCTGCCGTTCAACATCTCCTGCGGACACTGCAAGAACTGCGAGCGCCAGCTCACGAACTACTGCCTGACCGCCCAGCCGGAGCCGAACATGGCCGGCGCCGCGTACGGCTTCGCCGACATGGGCCCGTACGGCGGGGGACAGGCCGAGCTGCTGCGCGTGCCCTGGGGTGACTTCAACTGCCTGCGGCTGGGGGAGGACGCCGAGCAGCGCCAGACCGACTACGTGATGCTCGCCGACATCTTCCCGACCGGCTACCACGCCACCGAGATGGCCGGCGTGCAGCCCGGCGACCAGACGGTCATCTACGGCGCCGGCCCGGTCGGGCTGATGGCCGCCCTCTCGGCGACCATCCGCGGGGCCAGCAAGGTGATGGTCGTCGACCGGCACCCCGACCGGCTGCGGCTGGCCGAGTCGATCGGCGCGATCGCCATCGACGACTCGAAGGTCGATCCGGTGCAGGCCGTTCTCGACGAGACGATGGGGCTGGGCGCGGACAACGGCTGCGAGTGCGTCGGCTACCAGGCGCACGAGCCCGACGGGCAGGAGCAGGCCAACCTGACGATGAACCGGCTGGTCGCCTCGGTGCGCTTCACCGGGAAGATCGGCAACGTCGGCGTCTTCGTGCCCCAGGACCCCGGGGCCAGCGACGAGCTGGCGAAGCAGGGCAAGCTCGCCTTCGACTACGGCATGTTCTGGTTCAAGGGCCAGCACATCGGCAGCGGCCAGGCGCCGGTCAAGAAGTACAACCGGCAGCTGCGCGACCTCATCGCGTCCGGCAAGGCCGAGCCGTCGTTCATCGTGAGCCACGAGCTGCCCCTCGACCAGGCGCCCGAGGCGTACGAGCACTTCGACAACCGTGACGAGGGCTGGACGAAGGTCGTCCTCCACCCGACGAACGCAGGAGCGTGACATGGCTACGACACTGGACGGACGACGGGTCGCGATCCTCGCGGCCGACGGCGTGGAGCGGGTCGAGCTGGAACAACCGCGGCAGGCGCTGGAGGACGCCGGCGCCCGCACCGAGGTCGTCTCCATCACCGACGGCGAGATCCAGGCGCGTGACCACGACCTCGAGGACGCCGGCACCTTCGCGGTCGACCAGCTGGTCGGCTCGGTGTCGGTCGACGACTACGAGGCGCTGCTCCTGCCGGGCGGGACGGTGAACCCGGACAAGCTGCGGATGGAACCCGCCGCGGTGGCGTTCGTCCGGGACTTCGTCCGGTCGGGCAAGCCGGTCGCCTCGATCTGCCACGGCCCGTGGAACTTCGTCGAGGCCGACGTCGCGCGCGGACGGCGTCTGACGTCGTTCCCGAGCATCCGCACGGACCTGCGCAACGCCGGGGCGGAGGTGGTCGACGAGCAGGTCGTCACCGACGGCAACATCACGACGAGCCGATCGCCCGACGACCTGCCGGCCTTCTGCGAGCGCATCGTGCAGGAGTTCGCCCGAGCACCTCAGACCGCTTCGGCCGGGGGTGGGGCATGACCTCCGCGCTCGGCAACGTCGCGTCGCTGGCCGCGCGCGCGGGCGGCGCGGTGGCCCGTCAGGTCCGCTCGGCCATCGAACAGAGGAACAGCGCCGCCGGTGTGACCGACGCGCCGGCGTCCGGGTGGCTGGTGGTGAGCATCTACCGCGATCCGACGGAGATCGACGCCACCTCCCTGCCGGCACCGCTGGCCGAGTACGGCGACCGCATCGAGACGCGGATCCGCCCGGCGGCGGGCGGCAAGGGCACCGAGCTGGCCGTGCGGCTGACCCAGCGCTCCTCGGGGAACGGCTCCGCTCCGGCACGGTTGACGGGCAGCGATCCGCAGGGCGACCTGCGGTCCGCGCTGCGGAAGGCCAAGCAGCTGATCGAGGTGGGCGTGGTGCTCCAGGTGGACCCCGCCCCGCACGGCAAGCGGACGGCGAGCCCCGGCGTGGCGCTGGAGGCGGTCACGAAGCGGGCATCCAAGGGGGGAGTGCTGTGAAGGCGGTGACCTGGCGCGGGGTCAACGAGGTCGGGGTGGAGGACGTCCCGGAGCCGAAGATCCTCAACGACCACGACATCATCCTCGAGGTCGGCCTGTCGGTGACCTGCGGCTCGGACCTGCACCTGCTGGGCGGCTACATCCCCGCGATGCGCGCCGGTGACGTGCTCGGCCACGAGTTCATGGGCACGGTGGCCG
>JBJMJL010000021.1:0-11637 GCA_045806365.1 Gaiellaceae bacterium
GGACTGGACGCTCGCGCCGGCACCGCCGGCGACCGCGATCAGCAGCACGAAGGGAACGAAGCCGGGCGCATAGGCCGCGCCGGCGAGACAGGACCCGCAGCCGAGCATCCCGGCCGCGAGCGTCCAGCGCTCGCCGAAACGGTCGACCGCGAAGCCCCAGGGCAGGAGCGCCAGGATCAGCCCGATCCACTCGGAGCCGAGGAGGATCCCGACCTGGCCGAGCGAGAGGGAGAACTCGGACCGAATCGCGGGCGCGAGCACGGGCAACCCGAGCGTGAGCGTCGAGAACGCCGCCTGGGCGCCCGCGCCCGCGGCGAGGATGGCCCAGCGGTAGCGGCCGGCGTCTACAGGCCCCAGGGGTTGAACGGCTTCGGGCCCGTGGCCACGAGCACGCTCTTCGTCTCGAGGTAGTCCTCGAGCGACTCGATCCCGAGCTCCCGCCCGAAGCCCGACTGCTTGTAGCCGCCGAACGGGATGCCCGGGAACGCGGTGTACGGCATGTTGATGCCGACCGTGCCCGCCTTGATCCGGCTCGCGAGCCGATGTCCGCGCGCGGGATCCCCCGTCCACACCGTGGCCATCAGCCCGTACTTGACGTCGTTTGCGATCCGGATCGCGTCCTTCTCGTCCTCGAAGGGGATGACCGTCACGACCGGTCCGAAGATCTCCTCCTGCGCCACCGTCATCGGGCTCTCGACCTTCGCGAGCACCGTCGGCGGATAGAAGGCACCCTTGCCGTTTCCGACCTCGCCGCCCGTGACGACCTCCGCGCCCTCCTCACGCCCGCGCTCGACGAAGCCGTGCACGCGGTCGCGATGCGCCGCCGAGATCAGCGATCCCATCTGCGTCTCGGGATCGAGCGGATCGCCGACCTTCAGCTGCTTCGCCTTGTCCGAGAACTGCGACACGAAGTCGTCGTAGGCCGACCGTTCGACGAGCACGCGCGATCGCGCCTCGCAACTCTGTCCGGCTGAGTAGTAGATCGACCACACCGCCGAGGGGATCGCGTCGTCGAGATTCGCATCGGCGAAGACGAGGTTCGGGCTCTTGCCGCCGAGCTCGAGCGTGAGGCGCTTGATCGGATCGGACGCGAGCCGCATGATCTCGCCGCCGGTCGCCGTCGAGCCGGTGAACGCGATCTTGTCGATGCCCGGATGGCGCACGAGGTACGCGCCGGTCGTCTTGCCGCCGCCCGGGACGATGTTGACGACCCCCGGCGGGAAGCCGACATCGTTCGCGAGCTCGGCGAGGCGGAGTGCCGTCAGCGGCGTCGACTCATCCGGCTTCAACACGACGGTGCAGCCCGCCGCAAGCGCGGGCGCGAGCTTCCACACCGTCATCATCAACGGGTAGTTCCACGGGACGATCTGGCCGGCCACGCCGACCGGTTCTTTCGAGGAGTAGAAAAGGAGAGAGCCGCCGACCGGGTTCGAGCGTCCCGCGATCGACGCGATGGCCGACGCGTAGAACCGGAAGTTCTCGACGGCTTGATTGACCTCCGCCTTGACGGAGGAGATCGCCTTGCCGACGTTGCGCGCCTCGAGCTCGGCAAGCTCTTTGCGGTTTGCGACGATCGCGTCGGCGAGCGCGTGCAACAGGCGCGAGCGCTCCGTCGGGGGCGTCTTGGCCCACGGCCCCTCCAGCGCCGCGCGCGCGGCGGCGACGGCGCGATCGACGTCGGCGTCACCGGCAAGCGCGATGCGCGCGAGCGAATCGCCCGTCGCCGGCTCATTCAGCTCACGGATCTCGCCGTCCTGTGGCTCGACGAGCTCGCCGTTGATGAACAGGCCGTACTCTCGTTCCGTTGTGACTGCCATCGCGGCGGAGAAGGATAGGGGTTTCGGGCGGCAAAAGGGGGGAGAGACGAGCGCTATGGCGACGACCGTTCATGTCGAAGCAGCACGCATCCCCGACCGCGATCGGCTTCTGCGGGAGCTGAAGGAGGCGGGGCTCGACGCGCGCCCTGTGGACGAGGTCTGCATCGAGGTTCCGTGTGGCGACGACAGCGACGCTGCGTGCGACGAGCTCATGAGCCATGCCGAGAACGTGATCACGAGCATCGGCGCGCCCTTCGTGCCGATCAAGCACGAGGGCGTGATCTACATCCGTCCGCCGCTGAGCTAACGGCGCACGTACAGCACTGCGACCGAATCGCGAGCGACTTCGCGAAATGCGGCGTCCTTCGTCAGCCGCCGCTGCGCTTCGCTCTCGCGTTGAACGAGCACGACGTCGTGGCGAGCCGCAGAGCGTCCGTCCAGCCAGTTGATGTAGTCGCGCTGGTCGTCGCGTTCGAACGCGTCGATCGGGTTCGCGATCCAGATACGGGCCCCGTCGAGCGCGAGGCGTTCCGCGTCCTCGGGATCCGCGAGGATCGGCCGTCCGCCGGCCAGCCGCACCGCATGGGCGCGTAGCGCCGGGCCGGCGACGGTCTGCTCCGGCGCTTGCGTGAACGCCGCGACGAGCAGGATGACGGGAAGCGCCCACGCGCAGGTGATCAGCACGTTCCGTCTCGCCGCCATGCGTACGCGCAGGCCCGTCGCCGCCGGCGCGGCGACGAACAGCAGCAGCCAGATCGAGTTGCGGCCGACATGGACGGTCGAAGCCGCGAGCACGCCGAGCGACACGAGCTCCCACGCCCGCGGGCGCGCGCGCACGGCGAGCCAGATCAGCGGCGCGACGACGGCGAGAAAGAGGACGTCGAGCGGACGGTGCGGCGACAGCGGCGCCCACATGCCGAAGCCACTCACTGCGGGCTCGCTGTGCAGCACGCCGAGGTAATAGGACGCGGTCCGCTCCAGCGCGGGCGTCGCGAACAGCGCGCACCACACGGCGGCGAGCACGAGGAAACGACGCGCGAACACAAGATAGATGGTTGCGATGACGAGCCCGACGAGCACCGCACCGTGCAGGTTCGACCACAAGGCGACCAGCGGGACGATGAGCCAGATGCGCGCCGACCTGCCCCTCGCATCGGCGCGCAGCAAGACGACCGTCGCCGCGAACAGCGGCAGTGAGAACACCTGCGCCCGCACGACGAACAGCGCCGACAGCGACGCGAAGGGGACCAGCATCAGGACGAGCGCGCGTGCTGGGTCGGACGCGCCGGTCGCGCGCATGTCGTACAGAAGGAGCGCCAGCGTCGCCGCGACGGCGAGCGCCTGCAAGACGATGAGGCCTCGCTCGCCGCCGAGCGCGTCCACCCAGTGAAAGACGAGCTCGCCCAGGACGGGCACGTTGACCCAGTCGTGCGACGGCGCGGCGGCGTACGGGATCGACGAGGGAATGCGACCCGCGCGAGCGATCACGCCGCCCAGCGCCGCAAGCCAGCGAGCGTCGGCACCGATCGCCGCCACGGCGGCGCATAGTGTCGATCCCGCTGCGACCGCGAGCCAGCTGAGGCGGCTTTCGACCCTCACCAGGCCGATATCGGCGTCTGGCTACCTGCGCTTGAAGAGGGCGGCCTGACCCTGGCCCACACCAACGCACAACGTGGCGAGGCCGTACGTGCCGCCGCGCCGCCTCAGCTCGTGCAGGAGCGAGACGACGAGACGCGCGCCGCTCATTCCGAGCGGGTGCCCCAGCGCGATCGCGCCGCCGTTGACGTTCACCTTCTCCTCGTCGAGGCCGAGCTCGCGAACGACGACGAGGCTCTGCGATGCGAACGCCTCGTTCAGCTCGACCAGGTCGAGCTGGTCAACGGTGACGCCGGTCCGATCGAGCAGCTTGCGCACCGCCGGGATCGGACCGATCCCCATCACGCGCGGATCGACGCCCGCGACTGCGCTGCCCGCAAACGCCGCCAGCGGCTCGACGCCGAGCTTCGCCGCCTTCTCCTCGCTCGCGATCACGAGCGCGGCCGCGCCGTCGTTGATCCCGCTGGAGTTGCCGGCGGTGACGGTTCCTCCGTTCGCGCGGAACGCGGGCTTGAGCGCGGACAGCTTCTCGGCCGTCGTGTCCGGACGCGGATGCTCGTCGCGCTCGAGACCGTTCACGCTGACGAGCTCGTCGTCGAAGCGCCCCGCCTCGGCAGCCGCGGCCCAGCGCTGCTGCGAGCGCAGGCCGAAGGCGTCCTGCTCCTCCCGCGACACGTTCCAGCGCTCCGCGACGTTCTCGCCCGTCTCGCCCATCGACTCGAGAGGGAACATCTGCTCCATCCGGGGATTGGGGAAGCGCCACCCCAGCGTGGTATCCCACACCGTCTGGTTGCCGCGCGGGAACGCACGCTCCGGCTTGCCGAACACGAACGGCGCGCGGCTCATCGACTCAACACCGCCGGCTACGAACAGATCGCCGTCGCCGGCCGCAACCGCGTGGCACGCCGAGACGACGGCGGCGAGACCGGACGCGCAGAGACGATTCATCGTCACGCCGGCGACGCTCTCCGGCAGCCCGGCGAGGAGCACGCCCATGCGCGCAACGTTGCGGTTGTCCTCACCCGCCTGGTTCGCGCAGCCGAAGTACACGTCCTCGATCTGTTCCGGCGCAACGCCCGCGCGCTTCACCGCCTCGGCGATCGCAAGCGCGGCGAGATCGTCGGCACGAACGTCAGCCAGCGCGCCGCCGTAACGCCCAATCGGCGTGCGCACTCCGGCGATCACGACGGCGCGACTCATCAGGTCAGCGTAGTGATGCTACGTGCGAGTACGCTGCCCGCCGTGCAAGAGCTGGCCGGTGGACTGTGGACGTGGACGGGGCGCCACCCCGACTGGACCGGCAACCCGCACTGGGGACCGGAGGTGCGGTCGTACGCGTTGCAGACGGACGAGGGCGTGATCCTTTTCGACCCGATCTCCGTGCCGGACGAGCTCATGCGCGACACGAAGGTGCAGGTTGTGCTGACGGCCGAGTGGCACGACCGCGACGCCAAGCAGCTGGGCGCGCCCATTTGCGGCGACGACTTACCGAAGGACGTGACGGCGCAGCCTGCCTTCTTTCCCGGCGAGCGAACGCTGTGGATTCCGGCGCAGAACGCGCTCGTCGTCGGCGACTCGCTGCCCGACGGCGGCGCGATGCCGGACGCGTGGCTCGAATCGGAGTGGGCGAAGGCCACGCGCGAGGAGTACAACGAGAAGCTGCGACCCCTGGTCGACCTACCGGTCGAGCTGCTGCTGCCGACGCACGGCGATCCGGTGACGAACGACGCGCAAAGCGCGCTCAGGCGCGCTCTTTCGTAGTTCGTGCGTCATCGACCGGTCATTTCAGACAGATCGGAGGCAGGGCCTCCGATCCTGATGAGGCACCGCGAGCGGTGCCTCAGGCGCGCACTCTGCTGAGGAACTCCTCGACGGCCTTGCGGCCCTCGTCGCCGTAGTCGCACGTCAGCTCGTTGACGTACATGTCGATGAAGCGGTTCGCGTCCTCGACGTCGAGCCCGCGTGCGAATCCGAGCGCGTACGCAGTCGCTTCCTCGCGGTGCACGAGCCCCGCGTTGATCGAGTCGAGCAGCACCTCCGAGAGCTCGTCGCGCCGGGGCACGTCGCGGCGGACGACGTTCACGCCGAGCGGCAGCGGTAGGCCTGTCTCGAGCAGCCACCACTCGCCGAGGTCGAGCACCTTCACGAGCCCGTCGTCCGCGTAGGTCAGCTGTCCCTCGTGGATCAGCAGGCCCGCCTCGGCGCGGCCGGACTTCACCTCGTCGACGATCCGGTCGAACGGCAGCACGCGGTGCGGAAACTCTCCGCCGAGCACCATGCCGAGGACGCAGAAAGCCGTCGTCAAGCGGCCGGGAACGACGACGTCGACCTCGCGGAGTCGCTCGAGCGAGAGCGGCTCGCGCGCGACGACGATCGGGCCGTAGCCCTTGCCGATCGACGCGCCGTGCGGCAGCAGGTCATAGCGGTCTTGCACGAGTGGATACGTCGCCAGCGAGAGGGCCGTCACCTCCAGCCGCCCCTGCAGCGCCCACTCGTTCAGCACCTGGATGTCCTCAGGCACGAGCTCGAACTCGAAGCCGCGCGCGTCGACGTTTCCAGTCGCGAGCGCCCACGCCATGAACGCGTCGTCGGGATCGGCGGAATGGCCGATTCTGACCAGCACGAGCGCACCCTAGACTGTGATCGATGGCGAGGCCGGCACTAACCGACGCGATCCAGGACTACCTGCGCGACATCTACAAGCTCGGCACGGACGGAGCGCGCGTGTCGGTCACGGAGCTCGCGAAGGCGCAAGGGGTGTCGCCCGCTTCGGCGAGCGCGATGGTGAAGAAGCTGGCCGCGCTCGGCCTGGCGCTCCACGAGCCGTACCGCGGGATCACGCTGACGACCGCCGGGGAGAAGGTCGCGCTCGAGGTCATCCGACACCACCGGCTGCTGGAGCTGTACCTCGCGGAAACGCTCGGCCTGGACATCGACGACGTGCACGACGAGGCCGAGCGGCTCGAGCACGTGATCTCCGAGGAGCTCGAGCAGCGGATCGACAAGGCGCTCGGCTTTCCGACGCACGATCCGCACGGTGACCCGATTCCGGACGCGAACCTGGAATGGCCCGCGATCAGCGGCGGCCGAAAAACCAGCGCTCGAGCGGCTTCAGCAACTCGTCGCGCGTGAACGGCTTCAGGTGCTCAGCGCGTCCGTCGCGCTCCGAGACACTGCCGTCGTCCTCGAGTGCCTCGTTGGCCGCCCTCAGCGCGTCGTCGAGCTCGTAGCCCTCGAACAGATAGTCGTCGCGCCGCGGCTCGTCGCTGGAGCGGTGCTGCAGGTTGACGGCGCGGCCGACGGCCCACAGCGCGCCCTGCTTGCGCTCGATCCAGATGACGATCGTCTCGTCGGCGCCGGCGTCGTCGACCCCGTGAACGACTCGTTCGGCGAAGCGGCCCTCCGTCGATTTCCGCCTCACGGCGCAAGGATACAATCGCCCCGATGCAGCGACTTGGAAGCTTGCTGCGCTCGCCGTTCTCCTTTCTGTTCGCACGTTCGAGCACGGAGGAACGGGTCGCCGCGTACGTCATCCGCGAGCACGGACGGGGACGCAACCTCGGCGACATCCTCGACGACCGCTACGTGCAGAACCGGCTCACGCCGCAGCAGCGCGTGCGCCTGCTCGACCGCCCCGAGGTGATTCAGGCCCTGGGCGACGAGACCGTCGAGGACTGCAGACGAGAGTTGGAGTCAGCGCGCGCGGGCTGACTCGACGGCCGCAGCTGCAATCGCCACGTCCCAGGCAGCGATCCCGTTCGACTTGAACACGACGAGGTCGTCCGGCGACTGACGTCCCGGGAGCTCGCCGCCGACGACCTCGTGTAGCTCGTGCACCTCGAGCCAGTCGAGCACGCCGGTCCCGACCGGCTCGATCAGATCCGCCGACTCCAGCTTCGCCTGCGGCAGCCAGTCGCAGCACACGAACGACGCGCGCTCGAGCACGACGTTGTCGAGCTCGCGCGACGTGCCGTTGTTCGCGCCGGCCGCGCAGACGAGAGCGCCGTCGCGCAACCATTCTCCGCGCAGGACCGGGTCGCGCGACGTCGTGATCGTGACGACGATGTGCTGCGCGGCGGCATCGCGGTGGCTTTCGCCCGCTTCCGCGCCGACGCGCTTGCAGAACGCATCCAGGTCGCGCTCCGTGCGGCAGTACGCGACGACGCGCTCGATCGACGGCACCGCTGCGCGGATGCACGACACCTGCGTCTCCGCCTGACCGCCGCAGCCGATCACGCCGAGGGACGTGGCCTCCGGGGCCGCCAGATGTCTCGCCGCCACCGCGCTCGCCGCGCCGGTCCGTAGCCGGCCGAGCCAGTCGGCTTCGAGCACGGCGACGAGCTCTGGCCGCTCGGTCGAGAACAACGCGACGACGAAGGCCGCTCCGTCCCCGAAACCCGCGTACGCCTTCACGCCGGCGTAGCCGAGCTCGAGGTCCGAGGCGGCCATGTCCGCGAGCCGCCCCTCGGCGAGGTCGAGACGCCGACGCGGCGCGATCTGCACGGCGCCGGCGGCCATCCGGCGGCAACAGCCCTCGACGGCTTCGACCGCGTCGGCTGGGGAGAGCAGATCCTGCACTTCACTCTCCGACAGGTAGAGCGTCACTCGAGCTCGGTGCCGTCGCGCACGACGATGCGCTTTCCTTCGATCCGCACGACGGCGTCCCACGGCACTGCGTCCTTTCGATGGGCCGTCGCGCCGCCGATCCCCAGATGCTCGAACCAGCCGCGTCGCCCGACGACGATCGCGTCGACCGTCGGCCGCCCACGGGCCAGTGTCGCGCGCAGATCTCGACACGTACCGAGCTGGCGGCCCGATTCGGTCTCGACCATGCGGCCGAGGAACGAGGAGAACGTCCTCATCGGTCCGAGCCCGGGATCTTCTCGATGTACGGTCGCAAACGGTCGTCGCCCCTCCCGAGACCGAGCCTCTCTGCACGCTTGCGCAGCTTGACGTGGGCCGCGACGTCGTCGACCTCCTCCCACGGGACGCGCACCGTGTCGCCACCGCCCAGCCAGGCGGCGAGCCTGCCGACGAGACTGGCGCGCGCGCGCCAAGCACCGGGGCCGCTCAGGATCGCGACCACTTCGAGCGACTCTCCGGGCCCGCCCTCGAGCGCGAGGTCGTCGACGTTGCCGCAGCGCCGCTCTTCGGAGTCGAGCAGCTGATGGTCGACGAGCAGGAGCCCGAGATCGATCGTCCTGCTCAATTCTGGCCCACGTTCGTGAGGACGAGCAGCGGCACGGCCGAGACGGCGACGATCAGGATCACGACGAGGTAGACGACGCCGAAGACGTTCGCCAGTCGGCCGTTCGCGTACTCGCGCATATAGGCGCGGTCGTTCGCGACGAGCAGGATCGGAATGTAGGTAAGGGGCAGCGCGACGGAAGAGAAGATCACGGCGAACTCGGTCAGCTGCACGGGGTCCACGCCGGTCATCACGGCTGCGAGCGCCAGCACGAGCAGCACGATCCACGTCACCGTGAAGCGCGGCGCGCCGCTCGGGTGACGATAGCGGCCCCACTCCCAGCCGAGGAACTGCGCGAGGTTGTACGCACCTGAGAAGAGCGTGTCGATGGCCGCGCCGCCCACGGCGAACAGGATGCCGACAAGCGCAAGCAGCAGGCCGATCTGGCCGAGCGGCACTTCGGCGCCGAGCGCGATCGTGCCGAGAAATTCCGGCTCGATTCCCTCTTCGAGGAAGAGTGAGCCGCCGACGATCATCAGCGCGAACGACAGAAAGCCGCCGAGGCCGTACCCGATCATCGCGTTCGCCTTGTTCAGGCCGAGATCTTTCGGCCCCCACTGCTCCTCGACTCCGCCCGACGAATAGAAGTACACCTCGTACGGCGTCATCGCAGCGCCGAGCAGGCCGATCGCGAAGTACGCGTACAGCAGCGGGCTCTCGGTCTCCAGGTGCGGCACGAATCCCTCGCCGACCGCGCTCCACGTCGGGTGCAGCTTCACAGCCGCGACTGCGAAGACGAGGAGGCACAGTCCGCCGTACCCGAAGAGCCTCTCGATCCACTCGAACGACACGACCCAGACGACGATCGCTAGGGCGATCCCGGCAAGCACGATCAGCCACCGGTAGGGCAAGCCCGACAGCAGCTGCAGGCAGATTGCGAGACCGCCGATCTCGGCTGTCAGCGTCATCAGGTTCACGACCTGCGCGGCGATGAGCGCCCAGAGCCCCGTGCGGAATCCGAGTCGCTCGCGAACGGCGTCGAAAACGGCTTTGCCCGAGACGGCCGCGACGCGTCCGCACATCTCCGAGTACACGATGATCCCGATCACGCCGATGACGACGACCCACAGGAGCTGGTAACCGAACGTCGCCCCAGCAGAGACGTTGAACACGAGGTCGCCGATGTCGACGAAGCCGCCGATCGCGGCGAGGATGCCGAGCGCGACCTGGAAGATCTTCATTTGCCGAGCTCGTCCGCCGCGTCGGCCGCGTCGGAGAGCGGCTGCTCCAGCGACTCGGCGATCTCGCGGTCGGTGGGATGCAGGTGCAGCCGCTCGAGCAGGTCCGAGACGTCTGCCGCGACCTTCGACAACTTGCGCGCGTCGCGCGTGACCCCGGCCGACGTCGGGCGCTCCGACAGCGCATCGGCCATGTTCGAAGCGGCCTCCGACAGCTCTTTGGCGTGCACGCGCGCGAAGTACTTCGTCGATGCGCCCTTCGAGACGTCATTGGCGAGCAGCTCGCCCTCGGTCGCGAGCGATGCGACCTGCTCGGAGTCGCGCTTCAGCGCATGCTCGTCGACAGTGCCGCCGTTGCAGCCGGTGAGCGTGATCAGGACGAGAGCGAGCCCGGCGGCGCGGTTCAACTCTTCTTGATGAAGCTGATCGCTCCGTTCGCCTCGAGGATGCCCCACTCGACCTCGTCGAGTGAGGCGATCTGCTGCTGCCGCATCTCCTCGGCGATCTCGTCCGCCGTCATCCGCTCGCGGTCGAGATTCTGCTGCACGAGCTCGCCGCGGTCGACGAGCACGATGGGCTCGCCTTCGAGGACTTTGCGCGCCCTCGTCGAGCGGAACGAGAGGAATGACGTGAACACCTGCAGCGTCGCGATCGTCGCCACGGCCAGGATCGCCCCCGTGACGGAGTAATCGTCCTGCGTCAGACCCTGCTGGATCGCATCGCCGAGGATGATCAGCAGCACGAGATCGAACGGCGTCATCGACGAGAGCTCGCGTCGACCGATGACGCGCATCACGAAGACAACGAAGACGTACAGGGCGAGCGCGCGGAGAACGATGTCCATGGGCTACGGGAAGACGGTGATGGTGCGGTGGATGCGGAACAGCGTCTGATCGCCATCCCGCAGCGCGACCGACGCATCACGATGGCCGACGTTGGTGGGGTTCGTCTGGAACTGCATGAAGAGGAGGTGCGAGCCGCCGGCGGGGATATGCCCGAGATCGAGCGTGAGCTTTCCGTTGTCGCTCGCTTCGCCGACGGGCGCCGGCTCGATTGTGTTCACCGTCATGCTCTCGAGCCAGCCCGGGCTGAGGACGAGCGTCGCATGCTCGAGGTCGCGCTGCGCCGTCACGTGGAAGCGCGCCTGGTACAGCAACCCGCTGCGCACGCGCGACGGCGCGAAGAGCTTGAGCGACGCGCCGCCCGTCGACTTCGTCAGCGTTTGCGGATGCTGTCCGAAGACGTTCAGCAGACCGAGCAGTGCCAGCAGCGGCAGTAGCGCGAACAGGCCGCGGCGAAGCCAGATCTCCCACTCCCGCCCATCGAGGTCGCGGTCGCGCTTGAGCACGATGGAATCGGGCACGTCTGCCACGAAAACGTCTTGCTCGCGCGTTCGCGGCGCAAAACGTGTGCGAAACTAGTCGCTACACTGGTGCCGCTTCAGAGCGCCCGTAGCTCAGGGGATAGAGCGCAGCCCTGCGGAGGCTGAGGTCGCATGTTCGAATCATGCCGGGCGCACTCGATCATTCCTCGAGTCTTTCACCCGAATCATGCCGGGCGCATCTTCGCGTGACCTTTGCCCGTCAGGAGCGTTGCGTCATCTGGAACTTCGGTGCGCACGTATGCGAGCGCGACACCGTCGACTGCGCTGGTGACACGGCCGACGACTTTCCCGTCGTGCGTCAGCTCGTCGCCGGGCGCAACGTCGCCGCCGACATCGAGCACGCGTAGACGACGGTTGACTTTGCCGCGGTAGTGCTGACGCGCGATCGGCTCCTGCCCGGGATAGCACCCCTTC